>JAWVXM010000044.1:0-13931 GCA_033723255.1 Thalassovita sp.
ATACGGCCGTAAAGCGTGTCTTCGTCACGATCGCCGATGAACAGCGTGTCGCGCAGCACGTCCAGCCGAGACATGGACGTGCCACCGATTTTTTCAACTGTATGGGTCATCGGATTACTCGGCCAGTTCCTCCGCCGGTGCGTAGGAGCCGTCTTCGCGATGCACCTCGGCGCCGGTGACCGGCGGGTTGAAGACACAGGCCATGACCAGTTCTTCCTCGGCACGCAGGATGTGGCGGTCATGTTCGTTCAGCGCGTACATCACGCCCGGGGTGATTTCGTGGGTTTCTCCGGTGGCCAGATCGGTGATCGAACCCTTGCCCTGCATGCAGTAGACGCTTTCGAAATGGTTCTTGTATTCGAACGTGTGCTCGGACCCTTCCTGCAGGAAGGTGATGTGGAAGGAAAAGCCCATCCCGTCATCGGCCAGCAGCATGCGAACGCTGGTCCATTGCGCGTCCGATACGACGCGATCGCGTTCATCCTGGATGATCTTGTTGAAGTCTCTGACGATCATTTGCGTTACTCCGCTGCGAATTTCATGTCGTTGGTCGTGTCGCGCACCGCATCCAGCAGGATGTTCAGCCCCTTGCGCAGCACGGTGTCGGGTGTGGTGAGCGGGGCCAGGATCTTGACCACCTCGTCATTGGGTCCCGAGGTTTCGATGATGAGCCCGTTTTCGAAGGCGCGGGCGCAGATTGCGGCCGCCAGGTCGCCGGAACCGACATCGACGCCGCGCATCAGGCCGCGACCCTTCAGCCGGGCACCCGGCACCATTTCCGAAATCGCCGCCAGCGCCGACAGGATGATCCGTTCTTTCTGTTTCAGCTGGTCCCGGAAACCGTCGTCGGCCCAGAATTTTTCGATCGCGATACGGGCGGTGACAAAGGCGTGGGTGTTGCCCCGGAAGGTGCCGTTATGTTCGGCGGGGCCGAACTTGTCATGCTCGGGGCGCACCAGCATCAGCGCCATCGGCAGGCCGAAGCCCGAAATCGATTTCGCCATCGTCACGATATCCGGCTGAACCCCGAAATCTTCGAAGGAAAAGAAGCTGCCGGCGCGGCCGCAGCCGGCCTGGATATCGTCGATGATCAGCAGAGCACCATGTTTCTTGGCGATCTTGGCGATCTTCCGGACCCATTCGGCGCTGGCGGCGTTCAGCCCGCCTTCGCCCTGGATCGTTTCGAACATGATCGCGGCCGGGGCATCGACGCCCGAAGAGGGGTCGCCCAGCATTTTTTCCAGCATCAAAGCGGTGTCGATATCCGACCCCATGTAGCCCTCATAGGGCATGCGGGTCACGCCGCCCAGCACGATGCCCGCGCCGCCCCGGTGATAACCGTTTCCGGTCGCGGCCAGTGCGCCCAGCGTCACGCCGTGAAAGCCGTTGGTGAAGGAGATGATGTTGGTGCGGCCGGCCACCTTGCGGGCCAGCTTCATCGCCGCTTCGACGGCATTGGCGCCGGTCGGGCCGGTGAACATTACCCGGTGATCCATGTTGCGCGGCTTCAGGATGTGGGTTTCGAACGCGGTCAGGAACCGCGCCTTGACCTCGGTATGCAGGTCCAACCCGTGGGCGATCCCGTCGGCGCTGATGTGATCGATCAGCGCCTTTTTCATGTCGGGATCGTTATGGCCGTAATTGAGCGAGGAACAGCCGGCCAGGAAATCGATGTAGCGGCGGCCATCGGAGTCGATCAGTTCGGATCCGGCTGCCTGCGTGAATACCGTGTCGAAGCCGCGGCAGTAGGAGCGGGCTTCGGATTCGCGGCGTTTGAAGACAGTGGGATCGGACGGAGACGTCAACATATGACTTCCTTCTGGTAAGAGAATGGGGGAGGTGAGGATGGGCGGGCGCCACATGCGTCAGGCAGCGGCGCGCATCTGGCCCTTGAGCGAGATCGTGACCATGTTCTCGGTCTGGTGCAGATCCCGGAAATGCCGGGCCTTGGTGAAGTGGGGCTCGGAGTCGATGTCGCCCCCGTTGACGCGGGCGAACTTGCGAAACAGGCCCCAGGATGCGTCATTGTCGTCAGTAATCGTCGTCTGAACCTGACAGACGTTTTCGCAGGCTTCACGATCAAGAATGTCGTTCAGCATCTTGCCGCCCAAGCCCATTCCGCGCGCCTTCTTCGACACGGCGACCTGCCAGACGAACAGGGTTTCGGGGTCCTGGGGCAGAATGTAACCGGAAATCCAGCCCACGATTTCACCGTCCAGTTCCGCCACCACGCAGGTGTCACGGAAATGATCGCACTGGATCAGATTGCAGTACATGGAGTTCTCGTCGAGCGGTTTGCAGTTGCGCACCAGCTCCCAGATGTCCGCGCCGTCTTCCGCGCGGGGCTCACGGAGCGCCGGTAGTGCCATGTCTGAAAGTCTCCGTGCTTGTTGCATCGTTCGAATGGTCTCCTGCATTGATTTGAGGGGCTAAGTAATGTCTCGGATCAAAAATTTCAATACCCTAAGCAAATTTTCCAATAATTGGCCTATTGCTTGAATATTTGCGTATATTTCCGCCGCTATTGCTTTGCCAAGCTAAATTATTATTATGTTGATATGCAAAGCAACTCTTCATATCCTTTCGAAGTCGTAGATTTGAGAGGCTACATGGATCGCGTCGATGTCAGTCTGATCGCGTTGCGCCGCATCCTGCGGGCGACCGATCTGTTCGGGCGGGAATTGGCCCAGTCCTCCGGGGTGACCGCGGTTCAGTTCCGCGTGTTGCAGATCGTGGGTGAAACGGGTCAGACCACGGCCAAGGAAATTTCCCGGCGCATGCGCGTGTCGCAGGCTACGGTCACGTCGCTTGTCGACAAGCTGGTGAAGCAGGGACTGGTCAGTCGGGAGAAATCCGCAGTTGACCGGCGGCAGACCAATATCGTTGTGACCGCCAAGGGGCAGCAGACCCTGCACGACGCGCCCGACCCGCTGCAGCAGCGCTTCGTGCGAAAGTTTTCCGCGATGGAGGACTGGGAGCAGGCGATGCTGGTGGCATCGTTGGAACGTGTCGCCTCGATGCTGGACGCCGAGGATATCGACGCCTCTCCGGTTCTGGATACCGGGGATATCCAGAAAACCACCGGATGATGCATTCGGCCTTCGTCCTTGACAGACATTTACCACGACCGCAGCGATAGCCAAAATCCCGCCCAGTTCAAGCTATCACAATGCAATCAACGGCCGGGCCAGCCCCCAACCCCCCGGAGTATTTGCACCAAGAAGAAGGACAAGGGCTTCCCGCTTTCTTGTTGGTGCAAATACTCCCGCCGGAGGCGGAGCATGCTGGCCGGAAGGCCCCTCACCAGTTATCCTTGAACCACTTCACCGCGCGTTTCAGCGACCGCGCCGGGTAGCGATTCACCGGCAGGTCGAAATCCCACCATTCGTCCTGCGGATGGGCGGCGAACAGGCACATGCCCACGGCACTGGCGAATCCCGGCCCCGTCGCCGCCTGCGGCAGCCCGTGCACCCGCAAGGGGCGGCCCAGACGCACCTGCTGACCCAGGATCTTGCTGGCCAACCCGTCGAGCCCGGGGATCTGGCTGCTGCCGCCGGTCAGCACGATCTGCTGGCTGGGCAGGTGTTCGAACCCCGCCGCGTCGAGCCGCGCCCGCACCTCTTCGAGGATCTCCTCGACCCGCGGCCGCATGATGCCGATCAGCTCGGCCCGGCTGACCGAGCGGCGGTCGTGTTCCCAATCGCCGGTATCGCCGCCGGTTTCGATCACTTCGCGGTCATCCATGCCGGTCGCCACGACGCCGCCATAGAAGGTCTTGATCCGTTCGGCGGTGGCGTGCGGTACCGACAGACCCATCGAGATGTCGCCGGTCACGTGAACGCCGCCCATGCGCACGCTGTCGGCATAGATCATGTGTTTCTTCATGAAGATCGAAATGCTGGTGGCGCCGCCGCCCATGTCAATGCAGGCCGCCCCCAGTTCCTGTTCATCCTCGACCAGCGCCGAGATGCCGGACACATAGGCGGAGCTTGCGATCCCGGCCAGTTCCATATCGCAGCGCTTGACGCAATGGGCCAGATTCTGCACCGCGGTCGCATCGACGGTCAGCATGTGCATGTCGGTGGACAGGCTGTTGCCCAGCTGACCGCGTGGATCGGACAGGCCCGACCGGTGATCCAGCGCGAAATTGACCGGCTGCGCATGCAACACCTCGCGCCCCATGCCGTAATCGGGCACGTCACATGCCGACAGCACGCGGCTGATATCCTGTTCGGTGACGATCTGATCCTCGACATCGATCTGCCCGGCAAGCCCATAGCTGCGCGGATCGGCACCGGCGAAACAGGCGATCACGTGATCTACCCGGATATTCGCCATCTTCTGCGCCGCCTGCAAAGCGGTGCGAATAGCACGTTCGGTTTCCGGCATGGCACTGATTTCGCCGAATTTCACGCCGCGCGACCGGGTTGTGGCGGCACCGATCACCCGGAACCCGGCCTGCCCTGCCAGCGGCCCCACCCCTTCGCTTTCGAAACCGCGATCCGTGCCGTCGAAACGCAGCACGAGGCAGGCAATTTTCGAACTGCCCACATCGAGAATGGCAACCACGCCCCGCTGCATCGCCGCCTTGCGCATTGCCCGCATCGCCCGTTGGGATTCATACAGTTCAATCATGCCGTCAGTCCTTGAAACCGATCTTGTTTATGCGCCACCACTGCTCGATGGCGGCCTGTGTCATTCTGATGGTCGGACGTGACCCGATCCGCATATCGACAAGCGCGAGGTCGCGCGCCATCACGTCCTGTGCCTGATGCAGCGCGATGACCCGTTCCAGCGCCGGCACCGGCTGTTCTGCCGGCAGCAGGATGCGTTGGCCGCGATCCAGCACCATGTCCCATCGCCGCTCACCGATCCGCACCAGCCCGCGCAGACGCTGCTGCAGGGGAGCGGCCGCCCGGATCAGAGCCAGAGCCTCGGGCACCGCCCGGTCCGCGCCCTCGCCCGCGATCAGCGGCAATTCGGCGTAATCCGCCCGCGCCCCGGCCTGGCGGACATAGAATCCGTTCTCGTCAAGCAGCGCTAGATCACCTTCGCCACGCCACAGGATCGCTGGCACCCGTTCGGTCACGTTGACCTGCAGCACGCCTCCCGGGCGCACCCGAAGGCTGACATCCTTGACCGCCGGCAGGTCGGCGATGGTGCGGCGCATCTCGTCGAGGTCCAGGTCGAAGGAACTGATCGGAAAATCGATCGGGGTGATTTCGCGGATATCCTCGGCCACGCTAACCCCGGCCCCGTCGATCGCCATCAGCTTGACCATGAATTCCGGCCGGGTCTGGATTTCGTTGCGGATATCGACCAGCCACAGCCGGAACGCATCGCGGTTATCCTGCTGCCCGAAATAGATCATCGCGCCGACAAAGGCCGCCATCATCGGCAGGCCGGTCCGGATCAGCGTCCGGAACAGAGGCGTCAGCATCAGCCGCTGCAACCGGTAGGACCAGCGCGACGGCGCCGGATCGGGGCGGGTCACCTGTTGCAAGACGCGTCCTCCACCAGCCAGCGGCAGAGCTTGCCGAAACTGATCCCCACCGCCTGCGCCTGCTCCGGCGAAAGCGAGGTCGGCGTCATCCCCGGCTGCGTATTGGTTTCCAGCAGGAACAGCCCGTCGATCCCGCGCGTTTCGTCCCAGCGGAAATCGGTGCGACTGATCCCCTTGCAGCCAAGCGCGTGATGGGCGCGCAGGGCGTAATCCATGCAGGCATCGAAGACGTCCTGCCGGATTTCGGCGGGCACCACGTGGCGCGATCCGCCGGTGCTGTACTTGGCATGGTAGTCATACCAGCCTTCGGAATAGATATCGGTGACGGTCAGCGCCTTGTCGCCCATCACCGTCGCGGTCAGTTCGCGGCCCGGCACGTATTCTTCGACCATCACCGTATCGGGCATGTCATCGGACAGCTGCGGCGGCGCATTGGCGGCTTCCTGCACGATATAGACGCCGACACTGGAACCCTCGTTGTAGGGCTTGACCACATAGGGCGGCGCCATCACGTGGCGCGCGGCCACCTCGTCCTTGCCCGCCAGGACGCTGGGCACCACCGGCAGGCCGGCATCGCGGTAGACCTGTTTCGAGCGTTCCTTGTCCATCGCCATGGCCGAGGCCAGAACGCCGGAATGGGTATAGGGGATCTGCATCCATTCCAGCATCCCCTGCACACAGCCATCCTCGCCCCAGCGGCCATGCAGGGCGTTGAACACCATATCCGGTTTGATTTCTTCAAGGCGCAGGGCAAGATCGCGGCCGGCATCGACCTCGACCACTTCATAACCTTCGTCCCGGAGCGCCGCGGCGCATTCGCGCCCTGTGGTCAGCGACACCTCGCGTTCAGCCGAGGGGCCGCCCATCAACACTGCAACTACCGGGGTTGCCCTGCTCGACATACCCATTTGCCTCAATCGCGTGGCCGCTGAAACGGCCTTATTGCTTATTATATGGACCTTTTCGGCCCTGCCTGCTTGCGCCTTTTGCCGGCGCTTATTCCGGGGCCGGTTCGCCGACCCGCATGATTTCCCACTCTAGCGTGATACCGCTGTTTTCGTAAACCTTTTTTCGCACCTCTTCGCCCAGTCCTTCGAGGTCCGACGCGGTTGCATCACCGGTGTTGATCAGGAAATTCGAATGCTTCTCGCTCATCTGCGCGCCGCCTTTGCGCGCGCCGCGCATCCCGGCATCGTCGATCACCTTCCACGCCTTCAGATCATGCACATCATCGGCGCGACCCGTGCTGGAAAACCCGGCGGGATTGCGGAAGGTGCTGCCGGCGCTGCGATCCTTTGTGGGCTGGGTTTCGTCGCGCTTTTTCAGTTGCGCCTCCATCCGCTCGGCCAGCGCCTCGGGGTCGCCTTCCGGCGCCTCGAAAGTCGCCTCGACCAGCACCCAGCCTTCGGGCAGAACGCTTTGGCGGTATCCGAACTGCATGTCCTCGGGGCCGAGTTCGACCAGTTCACCGTCCCGCGTGACCGCCTTTGCGCTGACAAAGACATCCGCCGTGTAGGTCCCGTAGCAGCCCGCGTTCATCCGCACCGCGCCGCCGATCGACCCGGGGATCGTGCGCAGGAAGGTCAGGTCCAGCCCCGCCTCTGCCGCTTTGCGCGCCACATGGGCATCAAGCGCCGCGACGCCCGCCGTCACCCGGTTGCCCTCGATCTCAATATGATTGAAACCGCGGCCAAGCCGGATCACCACCGCGCGGATGCCGCCGTCGCGCACGATCAGGTTGGACCCGACCCCCATCGGGAAGACCGGCACGTCCTCGGGCAGCGCCTTCAGGAATGTCTGAAGGTCTTGCAGATCGGCGGGCTGGAACAGCACATCCGCCGGACCGCCGACGCGCAGCCATGTGAGATCGGACAGCAGTTTGTCCTGGGTCAGCCGCCCGCGCACTTCCGGCAGGTTCTGGATCATCTTCGCGCCCTCAATTCGGTTTGAATGCGTCTTAAAGACAAAACCCGACAGGGGCAAACACCTCTCCCCCCTCTCCGTATCGTCGCGCCCGGCCCGCGGGGTGGGCGAGAAGCGCCCGCCCCATGGGGGCGGGTCGGGCGTTGCCAATCGCAAGCGATTGGCTGGCATCCCTCCAAGGGAGGTCCTCAAAATGCTTTGATGATCAGATCAATGGCACGGGCGATGACATCGCGGCAGCCAGGAACAGCAGCCCCATCCAAACCCCGAGCTGACAGAACACGAAGCCCCGGTCGCCATGCCTACCACGATCAGCACCCCGGCCTGCGGCCAGTGTGCGCGCCGTGACGGGATCATGGCACTATATTGGCCGCCACGAACCAGCCGCAGGCCAGGATGATGGAAAGGCTCACGCCAGCACCCCGAAAGTTACCGCAAGCGCAGCCAGCGCCAACACTAATCCCAGCACCGGCACCGTCATCGGCACATGGAACGGCGCTTCGGGTTGGCGGCGTTTCAGCACGATCAGCGACAGATTGACCATCACGAAGACACAAAGCAGCAGGGCCGAGGTTGTCTCGGCCAGCGTGGCCACCGGAAGGCGCAGCGCAGCACCGATCACCGCCGCGCCGATCAGCAGCGTCGCCAGAACCGGGGTACCGAAACGCGGATTGGCGCGGTGAAACAGCGACAGCGCCCCGGTGCGCCGCCCCAGCCCGTAAAGCACACGGCTGGCCATCACGATCTGCGCCAGCACCCCGTTCAGCGCCGCCGCCACCGCGATGGCCGACAGCACCGCCGCCGACCCCATGCCACCGCGCTGCCAGACCAGCGCCAACGGCCGTTCGCTGAGCGACAGTTCCGCCACCGGCACCGCGCGCACTGCCGCATAGGCCACCAGCCCGTAGACCAAGCTGGTGATCAGTAGCGCAAGCAGGATGGCGCGCGGCAGGTTCTTCGTCGGGCGATCGACCTCTTCGGCCATGTTGACCAGATCCTCAAAGCCGATGAAGGCAAAGAAGGCGAGCACCACTCCTGCCCCGATCCCGGCCCAGACCGGCGGGGCGATCTGCATCAGATCGGCGCTTGGCGGTGCGCGCATGCCCGCCCAGACCACCAACGCCAGACCGATCAGTTCAACCGCCGTCAGCACCGCGGCCAGTGACAGGCTTTCCAGCACGCCCAGCACCGCCACCAGCGTCAGAAACAGCCCCAACCCAAGGATCGCCGCATCCTGCGGCACGTCCACCAGCGCGGTGAAATAGCCGCTGCCGCCGCGCAGCACCGCCCCGGCCGACACCGTTCCGGCCAGCACGATGACCAGCCCGACCGCCACTCCCAGCCATTGCACTTTCAGCCCCTTGGCAACAAAGATCGCCTCGCCGGCGGCTTCTGGAATGCGGGTGGAAAACTCGGCATAGCTCAGCGCAGTGGGCACCGCGATCAGCCCGGCAATCAGAAAGGATATCGGCGCCCAGACACCGGCATCGGCCACTACGGCCCCCACCAGTACATAAATGCCCGCCCCCACCATGACGCCAATGCCATAGGCGGTCAGCAGCCCCAGCCCGATCCGTCGTTTCAGCCCGTCGCCCACGCCCTGCCCTTCATCGTTGTTCAAATACTCAACCGGCTTCCGCCACCCTCTCCGGTCGCAGGATCATGCCCCATTTATCATCGGCATTAAAACCCAGCTTTTCATAGAACCCTTTCGCGCCGAGGGACTTGCCGGACAACAGGATAATACTCACGCAATCCTGCGCCCAGGCTTCGCCAATCGCCGCCTCCGTCACTGCGCGCCCGGCACCCGTGCCGCGTATCGCCTGCAGGCTCACGACATTCTCGATCCGGGCATGGGGACGTCCGCCGAAGGTCAGGTTCGGGCAGATATGCAGGCTCGCCACCGCGACAAGCCGACCGTCGATATCCGCGCCGAAAAGGGTGGTTCCCGGATGAGCGAGGATTTCGGCGAGCTTCGCCTGCCCCTCCTCCCCATCAGGAACGTCGGCACCAGAGGTGAGTTCAAGATAGAGCTGCCGCAGATCGGACAGATCAGACAGAGTGACGGGGCGCACCAATATGTCCTGTCCGTCCCCCGCCATCGCTCAGCCCCTCAACCGTTCCGGCAACCGGTTGGCCCATGCCGAAATGGTCCCGGCCCCAAGGCAGACGACCATATCCCCCGGCCGCGCCTGTTCGCGCACCAGCCGTTCCAGATCGTCCTCGGACGTGACGGCGCGGACGTGGCGATGGCCGTGGCGGACCAGCCCGGCCACCAGGTCGTCGCGCGTGGCGCCCTCGATCGGGTCCTCGCCGGCGGCGAAGACTTCGGCGATGCCGACCACGTCGGCGTCGTTGAAGCAGGCGCAGAAATCGTCGAACAGCGAATGCAGCCGCGAATAACGGTGCGGCTGGTGCACCGCGATCACCCGACCCTCGGTGGCCTGCCGCGCGGCTTTCAGAACGGCGGCGATTTCCACCGGGTGGTGGCCATAATCGTCGATGACGGTCACGCCATTGGCTTCCCCCACCTTGGTGAAGCGGCGGTTGACGCCCTTGAACCCGGCGAGCGCATCGCGGATTTCATCGGCCTTCATGCCCAGATGGCGCGCGACCGCGACGGCGGCAAGCGCGTTCGACACGTTGTGATCGCCCGGCATCGGCAGGGTGCAGTTCTCGATCACGATCTCCTCGGCCTGCAGCGCGATGTCGAAATGCGCAACGCCCGCCTTGTAGGTGAGGTTGACGGCGCGCACATCGGCCTGGGCGTTGAAGCCGAAGGTCGTCACGCGGCGGTCGGTGATCTTGCCGACCAGCGCCTGCACTTCGGGGTGATCGGTGCAGCACACGGCCAGCCCGTAGAACGGGATGTTGGACACGAAATCGAGGAACCCCTTGCGCAGGTTCTCGATCGAGCCCCAGTGTTCCATGTGTTCGGGATCGATATTGGTGACGATGGCGATGGTCGCGGGCAGACGGTTGAAGGTGCCGTCGCTTTCATCGGCTTCCACCACCATCCAGTCGGACGCGCCCACCCGCGCGTTCGACCCATAGGCGTGGATGATGCCGCCATTGATCACGGTCGGGTCCACACCGCCCGCGTCCAGCAGCGTCGCCACCATCGTCGTGGTGGTGGTCTTGCCATGGGTGCCGGCGACGGCGACGTTGGATTTCAGGCGCATCAGTTCGGCCAGCATCTCGGCCCGGCGCACCACCGGCAGGCCGAGCCGGCGCGCTTCGTCCAGTTCCGGATTGCCCGGCTTGATGGCGGAAGAAATCACCACCACCTCGGCGCCTTCAAGGTTCTCGGCGCGCTGGCCCTCGAACACGGTCGCCCCCATCCCGGTCAGGCGGTCGGTGATCTTCGATGCCTTCAGGTCGCTGCCCTGCACGGTGTAGCCGAGGTTCAGCAGCACCTCGGCGATGCCCGACATGCCGATCCCGCCGATGCCGACGAAATGGATCGGGCCGATATCGACGGGAAGTTTGGTTGCCGCGTTCATGTCTTGCCTTTCTCTGCCAACGCCTCGACCATTTCGCACAGTTCCCGCGCCGCGTCCGGTTTGCCGCGCGACAGCGCCGCCTGCGCCATCATGCTTGCCCCGCGCGGATTGGTGAGCACCGTGGCTATCTGCTCTGTCAGGGTGGGAACATCAAGCCGGTTTTCCGGGATCAGGATCGCGCCGCCGGCATCGACCAGCCCACGCGCATTGGCGGTCTGGTGGTCGCCTGTCGCGGCGGCATAGGGGATCAGGATCGACGGGCGGCCGATCACGCTCAGATCGGCAACGCTGGACGCCCCGGATCGGCTGATCACCAGCTGCGCCTCGCTCATCCGGCTGGGTACGTCGTGGAAGAACGGCTGCACATCGGCGGCGATACCCTGTTCGGCATAGAACCGGGCAACCCTTTCGCCATCCTCGTCACGGGCCTGATGGGACACGCGGACATTGGCAAGCAAGTCCTCGGGCAGCGATGCGATGGCGGCGGGCACGACATCGGACAGGATCCGCGCGCCCTGGCTGCCTCCGATGACAAGGATCGACATCGGGTAATCGCCGGGCGTGATGTATCCGGCACCGGCGCGGTCAAGCACGGCGGCCCGCACCGGGTTGCCGATATCATGGCCCTCAACCCCTTCGGGCAGGGTCGTGGGCCAGGTGCCGCAGGCGATTGCGTCGACCCGCTTGGCAAAGAACTGGTTCACCCGTCCCAGCACCCCGTTCTGTTCATGGATCATCCGTGGCAGGCCCAGGATCGTGGCCGCGCCCAGGGCCGGGATCGACGGGTAGCCACCGAACCCCACAACAACATCCGGGCGGTCGCGCTTCATCCGCACCACCATGCCCGCAATGCCGCCAAGGATGCGCAGCGGCACCAATGCCTTGGCCAGAAATCCGCCACGGGCGAAGGTCGCGCTGGACACCTGTTCGATTTCGACCGAATGCGGGAACCCGCCGGTATAGCGCGCGCCCCGCGCATCGGTGGACAGCTTCACCCGCCACCCCTTGCGCAGCATCACCTCGGCCAGGGCCTGCGCGGGGAACATGTGCCCGCCGGTGCCGCCGGCGGCGATAACGAGAAGCGGAGCAGTCATCCTTTCCTCCTAGCCGGCCCCGGGGGACCGGAAAATTCCAAATTCCGTGGCGTTGGCTTCTAAAGAAAACCGATGGGCGATGAAACGCCCTTCGCGCCCTATCGCATATGTCCGCGCAGGATATCGCCGATCTGCCCCTGCGGCCGGCTGCGGGTGAAGGCCAGAAGCATTCCCACCGCGATTCCCCCCGCGATCAGCGACGACCCGCCATAGCTGACGAAAGGCAGGGTCATCCCCTTGGCCGGCAGAAGCTTCACCGCCACGCCCATGTTGATCAGCGCCTGCACGCAGAACATCGCCGCCAGCCCGGTCCCGGCCAGCCGGGTGAACGGGTCGCGTTCCTTCATCAACCGGTAGAACGAGCGCAACACGATCGAGGCATAGAGCCCGATGATGATCAGCACGAGGATGAGCCCGTATTCTTCCGCCGCCACGGCGATGATGAAATCGGTATGGGCATCGGGCAGCGACCATTTCACCTCGCCCTCGCCGACCCCGACCCCGAGAAATCCGCCCTCGCTGATTGCCTTGGTGGCATAGCCCAGCTGCGTCGTGGGGTCGATTTCGGGATTGAGGAACCCGTCGATCCGGCGCGCGAAATGTTCCGAGTTGTTATAGGCGAAGGTCCCGGCCAGAACCACCATCCCGGCCATTCCGACCAGCAGCAGCATCGGGGCACCGGCCACGAAATACATCACGCCCCATGCAAACAGGATCAGCGACGCCTGGCCGAAATCCGGCTGCATCGCAAGGACGATGACGATGAACACCGTCAGCGCGAAAGACCACATCCGCCCCGGCGGGCCGTTGATTTCCTGCGCCGCCGCCAGCAGCCACGCCGCCACCACCACGAAACCGGGCTTGAGAAATTCCGACGGCTGCACGCTGGCGAACCCCAGCGAATACCAGCGCACCGCGCCCTTGCCGAAATCGGTGCCCAAGATAGGCAGCGCCAGAACGGAAAGCAGCGCCGCGACAAACCCCATCACCGCAAGGCGGCGCACAAGCGTCGGGTTCATCATCGAGGTGATGAACATCGCACAAAGCGCCAAACCGCCGAAAAACGCCTGCCGCTGGACGTAATGGAACGGCGCGAAACCATTCTTTTCCGCCAAGGGGGGCGAGGCGGCAAAGCCCAGAAGCAGCCCGATCCCGAACAGGATCAGGATGCAGGACATCGTCCATTTGTCGATCGTCCGCCACCACTTGGGAAGAACCGGTTCCACGTCCCGCGCCGGGACGGAACCATGCACCATTGCCGTCATCGGAATACCGCCGTTGCTGCCTCTGTCATCGCCCCTTTGCGGGATCTGATGCCAGTCTAGCGCGAATGCGATTCACTGACCAGCGTTTTGAATGTCGGGAAACCGCCGGTCTTGCCAAAGCCCGCAGTTTCGGGCAGGCCCGCGCCATGCAGTATGAGACGATCATCCTTGGCGCCGGCGCAGCCGGCATGATGTGCGCGATCCACGCCGGGCGCGACGTGTTGGTGTTGGACCATGCCAAGGCGCCGGGGGAAAAGATCCGGATTTCGGGCGGCGGGCGCTGCAATTTCACCAACATGCATGCGGGGCCGGGCAATTTCCTGAGCCAGAACCCGCATTTCGCCAAATCCGCGCTGGCGCGCTACACCCAGTGGGATTTCCTCGACCTTGTCGGCCGTCACGGCATCGGGTGGCACGAAAAGACGCTGGGGCAGCTTTTCTGCGATGACAGCGCAAAGAAAATCGTGGCGATGCTGCTGGAAGAAATGGCCAAGGCGGGCGCGACGATGTGGCTGCGCACCACCATCTCTGCCGTGGAAAAAACCGATGACGGTTTCCGGCTACAGATCGAAAGCGAGGGCAAGCGCAAGGTGGTCGAGGGGCGCAACCTTGTGATCGCCACGGGCGGCAAATCGATCCCCAA
>JAWVXM010000045.1:0-13792 GCA_033723255.1 Thalassovita sp.
CCGAAACGCATGCGCAGCACGCGCTCCTCACGAGGCGTCAGCGAGGCGAGCACGCGCGTCGTCGTCTCGCGCAGGTTCGACTGGATCGCCGCGTCGATCGGCAGAACCGCGTTCTTGTCCTCGATGAAATCGCCCAGCTGGCTGTCTTCCTCGTCCCCGATCGGGGTTTCGAGGCTGATCGGTTCCTTGGCGATCTTCATCACCTTGCGGACCTTTTCCAGCGGCATCTGCAGCTTTTCGGCCAGTTCTTCCGGCGTCGGTTCGCGGCCGATTTCGTGCAGCATCTGGCGCCCGGTGCGGACCAGCTTGTTGATCGTTTCGATCATGTGGACCGGGATACGGATGGTGCGGGCCTGGTCGGCGATCGAGCGGGTGATCGCCTGACGGATCCACCAGGTCGCATAGGTCGAGAACTTGTAACCCCGGCGGTATTCGAACTTGTCCACCGCCTTCATCAGGCCGATGTTGCCTTCCTGAATGAGATCAAGGAATTGCAGGCCGCGGTTGGTGTATTTCTTGGCAATCGAGATCACCAGCCGGAGGTTGGCCTCGACCATTTCCTTCTTGGCCTGGCGGGCTTCCTTTTCGCCCTTCTGGACCTGGCTGACGATGCGGCGGAATTCCGAGATGTCGAGACCGACATACTGGCCCACCTGCGCCATGTCGTTGCGCAGCCCCTCGATCTTGTCGGTGGACCGATCGATCAGCGCCTGCCAGCCGCGGCCGGGTTTCTGCGCCATGTCGTCGAGCCAGGACGGGTCGAGTTCGCGGCCACGATATTCCTCGATGAATTCGCGGCGGTTGATGCGGGCCTGGTCGGCCAGCTTCACCATCGAGCTGTCGATCTGCATGATCCGGCGGTTGATGCCGTAAAGCTGGTCGATCAGCGCCTCGATCCGGTTGTTGTGCAGGTGCAGCCCGTTCACCAGCTCGACGATTTCCGAGCGCAGCTGCTGATAAGTTGCTTCCTGTTCTTCCGAGAAGCTGTCGTCTTCATTCAGCGTCGCGGCGATCCGCAGATCCTGCATTTCCGACAGGTGTTCGAAATCCTCGGCGATCCGGTTGAGCGTGTCGAGCACGCGCTGCTTCAGCGCCGCTTCCATCGCGGCCAGCGACATGTTGGCCTGTTCGTCCTCGTCATCCTCGTCCTCGTCGCTGCGGATCGGGTTGCCGTCGGCGTCGAGTTCCGGTTCGTCCTTCTTGTCCTTCGGCGCGGCCGGAACATTGGCGGCTTCGACGACGCTTTCACCGCCCTCGCCTTCTTCATCCATCTGGTTGCCGAACGTGGTTTCCAGATCGATCACGTCGCGCAGCAGGATGTCTTCGGACAGAAGTTCGTCGCGCCAAATGGTGATGGCCTGGAAGGTCAGCGGGCTTTCGCACAGCCCCTGGATCATCGTGTTGCGGCCGGCCTCGATCCGTTTCGCGATGGCGATTTCGCCTTCGCGCGACAGCAGTTCGACCGAGCCCATTTCGCGAAGGTACATGCGCACCGGGTCATCGGTCCGGTCGAGTTTCTCGGTCGTACCGGCGGAAACGGCCACTTCACCCTTGTTCGACGACACGTCGACCACGGCGGTGGATTTCTGATCTTCTTCCTCGGCCTCTTCGTCCTCGATGATGTTGATGCCCATTTCGGACAGCATCGACATCACGTCTTCGATCTGTTCCGAGGACACCTGGTCGGGCGGCAGCACCTGGTTGAGCTGATCATAGGTGATGTAGCCCTTTTCGCGCGCCTCGGCGATCATCTTCTTGACGGCGGCCTGGCTCATATCGAGCGAGACTTCGGCGTCCTGATCGTCTTCGGGTTTGCGGTCTTCGGTGTCTTTGGCGGCCATATAGTTCTCCTGCACGGGCAGTCTGCGCGGACATGTCGGGTGATTCGTTAGGGCGAATCATTAGCGCGAATCTGTGATTCGGAAACCCGTTTACCCGTATTTCTTTCCCAATTCTTCACGAAAACGGCTAGCGCGGCCGTTTTGTAAAACTAATTTGCCCGAGTATCCGGTCCAACGCTTCGCGTTCGTCGCGGTTGATTCGGGCGCCGTTCTTGCCGATGTCATAGCGTGACCTGTCTTCCTGTTCGCTGCGCACCGCGCGGTTCTTGGTTTCGGCGGCCTGCTGCAACCGCCAGGTCACCGCCTCGTCGGCGACCCCGGCCAGTTCTTCCTCGGCCTCGGCAATTTCGGCGCTCAGGCCACGATCGGCCTGCAGCTTGGCGAATTCCTCGGACACGGCCAAGCGGGCGGTTTCGGCATCGCCCGACCGGCGCACCGAGGGCGCTATGGCGACATGGGGAAGCGCAAAGAGGTTTTCAAGCACCCCGGGCCCCAGCACTTCGTGCAGGCGGTCTTCCAGCCCCGCGGTTGCGCCGTGATGCGCGGCCTCGAGCAACCGGTCGCGCAGCAGCTCGAAATCGGGATCGGCGCACTCCAGCCTTTCGATCTGATGGTCGAATTCCAACACCAGTTCGGGGTGGCGCACCAGCGTGGCCAGGATCATCGCTTCGCGCAGGCGGACCTGCACGGCATCGTCCCCCGACACCAGCATCGAAGTCTTTGTGCTTGGCAGGTGGCTGGGGCCGACGGCGCCGCGCCACGGGCCGCGGGGCGCGCCCTGCCCCGGCACAAAGGCCTGACGGCGATTGGGACGGAACAGATCCCAACGCATATCCTTGATCGCCTGGCCGTAATGGGCGCGGATCGACGGATCGCGGATCAGCTTGATCTTGTCGCGCAGCGCCTTGTCCAGCGCCGCCTTGCGTTCGGGACTGTCGAAGGTCTGCCCTTCGGTTTCGCGCCGCCACAGCAGATCGACCATCGGGATCGCCTCGTCCAGCAGCTTCTGCATCGCCGCCGGTCCCTCGGCGCGGATCAGATCATCGGGGTCCTTGCCTTCGGGCATCAGCGCGAAACGCAGCGACTTGCCCGCCTCCAGCAGCGGCAGCGCAAGGTCGATCACCCGCATCGCCGCGCGCAGTCCCGCCGTGTCGCCATCCAGCGCAATGACCGGTTCCGCAGCGATCCGCCACAGCAATTGCAGCTGGCTTTCGGTGATCGCGGTTCCCAGCGGCGCGACGGTGGCGCCGAAACCGGCTTCGGACAGCGCGATCACATCCATGTAGCCCTCGGCCACGATCAGCGGCTGCCCCTTGCCCGCCGCTTCGCGCGCGGGGCCGTGGTTGTAAAGGCTGTGGCCCTTGTCGAACAACTCGGTTTCCGGCGAATTGAGGTATTTCGCGTTGTCGTTCGGGTCCATCGCCCGGCCGCCGAACGCGATGCAGCGCCCGCGCGGATCGCGGATCGGGAACATGATCCGGTTGCGGAACGTGTCATAGGGCTTCTTGCCCTTGTTCGACGGCTTGGCCAGCCCCGCGCCAATGATAAGGGCTTCTTCAACGCCCTTGCCGCGCAGATGATCCCACAGGTTCTGCCAGCCTTCGGGCGCGAAACCGATCTCGAACCGGTCGAGCGTTTCGGGTTTCAGCCCGCGCCGGTCGAGATAAGCGCGCGCCGCCTCGGCCCCGCCGCGTTTCAGTTGCAGCCGGTAGAACTGCACCGCCATGTCCATGACCTCGGCCAGCTGGCTGCGGCGGTCGGCCTTCTGCTGCGCCTGCGGGTCGCGTTTGGGGATCGGCATCCCGGCTTCGCGGGCCAGGATTTCCACCGCTTCCATGAATTCGACGTTTTCGGTTTCCCGCACGAAGGTGATCGCGTCGCCCTTCGCATGGCAGCCGAAGCAGTAATAGTAGCCCTTGCGGTCATCGACGTGGAAAGACGCGGATTTTTCCTGGTGGAACGGGCACGGCGCCCACATGTCGCCCTTGCCCTGGTTGGATTTGCGCGTGTCCCACATGACCTTACGCCCCACCACCTGGGATAGGCTGATGCGGTTGCGCAATTCATCAAGGAAGCCGGGCGGGAGACTCATGCCGGCAATATAGTCGCAGCCGCGCGGCATGGAAATGGCCCGCATCGCCAAAACCGCCCCGGACCGGCCGGAGGAAGGGGAAGTTGTCCGCCCGGCGCAATGATGCGCAGGCGCCGCGCAAACGCCCCCCCGTCAAGCGGTTCGATACGTAGGTTTTTCCCGAATTTCGGGGAAAGGCGGAAACAATGCGGCAAGTCGCGCGCGGATTGCCTCCGGATCGGGAACGGACACCGCAGCAAGACCTTCGACCCGCCTCATTTTGGCCATGAATCCTACTCATATCCTTCAAAGCACGTAATGCGTCTGCACGGGGTCCGGGACATCCCCCGGCAGACAGTTTGTAAAGGTTTTAGAGATGCATAAGCAGATTGTTGACTGCCGCATTGAAAGCCGTCGCGGGGGTATTTTGACCCGCTCAGTATGGCTTCGCCGTTTCGGCCGCGACGAAGGCGGCTCCATGTCGATGTTCGCCGTGTTCATGTTCATCTGCATGCTAATGGTTGCCGGGATCGGCATCGACCTGATGCGCTATGAACGTGACCGCGCCACCCTTCAAAACACGCTCGACCGCGCGGTTCTCGCCGCTGCCGACCTGGACCAGACCCAGGATGCGACCACCGTGGTGACCGATTATTTCACCAAGGCGGGAATCGGTGACTACCTGACCAGCGTGGCCGTCGACGAAGGGCTGGGATACCGGACGGTCAACGCGCAGGCGCAATCTTCGCTGAACACCTATTTTCTGCCGTTGCTGGGCATTGACGAACTGACCGCCCCGGCCGACGGCGCCGCCGAGGAACGGATCGGCAGCGTGGAAATCTCGCTGGTGGTGGACGTTTCGGGATCGATGGGTAGAAATTCGCGCATAACCCGGCTGAAATCGGCCGCCAAAGAATTTGTTGACGCTATCCTCGATGCCTCCAACTCGGGCGGCGCATCGATTTCCGTGATCCCCTACGCGATGCAGGTCAATGCCGGCAAACCGATCCTGAAGAACTACACCACGACGGCCGAACACGATTATTCCCACTGCGTCAATTTCAACGACGATCAGTTCAGCAAGTCGGGCCTGTCCCGGGACGAAATTCTGGAACTGACGGCGCATTTCGATCCCTTCACGCAGGACGATGACGGCGTCACCTATACGGTTTGCCCCACATTCGACTATTCGCAGATCCTGCCCTTCACCGACGACAAGGCGGTCCTGTACCAGTACATCGAAGACCTGCGGGCCTGGGACGCGCCTTCGGGCGGCACCTCGATCGATATCGGTATGAAATGGGGGACCGTGCTGCTGGATCCCAGCACCCAACCGGTCGTCTCGGCCTTGATCCGCGATGGCGAGGTCGATGCGAAATTCGACGGCCGCCCGAGGGCATATGGCAGTGCCGAAACGCTGAAGATCATCGTGCTGATGACCGACGGGGAAAACACCGACCAGTACATGCTGAATCCGTCGATGCGCAGCGGCATGTCGGATGTCTGGTACAAGCCGGTCACCAGCGACACCAATCTCAACGGTATCAAGGACATTGGCGAGATCGATTTCGACGACGCCCGGTATTCGGTGATGCACAGCAACGGCGAAACGACCGAATACTGGTGGCCCGATAGCGGGTTCAAAGACTGGTACGACCATCCCTATGGCAACGGATCCTATCAGGTCTGCACCGATCTTGGCAGTTGCATCCTGCGCGAGGAACAGGGCGACGCGGAGCGGTTGACCTTTCCCGAACTGTTCAACCGCACCTCGCTGGCCTACAACGCCGATTTCATCCATTCCTATCAGGGCAACCGCTGGACGGTCTGGTACAACAACGCGTTTTCGAAAAAGGAAAGCTCGGCCAAGGATCAGCGCACCAAGAACATCTGCAGCGCGGCCAAGAACCAAGGCATCGCGGTCTTCACCATCGGCTTCGAAGCGCCCCGGTCGGGCCAGCGCCTGCTGTCGCGCTGCGCCAGTTCGCCAAGCCATCATTTCGACGTGAACGGGCTGGACATCGCCGATGCCTTTGCCGCGATCGCCGCGTCGATCACCAAGCTGAGGCTGGTCCAATGAGCATGTTCAAACGCTTCCTGGATCGGTTCCGAAATTCCGAAAGTGGTTCGGCCACGATGGAATTCGTCATGGTGTTCCCGATCTTCATGGTCCTGATGGGATCGGCCTGGGAACTGGGCGTCATCACCATGCGCACCACCACCATCGAACGGGCCACAGATCTTGTCGTGCGCGACATCCGGCTGGGCACTGGCACGGCGCCGCAGCATGATGAAATCAAGCAGCGGATCTGCGATCTCGCGCCGATCCTGCGCAATTGCGACACCAACCTGCGCGTCGAACTCCTGCAGCTCGATCCGCGCAACTGGGCCGAGCCGCCGACTTATGCCGACTGCACCGATACCTCGCAGCCGGTTTCGCCGGTGCGCAGCTTCGAAAACGGTCAGGAAAACGAACTGATGCTGATGCGGGTCTGCTTCAAGGTCGATCCGGTATTCCCGGCGGTCGGGCTTGGTCACAGGCTGGTTACCGACGCTTCCGGGAAATTCGCACTTGTGGCTTCAGCCGCCTTCGTACAGGAGCCGTTGTGATGCAGATCCTACGCAAAACCAAACGTTTCCTGCACCGGTTCGGCGCCGAGAGCGAAGGATCGGTCGCGTTGGAATCGGTGATCGTGGCGCCGTTCCTGTTCTGGGTCTTCCTAGCCAGCTATGTCTATTTCGACGCCTACCGGCAGACCAGCGTCAACATCAAGGCCAACTACACGATCGGTGACCTGCTGTCGCGGGAAACCGAAGCGATCAACGACAGCTATATCGACAGTATGCAGTCGCTTTTCAGCTTCCTGGCCAAGTCGAATTCCTCTCCCCGGATCCGGGTATCGGTCGCGATGTGGGACGAAGAAGACGGCCTGTTCAAGCTGGACTGGTCGGAAGCCCGCAATGGCGCCGTGGCGATGACCGATGTCGACATCAATGCGATGGCGAATGAATTGCCCACCCTGATGGACAATGAACGGATCATCCTGGTGGAAACCTGGAGCCACTACACCCCGCTTTTCGAGGTCGGGCTGGACGAATCCGATATCTACGAGAGATCCATCACCAGCCCCCGTTTCGCTCCGCAACTGGTGTGGGACCGCTACCCGAACTGAGGCCGTTTCAGCCGTTTCTCTCGGCGATCAGGGCCTGGATTGTTTCCGCCATGATCCTGGTCTGCGATCCGGGGATCACGCCGCCGATACCGACACGGCGGCCCAACCGCCACCAGATGCCCGGATGCCAGGCGCGCGGCTGCGATTTTGACAGCCGGATCATGAACCCGTTCGACGGTTTGATCGCGAATGCCCCGCGCTCGACCCCGGTGATATCCTCGATCCGGGCAATGACATGCCCTTCGCTGTCGCGCAGGTCCTCCTCGGTCAGGAACAACTGCAACTTGGTCGCCGCATACATCTTCACGGTGATCGCGATGGCGACACCGCCCAGAACGATCAGGAACACCTGCCATCCGATCGAGGCCGGCGGCTTGGCGAAGCCGAGATAGATCAGCAGCGCCCCGAGCAGCGCCATCATGCAGACCCCCATCCAGCGGCGCGGCTGCGAAACAACGGCCATCGCCTGGATGTCCTGATCAAGCGGAGTGTTCATCGCGTTACCCTTCTTTCCATTTCCGCCGCCCCTTACCCGGTCTCGCGCCGCAAGGCGAGGGCTTTCCGCGTTTCAGACCGAAACGGCCTTGCGCACCATGTCCCAGTAGATGCGCTCCACCTCGTCCGCCGACAACCGCCCTTCGGCCCGGTACCAGGTGGTGACCCCGGTCAGCATGGCGATCACCGCCATGGTTTCGATCCGCGTATCGGCCGGGGCGAAAACACCTTCGACCTCGCCCTGCCGCAGGATCGCTTCCAGTTCGTTTTCATATTCGCGGCGCAGCGCTTCGATGGCGGCGAAATTTTCCGGCGTCAGGTTGCGCAGCTCCATATAGGCGATGAACACCTCGTCGGACCGATCCAGGTGATAGCGGATGTGAAAACGGGTGAAATCTTCCAGCTGTTCCAACGCGGTGCCATCGCGCCTGCGACTGCCGCGTGCCGCCAGCAGGTCTTCCATGTGCCGTTTCATCAGGTCGAACAACAGCGATTGCTTGTCGGGCGTGTAATTGTACAGCGCCCCGGCCTGCACACCGACTTCCTTGGCGATCTGGCGCATCGATACGGCGGCATAGCCGTGACGCGCGAAAAGACGCAGCGCCGCGTCCAGCACACGCGGGCCTGTGATGTCGGAATGGGATCCTGCGGTTCTTGCCATGCGGGCAATTTATCTGAACATGCGTTCAGATCAAAGGGGGCATCGCACCAACCGCCCGTTTCCCCCGCCCAGCCAAGCGGCAAGGCCACGGCTTGCGGGACGGCGGCTTCTGGTGCAAGAAAAGGATGCCCTGCTTCATGAGAGACCGCCATGCGCGTGCCCTTTGTTTCATTCCTAGCCCTGTCGCTGGCCGTGCTTGTCGGCTGCTCGGAATTTCCCGATCTGTCGGAAACGATCGAACCGGCGGCGCGGCAGGCGCCCTATCCCGCGCTGATACCGATCGACGATCTGCTCGGCGCCGAAACCGGGGCGGACAGGCCAAGCGATACCACCGCCGAGCTGCAGGCCCGGGCCCGCGCGCTGCGCGCCCGCGCCGCAAGGCTCAGGCAGTTGATCGGGCTGTAAGGCGCCAGCCCGGGTCCCCATTTGCCGCGTTGCGCCGGGGCGCAAGACCCGGTACATCGCCAGACAAAGATTTGTCATGTTTCAGGAGGGCCATATGAGCCACCCCTTGCGCCTTGGAATTGCCGGGCTGGGCACCGTCGGTGTCGGCGTTATCAAGATCGTCCGTCATCAGGCCGCCCTTCTGACCGCGCGCACGGGCCGCGACGTGGTGATCAGCGCCGTTTCGGCCCGGTCGCGCCACAAGGACCGCGGCGTGAACCTTACGCAATATGACTGGGAAGACGATCCGGTCGTGCTGGCGCAGCGCGACGACGTGGATGTCTATATCGAACTGATGGGCGGCGAAGACGGGCCGGCCAAGGCGTCGATCGAAGCCGCGCTGAAGGCAGGCAAGGATGTGGTCACCGCCAACAAGGCGCTGCTGGCCCATCATGGCCAGGCGATGGCCGAACTGGCCGAAGCCTCGGGCCGGGTGATCCGTTTCGAGGCCGCCGTCGCGGGCGGCATCCCGATCATCAAGGCGCTGACCGAGGGGTTGGCGGCCAATGAAATCACCCGCGTCATGGGCGTGATGAACGGCACCTGCAACTACATCCTGACCCGGATGGAAGCGACCGGACAGGGCTATGACGCGCTGTTCGAGGAAGCCAACAAGCTGGGTTACCTGGAGGCCGACCCGAACCTCGACGTCGGCGGAATAGATGCCGGTCACAAGCTGTCGATCCTGTCCAGCCTCGCCTTCGGCACGCGGGTGGATTTCGACGGGGTCGAATTGGAAGGCATTCAGCGGATCAGCCTGGAAGACATCCGCCAGGCCGCCGACATGGGATACCGCATCAAGCTTCTGGGTGTGGCGCAGATGACCGGCCGCGGGCTTGAACAGCGCATGTCGCCCTGCCTGGTGCCCGCCGACAGCCCGCTGGGCCAGCTGGAAGGCGGCACCAACATGGTCGTGGTGGAAGGCGACAGCGTCGGCCAGGTCGTGCTACGCGGCGCGGGCGCGGGCGAAGGCCCCACCGCCAGCGCGGTGATGGGCGATGTCTGC
Source organism: Thalassovita sp. (assembly GCA_033723255.1). Taxonomy (GTDB): domain Bacteria; phylum Pseudomonadota; class Alphaproteobacteria; order Rhodobacterales; family Rhodobacteraceae; genus Thalassobius. The sequence continues at coordinate 9,692 of JAWVXM010000045.1, forward strand.
GATATCGCGCGCGGCATCCGTTACCCGATCTTCGGCCAACCCGCCGACACGCTGAAACAGGCGCCGCGCGCGCAATCCGTGCTGCCTGCGCCCTATTACCTGCGCATGGCGCTGAAGGACAAACCGGGGGCTCTGGCCAAGATCGCATCGATCCTGGGCGAGGCGGGCGTGTCGATCAACCGGATGCGCCAGTACAGCCATGCCGACGACAGCGCGCCGGTTCTGATCGTGACCCACAAGACCACCCGCGCCGATATCGATGCGGCGCTGGCGGCGATCGACAAAACCGACGTGGTAACCGAAGCGCCGGTGGCATTGCGGATCGAAAGCGTTTGAGCCCTGCCCCGCAGTCGCGATGGCGGCGCGGGCGGGGCGCCTCCGGCGGGAGTATTTGGGGAACAGAGAAAGGGCTTGGCGGGTCTTGAGCGGGGATGAGCGGGCATATCTGGGGGTCGAGACGTCGCTGACAGGGCGGCGCTGGATCGGACCGGGATCGGACGTCGAGCGCATGGCCGAGGCGATGCGGCAGCAGACCGATCTGCCCGCCGCCCTGTGCCAGACGCTTGCGCGGCGCGGCGTTGCGCCTGAGGCCGTCGCGGGCTTCCTGGACCCGCAACTGCGCGAGCTGCTGCCCGATCCGCGAACGCTCAAGGACATGGAAGAGGCTGCCGCGCGGTTCCTGCAGGCGGTGAAGCGGCGCGAAAGGATTGCGATCTTCGCCGATTACGATGTCGATGGCGGGTCTTCGGCGGCGCTGCTGATCGACTGGCTGCGCAAGATGGGGCGGCAGGCGACGCTCTATGTGCCCGACCGGATCGACGAAGGCTATGGCCCCAATGAGCCGGCGATGGAAATGCTGGCGCAGGGTCACGACCTGATCATCTGCGTCGATTGCGGCACCCTGTCCCACGGCCCGATCGCGGCGGCCAAGGGGGCCGATGTGGTGGTGCTGGATCACCACCTGGGCGGCGAAACCCTGCCCGATTGCCACGCGGTGGTGAACCCCAACCGGCAGGATGAAACCGGCGATCTGGCGCATCTCTGCGCCGCCGCCGTGGTGTTCCTGATGCTGGTCGAGGCCAACCGGCAGATGCGCGGAGAGGGCGCGCAGGGTCCCGACCTGATGGCGATGCTGGATCTGGTGGCGCTGGCCACGGTGGCGGACGTGGCGCCGCTGCTGGGCGTCAACCGGGCGCTGGTGCGGCAGGGGCTGAAGATCATGGCACGCCGCGCCCGGCCCGGGCTGGTGGCCCTGTCCGACGTGGGACGGATCGATCAGGCGCCGAGTTCCTATCACCTGGGCTTCGTTCTGGGGCCGCGGGTCAATGCCGGTGGCCGGATCGGTGCGGCGGATCTGGGTGCGCGGCTTTTGTCGACCGACAACCCGGCCGAGGCCCGCGCGATTGCCGAAAGGCTGGATGAGCTGAACAGCGAACGGCGCGAGATCGAAAACGCGGTGCGCGCGGCGGCGATGGAACAAGCCGAGGAACGTGGGTTGGAGGCGCCTTTGGTATGGGCCGCCGGCGAAGGCTGGCATCCCGGCGTGGTGGGCATCGTCGCCAGCCGGCTGAAGGAGGCCACCAACCGCCCCGCGATCGTCATCGGGCTGGACGGCGACGAAGGCAAGGGATCGGGCCGGTCGGTCAGCGGCGTCGATCTGGGCGCCGGCATCCAGAGGCTGGCCGCCGAGGGGCTGTTGATCAAGGGCGGCGGCCACAAGATGGCCGCGGGACTGACCGTGGCACGCGATCAGCTGGAGGCGGCGATGGAACGGCTGTCCGAACTCCTGGCCAAGCAGGGCGCGGGCGAGGCCGGACCGGCGGACCTGAAGCTTGACGGTGTGCTGATGCCCGGCGCGGCGCAGGTGGACCTGGTCGAACAGATCGAAAAGGCCGGCCCCTTCGGCGCATCCGCCCCTGCCCCGCGCTATGTCTTTCCCGATGTCGAGATCCGCTTTGCCAAGCGGGTCGGCGACTCGCATCTGAAGCTGACCTTCGGCGACGGGATGGGCGCGCGGATCGACGCGATTTCCTTCGGCGCCTTCGACGGTCCGCTGGGGCCGCGCCTGTCGGAACACGGCGGCGCCCGGTTCCACCTGGCCGGACGGCTGGAAATCAACAGCTGGGGCGGCCGGCAATCGGTGCAGTTGCGGCTGGAAGACGCCGCCGAGGCGGTCTGAAACCCGGCGCAACATTTCCGTTCAAAAAGCTGCATTTTCTCCTTGCGGTGCGGCGACAGTTTTTCTAAATAGCGCCTCACGACACAGAGTGTCCCGTTCGTCTATCGGTTAGGACGCCAGGTTTTCAACCTGGAAAGAGGGGTTCGATTCCCCTACGGGATGCCACTTTTCCCAAATATCCGAAAACGTTCCCCCGATGGGCCCGACCGATTCCATGCGGTGTCGTCGTTGCCCCCCTGTGTGAAGCCCGCCGCAAAAGCTCCGCCCAGCTTGACAGCTACGGGCGATGATAGTTGTCTTCCGGCAAGCAAGCGTGGGGGGCAGGCATGAGCATCGTGGAAACTCTGGTACCGAGGGCCGGTTTGCGGGTTCTGGTGACAGCCGGGGCCCGCGGGATCGGCGCCAAAATCGTCGCCGGATTCGCGGAAACCGGGGCAAAGGTGCATCTTTCCGACATCGACGCCGATGCCGTTGCGGTCGCGACGGGCGGCGCGGTGACCGGATCGGTGGCCGATGCCGCCGAGGAAACCGCGACGGCCCGGCTTTTCAGCGACGCCCGCGACGCGATGGGCGGCATCGACGTGGTGGTCGCGAATGCCGGAATCGCGGGTCCGACCGCGGGCATCGATGCGATTGCCGCTGAAGACTGGGACCAGACGCTGGAGGTGAATCTGCGCGGGGCCTATCTGGCGGCGCGGTTCGGCGCACAGGAGTTGATCGCGAACAAGGGTGTGTTCATCGCCATGGCCTCGGTCGCGGGGCGACTGGGCTATGCCTATCGGACCCCCTACGCGGCGTCGAAATGGGGCATCGTCGGGCTGGCGAAAAGCCTGGCGGCCGAACTCGGGCCGCAGGGGGTGCGGGCCAACGCGATCCTGCCCGGCATCGTCAAGGGGCCGCGGATCGAGAAAGTGATCGCCGCCCGCGCCGAACAGCTGGGCCTGTCCTATGCCGAAATGGAAAAACAGTATCTCGACAAGGTATCGCTGCGCCGCATGGTCAGCCCCGAAGAAATCGCAGCGGCCTGCCTGTTTCTTTCCGCGCCTGCCGGGCGCAACATATCGGGACAGGCGATAAGCGTGTGCGGAAACGTGGAGACATTGTAATGGCCAAAGCCAATCGGAAAGTCATCATCAGCTGTGCCGTGACCGGCGCCATTCACACGCCCAGCATGTCGCCGCACCTGCCGGTGAACCCGGACGAGATCATCGCCGATTCCGTCGCCGCGGCCGAGGCCGGCGCGACGATCCTGCACCTGCATGCCCGCGATCCCGAAACCGGCCGCCCGACGCAGGATCCGGATGCCTTCCGCGCCTTCCTGCCCCAGATCAGGCAGGCCACCGGCGCGGTGATCAACCTGACCACCGGCGGCAGCCCCCATATGACGGTGGCCGAACGGATGCGCCCCGCCGCCGAGTTGAAGCCCGAGGTCGCGTCGCTCAACATGGGATCGATGAATTTCGGGCTCTACCCGATGCTCGGCCGGTTCAGCGAATTCCAGCATGGCTGGGAACGCGAGCATCTGGAGAACAGCCGCGACCTGGTGTTCAAGAACACCTTCAAGGATATCGAACACATCCTGCGCACCGGCAATGACAACGGCACCCGGTTCGAATTCGAATGCTACGACACCAGCCACCTGTACAATCTGGCCCATTTCGTCGATCGCGGGCTGATTAGGGGGCCGTTCCTTGTGCAGACCGTGTTCGGCCTGCTGGGCGGTATCGGCGCCCATCCCGAGGACGTGATGCACATGAAACGCACAGCCGACCGGTTGTTCGGCGACGATTCCGTCTGGTCAGTTCTGGGGGCGGGCCGCAACCAGATGAACGTTGCCGCGATGGCGGCGGCGCAGGGCGGCAATGTTCGGGTCGGGCTGGAAGATTCGCTGTGGATCGCGCCGGGGCAGCTTGCCGAGAGCA
>JAWVXM010000046.1:0-13665 GCA_033723255.1 Thalassovita sp.
CGCGGTGTCCGGGTCCAGCGACAGGTTGAACTGATCTTCCCAGCGGAATTCAAACCGTGCGCGCGACAGCGCATCGTCGCGGCGCTGCGCCCCCGGCAGACCCTTGGCGAGGTCAGCGGCATGGGCTGCGATCTTGTAGGTGATGACGCCGGTTTTCACGTCGTCGCGGTCGGGCAGGCCCAGGTGTTCCTTGGGCGTGACGTAGCACAGCATCGCGGTGCCGAACCAACCGATCATCGCCGCCCCGATGGCCGAGGTGATGTGGTCATAACCCGGCGCGATGTCGGTGGTCAGCGGCCCCAGCGTGTAGAACGGCGCCTCGTGGCAATGTTCCAGCTGCTTGTCCATGTTGGCCTTGATCTTGTGCATCGCCACGTGTCCGGGGCCTTCGATCATCACCTGGCAATCCTTGGCCCATGCGATCTTCGTCAGTTCCCCAAGCGTTTCCAGTTCTGCGAATTGTGCCGCGTCGTTGGCATCGGCGATCGACCCGGGGCGCAGACCGTCGCCCAGCGAGAAGCTCACGTCATACTTGCGGCAGATGTCGCAGATTTCGTCGAAATGCTCGTACAGGAAGCTTTCGCGGTGGTGATGCAGGCACCACTTGGCCATGATCGACCCGCCGCGCGACACGATGCCGGTGACCCGTTCGGCGGTCATCGGGATCATGTGCAGCCGCACGCCGGCATGGATGGTGAAGTAATCCACCCCCTGTTCGGCCTGTTCGATCAGCGTGTCGCGGAACACTTCCCAAGTCAGGTCCTCGGCGATGCCGTTCACCTTTTCCAGCGCCTGGTACAGCGGCACCGTGCCGATCGGCACCGGCGCGTTGCGGATGATCCAGTCGCGGATGTTGTGGATGTTGCGCCCGGTGGACAGGTCCATGACGGTGTCGGCGCCCCAGCGGATCGCCCAGACCATCTTGTCCACTTCCTCTTCCATCGAGGAAGTGACGGCGGAGTTGCCGATATTGGCGTTGATCTTGACCAGGAAATTGCGGCCGATGATCATCGGTTCCAATTCGCGGTGGTTGATGTTTGCCGGGATGATGGCGCGGCCGGCGGCGATTTCCTGACGGACGAATTCCGGGGTCACCAGATCGGGGATGGAGGCGCCGAAATCTTCGCCGTCGCGGGCTTTTTCCCAGGCCTCGATCCGGCCGTTGTTTTCGCGGATGGCGACGAATTCCATTTCCGGGGTGACGATGCCCGCCTTGGCATAGGCCATCTGGGTCACCGCCTTGCCGTCCTTGCCGCGCATCGGCAGGCGTTGAACCGGGAATTCCGGCACCAGCTTGTCGCCCTTGGCAAAGCCGTTATCGGCGGCGGTCACCGCGCGGCCCTCATAGGTTTCCACGTCACCGCGCGCGGTCAGCCAGTCGCCGCGCTTGTCGCCCAGGCCTTCATTGATATCCGTAGTCGCCGCCGGATCGGTATAGGGGCCGGAACTGTCATAGACCGTGATCGGTTCTTCGTTCGACACGTGGATCTGGCGCATCGGCACCTGGATGTCGTGAATCTGGCCGTGCACGTGGATCTTGGACGAGGCGGGCAAGGCCCCCGTGGTGATCTGCGGGGCGGTGGTGTGCGAGTTCATGGCGTCTCCTCAAGCGTTGCTCAAAAAGACCCGGACAACGCGTGAGGCAGAAAGGGACCTCTGGCCCGGAACGGCAGATGCCGCACGCAATGGGCCCATCGGCCCGAAAGGCCGCCCATCGTCTGATTGCATGGGAACGCGGCTTCCGGTCTTCCTACGCCAGCATCAACTGGGTCAGGTTCGAAGGGTCGCGTCACCGGGTCCGTTTGGATGAACCCTGTCAGCCTCTCAGTCCCCTTGGCGGGACTCCCCTGACGTGGTGCAAATTCTATCCTCAACCGCCGGGCGGTCAACCGAAAAGCCCGTCCGCAATGAAAAAGCGGGTCCGCGTATCGCGGACCCGCTTGCCCTTGCGCGCTCACATCCGGGGCACCCTCAGGGCGCCCCGCCCCCAAGTCACACGCTCAGGCTTCTACCTGGTTGACGGCCTCGGCGAAGCTCTTGAAGAACTTGCCGGCCAGTTTCTTCGCGGTACTCTGGATCAGGCGACTGCCCAGCTGCGCCAGCTTGCCGCCGATTTCCGCCTTGGCGGTATAGCGCAGGATGGTCTGGTCGCCGTCTTCTTCCAGCGTCACGTCGGCGCTGCCCTTGGCATGGCCCGCCGCACCGCCGCTACCCTGTCCGGACAGCGAAAACGCATCCGGCGCGCCGGACTTGTCCAGTTCTACATTGCCGCTGAAGCGCGCCTTGACCGGGCCGACCTTCAGCACGACCTTGGCTTCCAGCTCGGTATCGGAATGCTGGATCAGCTCTTCGCAGCCGGGAATGCACTGTTTCAGGATTTCGGGATCGTTCAGCGCCGCGTAGACACGTGCCTTGGGGGCGTTGATGGTGATTTCTTCGTTCAGTTCCATGGGCTTCCTCTTAACAACAGGGAAATTTGACCCGGGCCAGCGTTTCGGCCTGTTCGGGTGTTAAACGGGTTCGGTTCCGCCAGCTGCGGACCAGGTCCAGAAAGAGTGTCATTCGGTGTCCTCCTCTGTGCCGGTGAACGCGCCCGGGATCAACGGGTAGATGCCTGGGGTGGCGTTATCACGCATCTTCGGGTTCGCCACGCTGATCGGCGCGGCGCTGTTGGGTCAGTTGCGCCAGGATCGACAGCGCGATTTCTTCGGGTGTGACCGCGTCGATGGCCAACCCGGCGGGGGCCTGTACCCGGTCGAGGGCTGCCCTGTCCGCCCCGCCATCGGCCAGTTTGCCCGCCAGCGCGGCATATTTGCGGCGGCTGCCGACGAAAGCGACGAATTCGGCGCCCGATCCGAGGGCGGTTTTCAACCCGTCCAGATCCCCCGCCCCCTGGGTCGCCACCACCACCATGCGGCGCGCGCCCTGCGGCCTCGGGATCAAATCGGGCGCGGTATCGGATGCCGTAACCGCCCATTGGAATTGCGGCGCCAGCCGGGCCAGCGCCTGTGCCACCGGCGAAGCACCGATCACCACCAGTTCCGGCTGCGGCAGGATCGGTTCGACGAAGATATCCATCGATCCCTTGGACGGGCAGCCGTTGCGGGCATAGCGGACGCCTTCTAGGTCGCTGCCCGCATCGATCCCCTTTTCCGCCAGCAAGTCCTGCGGCTGCAGCGAGATCAGCTGCGGCTGACCATCCTTCAGCGCCCGTTCGGTGGCCCGGCGCAGCGCGCCACGCACGCAGCCGCCACCGATCCATCCCTGTCGGATCGCGCCATCGGATCCCAGCAGCGCCTTGGCGCCGGGTTTCGCGGCGGTCGCGCCCAGCGTGCGGATCACCGTGGCGATGGCGAAGGGTTCGCCGCGGTCGCGCAGTTCCTGCGCCAGCCCGGCAATGTCTGAATGGCTCAGTTCGGCAGGTGTCATAGGCGGGTCAGCTCCGGTTCCAGGGCGGCCAGGTCGGCAAGCCGGTTGGCAGGTCGAAACAGGTCGAGATGGGGCAGCGCCGCGGCCATGCCGCGCGCCACCGGTTCATAGCCGTCCCAGCCTTTCAGCGGGTTCAGCCAGATGATCTTGCAGCCGCGTTTCTTCAGGGTTTCCAGCGCGGCCGCGATTTTCTCGGGCGGGTCGGTGTCATAGCCGTCCGACAGGATCAGCACCACGGTACGGCCATCGACGAAACGGCGGGCATAGGTCCGGGCGAATTGCATCAGCGACCCGCCGATTTTCGACCCACCGCCGAACCCTTCGGCCAGCAGCGACATCCGGCCCACCGCGCGCAGCGGATCCTTGTCGCGCAAAGCATCGGCGATGCGCACCAGCCGCGTGTGGAACAGGTAGGCATCGGTCGCGGGATCGGCGCGCATCAGCCCGGCCATGAAGGACAGGAAAACCTGCGCATAAAGCGTCATCGATCCCGACACGTCACACAGCGCCACGATTTTCAACGGCCGGTCGGGGCGCTGTTTTTTCGGCAGCCGGACCGGTTCGCCGCCCGTCGACAGGCTGTGGCGGATCACTTTGCGGAAATGCAGCCGGTCGCCCTTGCGCGCCGATTTGCGGCGGCGCGAGCGGCGGTCATGCAGCGCCGCACCAAGACGGCGGGCGATGACTTCGGCCTCGGCGATATCCTCGGGGCGGACCAGATCGCGCAGGTCCTTTTTCAACAGGTTGGCGACACGGGTGGCGATCAGCCTCCCCTCGCCATCGGTTTCGGCCTCGCCTTCGCCGCCATCGGGCGCGGTGGCGCTGCCCGCGCCGGAGGCGGTTTCGCCCTGCGCGTCGCGCGAGGAATGCACGCTGTCGAGCCCCTGATTGGCGCTTGTCGGCACCGCCTTTTCGCGTACCCTGCCACCGTTCATCCAGTAGCTGTCGAACAATTCGTCGAAGATCTCGACTTCCTCAGCGCTGCCGGCGCAGACGGCTTTCAGCGCGCGCCGGGCCTGATCAGGATTGGAAGCCTCGACCTGCGACAGTGCCGCCAGCGCGGTTTCGGCTTCGCCAACGCCAAGCCTCAGCCCGTTCATCCGCAGATGCGCCATGAAGCCCGACATCCGTGCCGCAGGCCCGGCATCGCGGGCGGCGAATTTGGCGACCCGGCTCATGCCGCTTTCCCGGCCAGGCGCTGCGCGACTTCGGTGCTGATATTGTCACGGTCAAGCTGGGTTTTCAGAAGCGTGGCCAGCGTCGCCTGCAGCACCGCCGGGTCGCTGTTCAGGTCGGCGATGCCCAGACCCGACAGAGCGGCGGCGAAATCCAGCATCTCGGCGACGCCCGGTTTCTTTTCCAGATCTTCCTTGCGCAGCGATTGGACGAAGCCGACGATCTGCCCGGCCAGACGGGATTCGATATCGGGGCAGCGGGCATTCAGGATCGCCAGTTCGGTCGCCCGGTCCGGATAGGACACATGGGCGTAAAGGCAGCGGCGGCGCAGCGCATCGGACAGGTCGCGGGTGCCGTTGGCGGTCAGTATCACGACCGGGCGCGATTTGGCCTTGATGGTGCCCAGTTCGGGAATGGTGATCTGGAAATCCGACAGCACTTCCAGCAGGTAGGCTTCGAATTCTTCGTCGGCGCGGTCGATTTCGTCGATCAGCAGAACCGGCGGCGTATCCTGCCGGATCGCCTGCAGAAGCGGCCGTTGCAGCAGGTAGTCTTCGGAAAAGATCCGGTCTTCGACCTCTTTGCCGGTATGGCCGTCTTCGGCCGCGGCACGGATCGCCAGCAACTGGCGCTGATAATTCCATTCATAGATCGCCTGCGCCGCGTCGAGCCCCTCATAGCATTGCAGGCGGATCAGTTTGGTATCGAGAACCCGGGCAAGGACCCGTGCGATTTCGGTCTTGCCGACACCGGCGGCGCCTTCCAGCAGAAGCGGCCGGCCCAACGAAAGCGCCAGATGGGTGGCCATCGCCAGATCGTCCGAGGCGACATAGCCGGTTTCGGCCATCGCGTTTTGCAGGTCTGTCCAGTTCATGTTCCCGGTTCCGAAAAACGGCTGCCCCGGTGACCGGAGCAGCCTGTATCATCAGTCGTGCAGGCCCAGACGGTTGGCCGTCTGCCAGATCCGCCAGTGGTCATGCGGCATGTTCGACTGGCGCAGCCCGAAGGCGCGGAAGGCGTCATGCACCGCATTCGAGAAGCACGGCACACCACCGACATGGGGGCTTTCGCCCACACCCTTGGCGCCGATCGGGTGATGCGGGCTGGGGGTGACGGTGTAATCGGTCGTGTAATTCGGCACTTCGACCATGGTCGGCAGGAAGAAGTCCATCAGCGTGCCCGTCTTGACGTTGCCCAGTTCATCATAGGCGATTTCCTGGCCCAAGGCCACCGCGAGCGCCTCGGTCAGGCCACCGTGGATCTGGCCTTCGATCACCATCGGGTTGATCCGGGTGCCGCAATCGTCCAGCGCATAGAACTGGCGGATGGTCGGCACACCGGTATCCACATCGATATCCATGATGCAGATATAGGCCCCGAACGGATAGGTCATGTTCGGCGGATCGTAGTAGCTGACCGCTTCCAGACCCGGTTCGATCCCCGGGATTTCCTGATTGTAGGCGGCGAAGGCGATTTCCTTCATCGTCTTGAAGCGCTCGGGCGCGCCCTTGACCACGAAGCGATCGACGTCGAATTCCACATCGTCGTCATGCACTTCCAGCAGGTAGGCGGCGATCATCTGGGCCTTGGCCCGGATTTTCCGCCCCGCCATCGCGGTCGCGGCACCGGCCACCGGGGTCGAGCGCGACCCGTAGGTGCCCAGACCATAGGGCGCGGTGTCGGTATCGCCTTCCTCGATGGTGATGCTGTCGGCCGGCAGGCCGATTTCCGTCGCCAGGATCTGGGCAAACGTGGTGGCGTGCCCCTGCCCCTGGCTGATGGTGCCAAGACGGGCAATCGCAGACCCGGTGGGGTGAATGCGGATTTCGCAGCTGTCGAACATGCCCAGTCCGAGGATGTCGCAGTTTTTCACCGGACCGGCACCGACGATTTCGGTGAAAAAGGTCAGGCCGATCCCCATCAGCGATCTGGTTTCCCCGCGCTTGAAGGCTTCGACACGCTCGGCCTGTTCCTTGCGCAGGTCGTCATAGCCGACCGCGGTCAGCGCCTTGTCCCAGGCGGTATGGTAATCGCCCGAGTCATATTCCCAGCCAAGCGCGGCCTTGTAGGGGAACTGTTCCTTCTTGATGAAGTTGATCCGGCGCAGTTCCGCCGCATCCATGCCCAGCTCGATCGCCAGCACCTCGATCATCCGTTCGATGAAATACACCGCCTCGGTCACCCGGAACGAACAGCGATAGGCAACGCCGCCCGGGGCCTTGTTGGTGTAGACACCGTCGACCGCCAGATATGCGACCGGGATGTCGTAGGATCCGGTGCAGACATTCATGAAGCCGGCCGGGAACTTGGTCGGGTCGGCGCAGGCGTCAAACCCACCATGGTCGGCCGTGACGTGGCAATGCAGACCGGTGATCTTGCCGTCCTTGGTGGCCGAAATCCGCCCCTTCATCCAGTAATCACGGGCGAAGGCGGTGGACATCAGGTTTTCCATCCGGTCCTCGATCCACTTGACCGGCTTGCCGGTCACGATGGACGCGACGATGGAACAGACATAGCCCGGGTAGACCCCGACCTTGTTGCCGAACCCGCCGCCGATATCGGGCGAAATCACGCGGATGTTGTGTTCCTCGATCCCCGACAGAAGCGAGGCGACGGTGCGGACCGCGTGCGGCGCCTGGAAGGTGCCCCAAAGCGTCAGCTTGCCGTTGACCTTGTCCATCGAAGCCACCGCGCCGCAGGTTTCCAGCGGGCACGGATGGGTGCGGTGGTAATACATCTCTTCTTCCGCGACGACCTCGGCATTGTCCATCACCTGGTTGGTCGCGGCCTCATCCCCCTGTTCCCAGGTGAAGATGTGGTTGTGATGCTTGCGGGGACCGTGGGCGCCCTCGGTCTGGCCTTCCAGGTCTTCGCGCAGAACGACATCGGTTTTCAGCGCCTCGAACGGGTCGGTGATGACCGGCAGTTCTTCGTATTCGACTTCGACCAGTTCCACCGCGTCGGCGGCGACGTAGCGGTCGCTGGCGACGACGAAGGCGACTTCCTGGCCTTGGAACAGGACCTTGCCATCGGCCAGCACCATCTGCTTGTCGCCGGCCAGGGTCGGCATCCAGTGCAGCCCCAGCGGTTCCAGGTCCTTGGCGGTCAGCACGGCAATCACGCCGTCCAGCTCCATCGCCTTGGAAATGTCGATGTTCTTGACCCGCGCATGGGCGTAGGGCGAGCGCACGAAATCACCATGCAGCATGCCGGGCAGCTTGATGTCGTCGACATAATTGCCCTTGCCCTGGGTGAATCGGGCGTCTTCGACCCGCTTGCGCGAGCATCCCATCCCCTTCAGGCCGGCGATACGTTCTTCGCGGTTCGGTGCCATATCGTTCATTCTGCGGCCTCCTTCGCGGCATTCATCTCGGCGGCTGCGGCCAGGATGGATTTGACAATGTTCTGATAGCCAGTGCAGCGGCACAGGTTACCGGCCATGCCGAAGCGGACTTCTTCCTCGGTCGGGTTGGGGTTTTCTTCCAGCAGCTTGCTGGCCCGGGTGATCATGCCCGGGGTGCAGAAGCCGCATTGCAGGCCGTGGTTTTGGCTGAACTGCTTTTGCAGCACGTGCAGCGCGTCGGGATTGCCCAATCCTTCGATCGTGGTGATTTCCTTGCCGTTGGCCTGTGCCACGAACATGGTGCAGGATTTCACCGACTTGCCGTCGATGGTCACCGTGCAGGCCCCGCAATGCGATGTTTCGCAACCCACATGCGGGCCGGTGATGTTCAGTTTCTCGCGCAACGCATAGATCAGCAATTCGCGCGGTTCGGCCAGGAATTCGTGATCCTCGCCATTGACCTTCAGTTTGATGTGCATCTTGTTTGCCATCTTGTTTTCCTCCCTCAAGCGCGGTCCCAGGCGCGGGTGATCGCGCGGGTCAGGACGATACCGGCGGCGTGGCGCTTGAACGCAACGGGGCCGCGGTTGTCCTCGGTGGGGTCGATATCTTCCAGCATCGCGGCGACGGCGGCCTTGACCGCCTCTGCGTCGCAGGCGGTACCGACCAAGGCGTCGCCTGCCGCTTCCGACCAGACCGGCGTGTCGCTCAGGTTGGTCATCGCGATCGAGGCGCTAGCGACGGTGCCACCTTCCTTGACGATCTGCACCGCGGCGGCGGCGGTGGCGTAATCGCCGATCTTGCGCTTCTGCTTTTCATAGGCATAGCCGCCCTTGGGCGCGTCGAAGCTGACCGAAACCAGGATCTCGTCATCCTCGCGGTCGGTCATGTAGGCCGCTTCGTAATAGTCGCGCGCGGCGACGGTGCGGGTGCCGTCGGGGCCGGTCAGGGTGATTTCGGCATCCAGGCACTGCATCAGGCCGGGCATGTCGTTGCCCGGATCGCCATTGGCGACATTGCCGCCCACGGTGCCCATGTAGCGCACCTGCGGATCGGCGATCTGCAGCGCCGCTTCGCGCAGGATCGGCGCCTTTTCGGCAAGTTCCGCGCTTTCGATCAGTTCGTGCTGGGTGACCATCGCACCCAGTGTGATCCGGTCACCATCGACACGGATCCCTTTCAGGGCGTCGACATCCTGCAGGTCGATCAGATGCGGAACCTCCGCCATCCGAAGTTTCATCATCGGGATCAGGCTGTGCCCGCCCGCCATGACGCGCGCATCGTCGCCATGTTCTAGCAAGAGGGCGAGCACGCCCTCAATATCCGTCGGTCGATAATACTCGAACGCCGCTGGAATCATCGTTGGTCCTCCCTGCCAAACGTTTCAACTGGCTCAGGGGATGCTGCACACTGTCGCATACAAGCGCTGCAAAAAACCCATGAAAAACTGCGTTTCGTGCACGAAATGCGAAATGCTTCACGAATTGCGGTGATCAGACACCCAGCGTTTCGCGCACCACTTTCAGGCGAGACCGGCTGACCGGTACTTTCGGAAGGCCCGGCACATCGAACAGGCAAACGCCGTTGTCCTTTAGCCGCTCGAACCCGGTGACATGGGCGGGGTTGATCAGGTAACTGCGGTGGGTCCGGATCAGGGGATCCGGGGTCAGCCGCTTTTCCGCCTCGGTGATCGACCAGGCGCAGAAGAATTTGCCATCCTCGGTGTAAAGCTGGGTGTAATGGCCCTCGGCCCGGATCGCGGCCACCCGGGCCGGATCGATGAACAGCGTGCGGCCACCCTGTTCATAGGGGATCTGGGTGACCCGTGCCGGCGCCTCCACCGGCGTCTCATCGCGGGCGACGGAGACAGGAACGTCACCCCGGACAGCAGGAACGCCCCGCAAAGCAGGAAGCTGCTGATCACCACGCCCACCGCCAGCGTTTCGTTGCTGATCAGCGGGCCCACTTCGTTCAGGGTTTCGATGGCGATGAAATCGGTGCTGGCGACGGCAACGAAATGAACGATGAAGACCGCCAGCCCGAAGCAGACCGTGCCCAGCAGGATATTGCGGTGTGACCGGCTGCCATAGGCGATCCAGAAAGCCGCGACGTTCAACGCACAGGACCCCACGATCGCAAAGACGATGCCGCCCGGGGTATAGAGGGCACGACACATTTCCAGCCCCGCCATGCCGATGTAATGCATCGCCAGCACCCCCAGCCCGACGATGATGCCCGCGGCGGTCAGCGTCAGCACGGTGCGCTTGAAGAAATGCAGAATCAGCAGCGCGATACCGACCACCAGAATCGCCACCAACGCCGATGCCAGAGTGATCGCGGCATCGTAGTAGAACAGGAAGGGCAGCTGCAGCCCGAGCATGGCGACGAAATGCATCGACCAGATCCCGCCGCCCAGCGATACGGCGGCCAAAGCGACCGCAACCTTCCGTTGATTAACGGATTTTTTCGATATCCCCTGCGTCAGCGACAACCCGGTGAACCCGGCGATGAGCGCGACACAAAGAGAGGCTATGATCAGCCAGGGGCTATGCGGATAGGCGAACAGGTGCATGTTTTCCAGGCGTCTTTCGAGTGGCGCCACACTAGTAATGAAATCACGATATGCCAAGGGCTTAGACCGCATCCTTTCAGCATCGTCGCGATTTTTCGCCGCAGGACAATTTGCGCACCCCCATGAAGGCACCTGCTGCCGAACGGCACCGGCCGATCACGGAGCCGCTTTTCCTGGGGCAGCATAACGGGTTGCGGGCTTTTTCCCGATCTGCGCCGGGGAATGTCATCCCCCACCCCTCCTGCGTGTTTTTCGCCTCAGGCAGCGACCACGCGAACCGCGGAAAACTTGAATTCCGGGATCTTGCCGTAGGGATCGAGCGCCGGGTTGGTCAGGATATTCGCCGCCGCCTCGACATAGGCGAAGGGGACGAAAACCATGTCAGGGGCCACCGCCCGGTCTGCACGCGCCAGCAGGGTGATTTCGCCGCGCCTTGTCTGTAGCTTGACCTTGCCGCCCGGCTCCACCCCCAGCCTGCGCAGGGTCGCGGGATGCAGCGAACAGTTGGCCTGCGGTTCCACCGCGTCGAGCACTTTCGACCGCCGCGTCATCGACCCGGTATGCCAATGTTCCAGCTGCCGGCCCGTGGTCATGATCATCGGGTAGTCGTCTTCGGGCTGTTCGGCGGGCTGGATCACTTGCGCCGGGGCAAAGCGGGCTCGGCCCCCGTCGCGCGGGAAAACGTCGCCGAACACGATCGGCTGACCGGGATCTTCGGGCGACAGGCTGGGATAGGTGACCGCGCCTTCCGATTGCAGCCTATCCCATGTGATATTGTCGAGCGATTTCATCCCCTGCTTCATTTCGGCAAACACCTGCGACGGGTCGGTGAAAGACCAATCCAGCCCCACCCGGTGGGCCAGATCGACGGTGATCGCCCAGTCTGCGCGCGCCTGCCCCGGCGGCGGCACCGCGGGGCGGCCCATCTGCACCTGTCGGTTGGTGTTGGTGACGGTACCCAGCTTTTCATAGAAAGCGGCGGCGGGCAGGATCACGTCGGCGTAATTGGCGGTCTCGGTCAGGAAGATGTCCTGCACCACGAGATGATCCAGCGATGCCAGCGCCTGCCGCGCATGGGTGACGTCCGGGTCGGACATGGCGGGGTTTTCACCGAGGATATACATGCCCCGGATCTGGCCCGCATGAACGGCGCCGAGGATTTCGGTCACCGTCAGGCCCGTTTCGCCGTCGTTGTAGGCGTTGCTGCCCCAGATGGCGTTGAAACTGTCGCGGATGCCGTCTTCCGTCACGCTCTGGTAATCGGGCAGGAACATCGGGATCAGCCCCGCATCGGAGGCGCCCTGAACGTTGTTCTGGCCGCGCAGCGGGTGCAGCCCCGCGCCGGGCTTGCCCACGTTGCCGGTCATCAGCGCCAGAGAAATCAGGCAGCGGACGTTGTCGGTGCCGTGGATATGCTGGCTTACGCCCATGCCCCAGAAGATCATGCCCGCCTTGGCAGAGGCGAAATCGCGGGCCACCGCGCGTAACGTGTCCGCCGGAATACCACAGATCGCTTCCATCTTTTCGGGCGCATAGCCCGCCAGATGTGCTTTCTCCGCCTCCCAGTTTTCGGTGAAGCGTTCGATATAGGCCTCGTCATAAAGTCCTTCATCGACGATCACCGACATGATCGCGTTGAGCATCGACACATCCGCGCCGGGGCGGAACTGCAGCATGTGGGTCGCGTGGCGCCTCAAAGCGGTGCCGCGCGGGTCCATCACGATCAGCTTGCCGCCGCGCTTGGCGAATTGCTTGAAATAGGTCGCGGCGACGGGGTGGTTTTCGGTCGGATTCGACCCGATCACGATGGCCACGTCGGCGTTTCCGATTTCGTTGAACGTGGCGGTCACCGCGCCGGACCCCACGTTTTCCTTAAGCGCGGCGACCGATGAGGCATGACACAGCCGGGTGCAGTGATCGACGTTGTTATGGCCGAAACCTTCACGGATGAAGCGCTGGAACAGGTAGGCTTCTTCATTGCTGCACTTGGCGCTGCCGAACCCCGCGACCGCCTTGCCGCCCTGCTCATCACGCAGTCTCAAAAGCCCCTGCGCGGCGAAATCCAGCGCCTCGTCCCAGCTGGCTTCGCGGAAATGGGTGAACGGGTTAGCCGGATCCACGTTCAGTCCCTTGGGCGCATCTGGCAGCCGGATCAGCGGCTTGGTCAGACGGTGCGGATGGTGGATGTAATCAAACCCGAACCGGCCCTTGACGCAAAGCCGTCCTTGGTTCGCCGGGCCGTTTATCCCCTCGACATATCTGACCTTGCCGTCCTTCACCTTCAGCAGAACCTGGCAGCCGACGCCGCAGAACGGGCAGACGGATTTGACCTCATCATCGAAATCGCGGCTGTCGCCATGCTGCGCAGCGTCCAGAACGGTGGCGGGCATCAGGGCGCCGGTCGGGCAGGCCTGCACGCATTCGCCGCAGGCGACGCAGCTCGACGCGCCCATCGGATCGGCGAAATCGAATGCCGGATAAGCATCGTGCCCCCGCCCCGCCATGCCGATCACGTCGTTGACCTGCATTTCGCGGCAGGCGCGCACGCACAGCCCGCACTGGATACAGGCATCAAGGTTCACGCGCATCGCGACATGGCTGTCATCCAGAAGCGGGATGCGGTCCTGTTCCAGTTTGGGAAAACGGCTTTCCGATAGGCCCTGCGCCTCGGCCATGTCCCAGAAATGACTGGATGCGTCATGGGCGGCGTCGCGGGCGGGCTGATCGGCGGCCAGAAGCTCCACCACCATTTCGCGGGCCTTTTCGGCGCGGGTACTGTCGGTCTTCACCACCATGCCCTCGGCGGCGGGACGGATGCAGGAGGCGACCAGCGTGCGTTCGCCCTCCACCTCGACCATGCAGGCGCGGCAGTTGCCGTCGGGGCGGTAGCCAGGGCTGGGTTTGTGGCACAGGTGCGGGATCTTCAGCCCCTTGCCATTGGCGGCTTCCCAGATCGTGGTGCCCTCTGGGACGGTCACGTCGGTGCCGTTCAGCGTGAAGGTGACGGTTTTGGCTGCGCGGTCATCCGTCATGGCGGGCTTCCTTTTCGATCCGGTGGCATACGGGCGAGAGGCATACCGAGGGCCGCGCCCGGCCCGGCGGGGTGGGTGCGAAGCGCCCGCCCCGTGGGGGGCGGGTCGGGCGC
>JAWVXM010000047.1:0-13598 GCA_033723255.1 Thalassovita sp.
GAAGACGGGGAAGCGGGGAAAGAACCCTCCTTGGCCCTTGACGTGCCTGCCGATTCCGCCTAATGACCCCGAACGGAATTCTGGGCGCCGCCGCTCGCGGCGTCCGTTTGTATTACAGGGGTCAGAAAACGCCCCGCTGATGAGACGAGGATAGACCCATGTCGCGTGTCTGCGAACTGACCGGCAAAGGCCCGATGACTGGCAACAATGTCAGCCACGCCAACAACAAAACCAAGCGTCGCTTCCTGCCCAACCTGAACGACGTCACCCTGCAGTCGGAAACCCTGGGTCGTGGCTTCAAGCTGCGTATCTCGGCCGCCGCTCTGCGTTCGGTGGATCACCGTGGTGGGCTGGATGCCTTCCTGGCAAAGGCGAAGGACAACGAACTGTCCGCCAACGCCCTGAAGATCAAGAAAGACATCGCCAAGGCGCAAGCTTCGGCCTGATCTTTCGTGACAGCAAGGATTTAGCAGCCCTGCCGGTTTCCGGCGGGGCTGTTTCCTTTTGTCGCTTTTCCTTTCTTGGCGGCAGACGTATAAGTGCCGCTGCATGAAAGCCGTGTTGCGCCCATATCTCGCCCTTGTTCTGGCGCTGATGCTGACCCTGACGGGCCAGTCGATGGCCGTGGCTCGCGGCATGCCCAATGCCGAAGGCGAAATCGTTCTTTGCACCGGTACCGGGCCCGTATCTGTATTGGTGGATAAAGATGGTGCGCCCGTCGGTCCGCCACATATCTGCCCGGACTGCGCGCTGACGCTTTTCGCGCTGCATGATCAACCGCCTGTCCAAGTTATGCGTCCCTTGGGACAGGTGTTCGTGCTGCGAATCGATGTCGGTCGATCCATGTCCGCAGGCGAAGCCGTACCGGCCACCGCCCGCGGGCCGCCCGTTGTTTTCTGACTCCTAACATCAAGATCACACTTACATAGTCAGAATAAGAGGACCGACCCATGTCGTTCAAATCCGCTATTTTTGCCGCCATCGCGGCCACCGCCTTCGCCCTTCCCGCCTTCGCTGACGGCATTATGGTCAAAGACCCTTATGCCCGCGCATCCTCGATGATGTCGAATTCGGGTGCCGCCTTCATGATGATCATGAACCACACCGGCCAAGATGATCACCTGGTTTCGGCCAGCTCGGATGTCGCCGAACGGACCGAGCTGCACACCCACAAGGAAGACGAAAACGGCGTGATGCGCATGATCCATGTCGAGGAAGGCTTCGACCTGCCGAAGGACGGCATGCTGGCGCTGGAACGCGGCGGCAAGCACGTGATGTTCCTGGGCCTGAAGCACGCGCTGGAACAAGGTGAAATCGTCACCGTGACCCTGACCTTCGAAAAGGCCGGCGATGTCGTTGTCGAGGTGCCGGTCGATCTGAACCGCAAGCCGATGCATGGCATGAAGATGGACCACAGCAAGATGGACCACGGCAACATGAACATGGACAAGTCGTCGAACTAAGTCCGCGGGCGGCCCCTTCGGGCCCCTTTCAAAGTAGCAGCCGGGCCCTCGCCCGGCTGTTTCCGTTTCAGCCCCTGAACAGGGTTTCGACCCATTGCGGCACGATCTCGGTCGCCTTGCCGAAACGGGTTTCGGCGAAATCTGACACGACCGAGGACGGTTCCAGGTTCAGTTCCACCGTATGCGCCCCGTGGCGGGCCGCATCCTGCCCGAAAGCGGCCGCCGGGTAGACCTCGCCCGAGGTGCCGATGGCCGCGAACAGGTCGGCATCGCGCAGGTGGTCCCAGATTTCGCTCATGTGATAGGGCATTTCGCCGAACCAGACGATATCGGGCCGCGTCGCGGCTTCGCCGCAGGACGGACACCGGTCGGCGGGCTGCATGTGATCGGGCGCGACCCAGCGGTGATCGCAGGCGGCACAAAGCGCACTGGCAAGCCGCCCGTGCATGTGAAGCACCGCCTTTGAACCCGCAGCCTCGTGCAGCCCGTCGACATTCTGGGTGATGATCACCACGTCTGCCGGATGCTCGGTTTCCAGCCGCGCCAGTGCCGTATGCGCGGCGTTGGGCGCGGCGCCGGCGGCCTGCACCCGGCGCGCGTTGTAGAAATCATGCACCAGCTGCGGATTGCGCGCGAAGCCTTCGGGGGTAGCCACGTCCTCGATCCGGTGCTGCGCCCATAAACCACCCTCGTCGCGGAAGGTGCCCAGCCCGCTTTCGGCGGAAATGCCCGCCCCGGTCAGAATTACGATCTTTTTCATCCCGCCTCCTTGCTCTAACACTCTGCCAAGAAGGAGCCCGTCATGACCAGCCGCATCTTGTTCGTCTGCCTTGGCAATATCTGCCGCTCGCCCTCGGCCGAGGGGGTGCTGCGCAAGCTGGCGCCGGAACTGGAGATCGACAGCGCCGGCACGGCGGGCTGGCATGTGGGCAAGCCGCCCTACGGCACGATGCAGGACGCCGCCGGGGCGCGGCAGGTGGACCTGTCCGACCTTCGGGCGCGGCAGTTCAGCGCCGCCGATTTCGGCCGTTTCGACCTGATCCTCGCGATGGACCGGGATAACCTGGCCGATATCGAAGGTCTGCGACCGTCGGGCAGCGAAACGCCGGTACGGCTGTTTGCCGAATATGGGGGGGCGGGCGTGTCCGAGGTGCCCGATCCCTATTACACCCGCGATTTCGACGGTGCGTTGGACCTGATCGAGGACGCGGCGCGGGGATTGCTGGACGCGTTGTAAGTTCCGTCTGCAATTCACTGATCGGCTTTGCAGGGGGCAAGGCGCGGAACAAGGCCGCAGGCAGCCGCGCCAGTGCCAGTCCGCCCGCACGGGCTGGCGCTTTTTCGACGCTTGCTCCGCCGCTGATATGGGGGCCGGACTTGGCTGGGATAAAGCGCGTGGCCCAACCGGCGCAGCGCCATCCCGCGGACTGGCGCTGGCACGGTTTGCAGTTCAGCCGACGGCCTCAAGCCGCCGAATGCGCCCAGTCCCAGTAGAGTTCGCGCGCGCGCCTGGCGACCGGGCCGATTTCATAGCGCCGATCGTCGAAGGCGGTAACCGGGGTGACCTTGTTCATGTTGCCCGACAGGAACACCTCGTCGGCCTGTTCGAAATCCTCGAAGCTCAGAACGGTTTCATGCACGGTGAACCCGTCTTCGCGCAGGTTCCTGATGTGGCGTGCCCGGGTGATGCCGGCCAGGAAGGTGCCGTTGGCGATGGGCGTGAACACTTCGCCGTCGCGCACCATGAAGACGTTGGCGGTGGCGCTTTCGGCGACATTGCCCATCGCGTCGGCCACCAGCGCGTTGCCGAAGCCCTTCGATTTCGCCTCGGCGATCATGCGGGCATTGTTGGGGTAAAGACATCCCGCCTTGGCGTTGCAGACGGCGTTTTCCAGAACCGGCCGGCGGAACCGGGTGCGGGTCAGCGTGGTCGAGGCATCCGGCGCGGCCAGCGGCACCGCTTCGAGCGAAATCGCGAAACCGGTTTCGTCGCCCATCGGCATGATGCCGGTGCTGTCGCCGTTGATCGCCCAGTACATCGGCCGGATATAGACGGCGGCGTTCTTATCGAAGCCGCGCAGGCCTTCATGGACCATGCCGACCATATCCTCGGTCGACACCGTGGGTTCGATCATCAGCGCCTTGGCCGACCGGTTCACCCGTGCGCAATGGGCGTCGAGATCCGGCGTCAGCCCGTCGAAATACCGCGCCCCGTCGAACACGTTGCTGCCCAGCCAGGAACCGTGATCGGCGGCGTTCATCACCGGGTAATCGCCCTGGTGCCAAGTGCCCTTGAAATAGGTGCGGATCGTGTTGCTGAGTGCCATCGGTGTCTCCTTCGCGGCGCAGCCTAGGGTGGCGTGACGGGAAGGTCCATACCGTAGAGTAACGAGGGCAGCGAAAGCTGAAAACCCACCGCCGCTACACCATATTGTGATTTGCGAATGTGACGCGTTCGGACAATCTTTCCGCGATGCAGCGAACAGGGGGAAATGATGACGACGGGGATTTCACGACGCTCGGTTCTTGCCGCCGGGATGACCGTGCTGGCCAGCCCCGCGCTGGCCATCGAAACCACACGGCACAATATTTCGAGCTTCCGGAGGGTCGACTGGCGCGACCATTTCGACGATCTCGGCGTCGGGCGCATCGTGGCGGATACCCAATCGCGGGCGCTGCATTTCTGGAATGCCGATGCGTCGGATTACCGGATCTATCCGACCTCGGTGCCGCTCAGCGAAGAGCTGACCCGGCTGGGCTATACGAAGGTAGTGCGCAAGGTCGAGGGGCCGACCTGGACGCCCACGCCATCGATGCGCGAACGCGATCCCAGCCTGCCGCCGATGATCCCGGCAGGTCCCGGCAACCCGCTGGGCACCCATGCGCTTTATCTCAGCTGGCAGTATTACCGGATCCACGGCACCCATGACACGCGCAAGATCGGGCGGCGGTCTTCGGATGGCTGTATCGGGCTTTTCAACCCGATGATCGCCGAACTCTACGGGCTGGTGAAGGTTGGAACCCGGGTGCGGCTGATCTGATCGCGGACCTGAACCCGGGCGGGGAAGGGGGCTGTCTGCCCCCTCTGCGCGTGCCGCGCATTCACCCCCGAGGATATTTCCGAAAAGAAGAAGCCCCGGGGGTGGGAGGTCAGGATCGGATCATGCCGACGATGTCGTAGCTCTGCTGCAGGATCGGGGCTGCGATTGCGCGGGCCCGTTCGGCGCCGCGGCCCAGCACGCGGTCGATCTCGGCCGGGTCCTGCATCAGGCGCGACATCTCGGCGCTGATCGGGGCCAGCTTCGCGACGGCAAGGTCTGCGAGGCTCGGTTTGAAGGTGGAAAACTGCTGCCCGCCATGATCGCGGATCACCTCTTCGGGCGTCGCCCCGGCAAGGCCTGCGTAGATGTTCACGAGATTGCGCGCCTCGGGGCGGCCTTCCAGCCCGTCGAGATCGGAGGGCAGCGGTTCGGGATCGGTCTTGGCCTTGCGGATCTTCTTGGCGATGGTGTCGGCATCGTCGGTCATGTTGATCCGGCTGGCATCGGACGGATCGGATTTCGACATCTTCTTCGACCCGTCGCGCAGGCTCATCACGCGGGTGGCCGCGCCCTCGATCACCGGGTCGGGGATCGGGAAGAAATCGACCTTGTAATCGTGGTTGAACTTGATCGCGATATCGCGGGTCAGTTCGACATGCTGTTTCTGGTCCTCGCCCACCGGTACTTCGGTGGCGTGGTAGAGCAGGATGTCGGCCGCCATCAGAGCCGGGTAGGCGAACAGGCCCAGCGAGGCGTTCTGCGCATTCTTGCCCGCCTTGTCCTTCCATTGCGTCATCCGCTGCATCCAGCCCATCCGGGCGACGCAGTTGAACAGCCAGCCCAGCTGCGCGTGTTCGGCGACCTGGCTCTGGTTGAACAGGATCGATTTTTCCGGGTCGATGCCGCTGGCAAGGTAACCGGCGGTCAGTTCGCGGGTCTGCCGGCGCAGCGCTTCGGGATCCTGCCAGACGGTGATGGCGTGCTGGTCGACGACGCAGTAGATCGTCTCAACCCCGTCATCCTGCTTTTCCACGAAACGCTTGATCGCGCCGAGGTAGTTGCCAAGGGTCAGCCCGCCAGAGGGCTGGATGCCCGAAAACACCCGCGGTTTGAACGCGGCGTGCGGGGTGGATTGCGTTTGGACCGCATCCGACATGGTGTCATCTCCGTCTGGATTTATCAGTGCGGCTGGCTTACCCATGCCCCAATGTCCCGTCAAGGAGAGCCCGATGAGCAGTGACAATATGAGCCCGGTAAATCCCCTGCCGCCCGTCGTGGTGGCGCTGTTCGTGATGATCGTCGGGATCGAGCTTGTCTTCGACCTCGGCGCGCGCGGGATCCTCGGCGGGGCCGAGGCGGTGGGTTGGCGGCTCGGCGCGGTGCAGCGCTATGCCTTTTCGGCGGAAATCTTCGACTGGATGCTGGAGAACGGGCGCTGGCCGGCCGAACACCTGATCCGGAGCCTGTCCTATCCGTTCATCCATGTCAGTTTCACCCAGGCGCTGTTCGCCGGGGTGATGGTGCTGGCGCTTGGCAAGATGGTGGGCGAGGTGTTCAGCCAGCTGGCGGTGCTGGCCGTTTTCGTGCTGAGCGCGGTGGCGGGGTCGCTGGCATTCGGTTTGCTGACAGAAACACCGCTGCCGCTGATCGGCGCGTTTCCCGGCGCCTATGGGTTGATCGGGGCGTTCACCTACCTGCTTTGGCTGCGGCTGGGCCAGCTGGGCGAGCGGCAGGCGCGGGCGTTTTCGCTGATCGGGTTCCTGATGGGGATCCAGCTGCTGTTCGGGCTGCTGTTCGGGGCGCAGCCGGATTGGGTTGCCGATGTTGGGGGCTTCGTGTCGGGTTTTGCCCTGTCGATCTTCGTCATCCCGGGGGGCTGGCGGCGCATGCGCGAACGGATGCGGCGCCGCTGAGGATCAGCCGTTGCGGCGCAGCGCGTTTTTCAACTCGGCCAGTCGGAAGGCGCCGATGCGCTGCCCGATGGCGAAATAGCTGACCATGCCGAGCGCCACCAGTGCGGCCAGCGCGCCGTAGCGCAGCCCCTCCATGACGAGATAGGGGGCCAGCAGGGTCATGCCGGCCCACAGCACCCCGCCCATCGCCAGCGACGCGGCGACGATGCGCCAGATGCGGGCATGGAAACGGGCATCGAACCGCGCCACGTCGCCGAAACCCCGCGCCCCGCGCGCCAGCAGCCCGACCATCGCCCAGCCCGCCACCGTGGTGGCGATGGCCGAGGCCAGCCAGCCGATGACGACAGACAGGCCGACGGCCACTGCGGCGTTCACCACCATCGCGATCAGGGCGAAATGGAACGGGGTGCGGGTGTCTTCGCGGGCGAAATAGAGCGGCTGCAGGAACTTCTGCATCACGAAGGCGGGCAGGCCCAGCCCGTAAACCGCCACCGCCATCGCGATCGCGGCGCTGTCATCGGCGGTGGTGGCGCCCCGTTCGAACAGCACCGAAACAAGCGGCAGCGGGATCACCACGAGCGCCACCGCGGCGGGCACGGTCAGGGCAAGCGATATCTCGGCGGCGCGGCTCAGCGCTTCGCGCGATCCGGTATCGTCGCCCTGTTTCAGCCGCCGCGACAGGTCGGGCAGCAGCACGATGCCGATGGCGATGCCGACGACGCCGAGCGGCAACTGGTAAAGCCGGTCGGCGGCATAGAGCCAGCCCACCGCGCGGTCGAAATAGCTTGCCACCTGCTGGCCCACCAGAAGGTTCACCTGAACCACGCCCCCGGCCAGGGCGGCGGGCACCGCGACCCGGACCAGGTGGCGCATTTCCGGGCTCCAGCGCGGCCGGGAGAGGGTCAGGTGGAACCCCGCACGCCTGGCCGCGATCCAGACCAGCGCCATCTGTGCCAGCCCGGCCAGCGGGATGGTCCAGATCAGGGCATGGGCGACGTCCCAGCCCACGACGACGGCCAGCACCATCGCGCCAATCACCAGCAGGTTCAGCAGCACCGGCGCGGCGGCGGCGGCGGCGAAGCGGCCATGCGCGTTCAGAACGCCCGACAGCAGCGCCGCCAGCGAGATGAACAGGATGTAGGGAAAGGCGATCCGGCCGAACACCACCGACAGGTCGTACTGGTCCTGCCCGGCGAAACCCGAGGCGAGAGCGTAGATCAGCCAGGGCATCAGCAGCTGCGCCGCAAGCGTCAGCAGGATCAGCACCGAAGCCAGCCCGGAAAAGGCCTGGCTGGCAAACCTGTCGGCATCTTCGTCCCCTGCCAGCCGCTTGGAATATTGCGGCACGAAGGCCATGTTGAACGCCCCTTCGGCGAAGAAGCGGCGGAACATGTTGGGCAGGCGGAAGGCCACGACAAAGGCTTCATAGGCCGGGCCGGTGCCGAGGTAGTTGAGGATGATCGCGTCGCGCAAAAAGCCCAGTATCCGGCTGGCCATGGTCCACATGCCAACGGTCAGAAACCCGGAAACGAGGCGGATCGGCGTCACGAAATGGCCCTTTCCGCACCTTTTTCGATGGCAGCGCGCAGTTTCTTTTCCAGCGCCTTGCGGCGCGGTTCGGAATGGAATTTCAGCCCGAACATGTCCTTGACGTAGAAACTGTCCACAACCTGCTCACCATAGGTCGCGATCACCGCGCTGGCGATATAGACGTTGTTGTTGGCCAGCGTCCGGGTCAGATCGAACAGCAGCCCGGGCCGGTCGCGGGTGTCGACCTCGATGATCGTGTAGATATCCGACCCCTCGTTGTCGAAGGTGATCGAGGTCGGCACCCGGAAGGCGCGTTCGCGTTTCTTGATCTTGTCGCGCGACCGCATTGCCTCGGAGGTCTTGATTTCACCCAAGAGCGTCTTCTGGATCATCTGGGTCAGCCGCGGCAGGCGGGACTCCTCGTAGGGGCGGCCCTCGGCGTCCTGGATCCAGAACACGGCGGTGGCATAGCCGTCCTTCGAGGTATAGGTGCGTGCATCGACCACGTTGGCCCCGACCAGCGCCAGCGCGCCGGCGAGGCGCGAAAAAATGCCGGGGTGGTCGACCAGCGCGAAACAGGCGCGGGTGGCGTCGCGGTCGACATCCGGGTGCAGGTCGATGCGGACCTCGTCATCGGGAATGTTGCGCAGAAGGTTAGCAAAGATCTCGTGGGTCTTGGTGTCGAGTCCCTGCCAATAGGGCGGGTAATGGCGCCCGGTTTCGGCACGCAGCGCCGCCGGGTCCCATCCGTCGAGTGCTTCGCGCAGCTGCTTGCGGGCCTCGGCGCCGCGGTTCTTGCGGTTGAGCTCTTCCAGCCCATGTTCCAGCGCATCCGCGGTGTCGCGGTGCAGCTGGCGCAGCAGCACCGCCTTCCAGTTGTTCCAGGTGCCCGGACCGACGCCGCGGATGTCGCAGACGGTCAGCACGGTCAGCAGGTCGAGCCGCTTGCGCGTCTTCACCGCCTTGGCGAAATCGCGCACGGTGCGCGGATCGGAAATGTCGCGTTTCTGCGCAACATCCGACATCAGCAGGTGATAGCGGACCAGCCATTCCACCGTTTCGCATTCGGATTTGTTCAGCCCCAGCCGCGGTGCGACCTTGCGCGCGATCCGTGCGCCCACAACCGAATGGTCTTCGTCGCGTCCCTTGCCGATATCGTGCAGCAGCAGCGCGACATAGATTACCTTGCGGTTCACGCCTTCCTTCAGGATGCCGCTGACCAGAGGCAGCGATTCCACCAACTCACCATGTTCGATTTCCGACAGGTTGCGGATGCATTGGATCGTATGTTCGTCCACCGTGTAATGGTGGTACATGTTGAACTGCATCATCGCCACGATCGGCTCGAATTCGGGAATGAAGGCGGCCAGAACGCCCAGCTCGTTCATCCGCCGCAGCGCCCGTTCCGGATTGCCATGCTTCAGCATCAGGTCGAGGAAGATGCGCCGCGCTTCCTTGTCAGCGCGCATGTCGTCGTCTATCAGGGCCAGGTTGGCCACCACCAGCCGCATCGCATCGGGATGGATCAGCATGCCGGTGCGCAGGCCTTCCTCGAAAATCCGCAGCAGGTTCATCTTGTCCGACAGGAAGGCGTCTTCGTCTTCGATCGCAAGGCGGCCGTGGACAACCTCGTAGCCTTTCTTGATCCGCGGCCTGCGCCGGAAGATGCGTTCGAGCAGGGGTTCGCTCTTGGCATGCATCGCTTCCAGCTTGGTCAGGAAGATACGGGTCAGGTCGCCGGTCGCGGTGGCGTGGCGGAAATAATCCTGCATGAAATGTTCGACCGCGCGACGCCCGCCCTTGTCTTCGTAGCCCATACGTTCGGCCACTTCGACCTGCAGGTCGAAGGTCAGCTGGTCCGCGGCCCGCCCGGTCAGCAGGTGCAGATGGCAGCGCACCGCCCAGAGGAAATTCTCGGCCTTCATGAAGGTCTTGAATTCCTCCTCGGTGAAAACGTCCAGCTTCGCCAGCTCGCCGACTTCCTGCACCCCGTGCAGGTATTTCGCGATCCAGAACAGCGATTGCAGGTCGCGCAGCCCGCCCTTGCCTTCCTTCACGTTGGGTTCGACGACGTAGCGCTGGCCGCCCTGGCGTTCATGGCGCTGATCGCGTTCTTCCAGCTTGGCCTCGATGAATTCGGCCGCGGTGTTGCGGAACAGGTCCGAGGACAGCCGTTTGGCCAGTTCCTTGGCCAGCGCTTCGTCCCCGGCCAGGAAACGGTGTTCCAGAAGCGCGGTCCGGATGGTGAAATCCTCGCGCCCCAGCTTCAGGCAATCGCGCACCGTGCGCGACGCATGGCCAACCTTCAGCCGCAGATCCCACAGGATGTAGAGCATGCTTTCGATCACCTTCTCGGCCCAGTCGGTGATCTTGGTGGGGGTGAGAAACAGCAGGTCGACATCCGAATGCGGTGCCATTTCACCGCGCCCGTAGCCGCCGACGGCAACCAGGCTCAGGCGGTTTTCGCTATCGCCTTCGTGGTCCGGGTGCATGTGTCGGGTCGCCACGTCGAGAGCGGCGATCACGATGCAATCGGTCAGCCAGGTATAGGCGCGGGTTGTCGGGCGGGCGGCGAAGGGATTGGCGGTGAACGCCTCGGCGATCCGATCCATGCCGGTCTTGCGCGCCTCGATCAGGATTGGCACCACGGCGGCGCGGATCGCGGCTTCGTTGCCGGTCCCGGCCGCGGCGGCATCGATCTTCTGCCGCAGGGCGTGGAAATCTAAGATGGATTCCGCCGGACAGATCAGGCTTTCCGGTGCAACGGGAAAGGTCAGCATTTGCGATCTTCTATTTGTTCAGAAACCGGGCCCTGCGAAGCTGCGCGGCGCCGGGTCAATCACCACAACCTGCTTGTTCTGGATCTGGGCAACCGCGAGGCCGCGTTCATTGGTGCCGTCGCGGTGCATGCGGAAGATGCCGTTCACGCCCTGGAACCCGGCGCTCTGGGTCAGCGCCCCGGCGGTCAGCGCGTCGCTGTGGCCGGCATTGACCAGCGCGCCGATCGCGGCGATGCCGTCATAGGACAGTCCGCCGATCGCGTGCGGCGCGGTGCCGAAGGCGGCGGTGTAACGGCTGGAAAAACGCTGGGTCATGGTCGGGTCGGGCAGCGCGAACCATCCGCCCTGCACGCTGGGCAGTTCCAGCGTCTGCGGCGGGATATCCCAACGGGTCAGGCCGATATATTGCGTGGTTTCCGGGTCGACGCCGGATTCGTCCAGCAGCTGGGTCAGCAGCGGCAGCGCGCCTTCGGTCAGAGCGGTCAGGAACACGGAATCGGCGCCGTTCTGTACCTCGTCGCGGATCATCGGGATCGCTTCGATCACGCCCTGCTGCGATCGTTCATAGGGGACCGCGCTGACCAGGGTGGTTTCGGGGCTGCGCGACACGGCAGATGCGATGGAATTGCGCCCAAGCTGGCCGGCGACGCCGGTGTCATGGGCGACGACGATGCGGCCCTTGCCCTGCGACCCGGCGAAACTGACCAACCGGTCCGCGGTATTCTGGAAGGTCGGGCCAAGGATGAACAGGTTGCCGCCGGCGATGGTGGTGTTGTTCGAGAAGGACAGCACGTTGACCCCGCGCGACGCCACCGCGACCGCCGCGGCATTTGCGGATTCGCCGTAAACCGGGCCGAGGATGATCTTGGCGCCGTCCCTGACCGCTTCCACGGCCATCGCCCGGGCCTGTGCCGGATCGCCAGCGGTGGCATAGACGCGCAGGTCGATATTCACCCCGTCGAGATCCGAAATCGCCAGGCGGGCTGCGTTTTCAAGGCTCTGCGCCAGCAGGTCATCGCCGGTGTTTTCGCTGCCGCTCGGCACCAGAAGCGCCACCGGCACCGGCGCCGATGTGTTGATCGACGGTCCGCCGAACGGGGTCGGTTCGCAGGCGGCGAGCGCGATCAGCGACAGGAAAGCGGCAAGCGGTGCGATTGCCTTGCGGGCGGCTTGGAAAACGGCGAACATGAGCGGTATTGACTCCCTCGTGACCGGCGGTGAAACCGCCTCGGGTCTTTGCCGGGAATAATAAGCACAGTGAGGTTCGGGTCCAGTGGTGAATCTGCAACAGACAAAACTCGTGCCCGGGCTCTTTCTTCTGGCCACGCCGATCGGCACCGCACGCGATATCACGCTGCGGGCGCTGGATATTCTGGCCTCTGCCGATGTTTTGGTGGCCGAGGACACCCGCAGCCTGCGCAAGCTGTTGGAAATCCACGGCATCCCGCTGGGGGATCGCCCGGTTCTGTCCTATCACGATCACAACGGGGCGCAGATGCGGCCGCGGCTGCTGGCGCTGCTGGAAGAAGGCAAGTCGATGGCCTATGCCTCCGAGGCCGGCACGCCGATGGTCGCCGATCCCGGTTTCGACCTTGCCCGCGCCGCGCGCGAGGCGGGGCACCCGGTCACCAGCGCGCCGGGGCCTTCGGCGGTGATCACCGCGCTGACCCTGGCCGGGCTGCCCACCGACCGCTTCTTCTTCGCCGGATTCCTGCCCAACGCCAAGGGGCAGCGTCGCAGCGCGCTGGAGGCTTTGAAGGACGTGCCCGGCACGCTGGCCTTCTACGAATCGCCCAAGCGGATCGCGGCGATGCTGGCCGATGCGTCCGCGGTGCTGGGCGCCGAACGCGAGGCGGCGGTCTGCCGCGAACTGACCAAGAAATTCGAGGAAGTGCTGCGCGGAACCCTGGCCGACCTGGCGGAAACTTGCGCCGAACGCAGCCTGAAAGGCGAAATCGTGGTGCTGGTGGACCGGCCGCGTTTACCGGATATTGGCGAATCCGATCTAGAAGAGTCCTTGCGCGGCCTGCTGAAAGACCTCAGCGTGCGCGACGCGGCCGATCAGCTGGCCGCCGAAACCGGGCAGCCGCGGCGGAAGATTTACCAGATGGCGCTGAAGCTGGAGCGTGGGTGAGGGAAAGGAAACGACGATGACGGCGCAATTCGGGACGGATCATTTCACGCCCGCCGCGCTACGGGCCGCGCGCGGGCAACTGGCCTACCTGTCTGGCCGCGCGGCCGAGGAACGGGTCGCCGACGACTACCTGGCGCGCGGATATGTGCGTGCCGAAACGCGCTGGCGCGGCAAGCGCGGCGAACTGGACCTGATTTTTGCCGATGGGGATGGCTTCGTTTTCGTCGAGGTGAAGAAAAGCCGCACCTTCGCCCGCGCTGCCGAACGCCTGCGCGCGGCGCAGATGGGGCGGCTTTTCGCGGCGGCGGAAGAATACCTGGCGCATCGCGGCCTTTCCCTGGCGACCGACCTGCGATTCGACCTCGCACTTGTCGATGGAAAAGGCGCGGTGAAGGTGCTTGAAAACGCCCTCGCAGATTTCTGATTTGCCTCTCGCGGCCCGTTGCGCCATTTAGATGGTGACGACCGAGCGAGGGATGACAATGAAAATCGCCTTTCAGATGGATCCGATCGGCCCCATCGATATCAATGCTGACAGCACTTTCCGCATCGCCGAGGAAGCGCAGGCGCGCGGCCATGAGCTGTTCTATTACACCCCCGATTGCCTTTCATACCAGGAAGGGCGCGTCATCGCGCGCGGCTGGCCGCTGACGGTGCGGCGGGTCGAGGGGGACCCTTACACGCTGGGCGAGGAACAGGAGGTCGACCTGTCCGATTTCGACGTGGTCTGGCTGCGC
>JAWVXM010000048.1:0-13569 GCA_033723255.1 Thalassovita sp.
GACCCGGCGCTGGATCGTCGATCCGCTGGACGGGACCACCAATTTCCTGCACGGGCTGCCGCATTGGGCGATCTCGATCGCGCTGGAACACAAGGGGCAGATCGTGTCGGCGGTGATCTATGACGCTGCCAAGGACGAAATGTTCTATGCCGAAAAAGGCGCCGGGGCGTGGATGAACGATTCCAACCGCCTGCGGGTGTCGGGGCGCAACCGGATGATCGAATCCGTCTTCGCGACCGGCATTCCCTTCGCCGCCAAGAAGACGCTGCCGGCCACCTTGCAGGACCTGGCCCGGATCATGCCCGAATGCGCCGGCGTGCGCCGCTGGGGTTCGGCCGCGCTGGATCTCGCCTATGTGGCGGCCGGCCGTTACGATGGATTCTGGGAACGTGAACTGAACATCTGGGATCTTGCCGCCGGCACGCTGATCGTGACCGAGGCGGGCGGCATGATCGGCCCGATCCGCGAAGGCCATGACCCGTTGAGCGATGGCGATATCGTTGCCGCGAATGGTGAGATCTTCGAGAAATTCGCGTCCATCGTGCGCGCGCGCGGCGCCTGATCAACTCCTTGCGGCGAAGGCCGCTAACGATCCGAAACGTGGTTGACCCCGTCGGTCCAGGGCACTTCGCCCAGGTCGCGCGGGTTGACGCCTTCGATGCAGCCTGCATTCACCGCATATTGCGTCGGGTCCGACCGGCGCCGGTGATGGGTATAGATGCCGCAGGTCTTGCAGAAGTAATGCTTCGCGGTGCCGGTGCCCCAGGTATAGAGCGTCAGGTTTTCCGCCCCCTTGACCACCTCGACGCCATGCAGCGGCGCCGTTACCACGATCGCCCCGCGCCGGCGGCAGAAGGAACAGTCGCAGCGGCTTGCGGTGTTGAACCCGTCGGTCAGCCGCACCGACAGTTCCACGGCGCCACAATGGCAGGTCGCTTTCACCGGATCAGTCATCTTTTTTCCTTCTCATGTGGGGTACGCGTGGCACGCGGGGCGGGACCCCGCGCCGCCTGACCCGGGGAATGCGCGTCGGGGTCAGTTCATATTCGGCCTCGGGATGCGGCGGGCGGCCATGATACTGGTCCCAGTACCCCTTGCCGCCCTGCCGCAGCCAGATCGGCAGGGTCAGGATGAAGCCCGCGATGAACCCGCCGGCATGGGCCCAGTAGGCCACCCCGCCCATATTCGCATCGGCGCCGGTGCCCGACAGCAGCTGGAGCAGGAACCAGACGCCCAGCATGACCCAGGCCGGGACCGAGACAATGTGCACGAAGAACAGGAATATGAGCAGGATGTCGACCCGCGCCTTGGGATAGAGCAGAAGGTAACCGCCCATCACGCCGGCGATCGCGCCCGACGCCCCGACCGTGGGCACCGGGGACCAAGGCGCGGCCAGCACATGGATCAGCGCCGCCGCCAGCCCCGAGGCGAGATAGAATATCAGATAGCCGAAATGCCCCATCTGGTCTTCGAGATTGTCGCCGAAGATCCACAGGAACAGCATGTTGCCCGCCAGGTGCATGAAACCGCCATGCATGAACATGGTGGTGAACAAGGTGATCAGCCCGTCCCCCTGCGACACCCGGGCAGGGACCAGCGCCCAGTCATCAAAGAAGGCGATCAAGGCGCGTTCGTCGGCGAACAGACCGACATAGCTGAGAAAGACCAGCACGTTCACCACCATCAGCCCATAGGTGACATAGGGGGTGGTGCCGGACGGGTTGTGATCGCGGATCGGAAACATGGGCGAACGATTTCGGCTTTTCGGGCCGGCGTCAACCCGGGGGGCGACCTGTCGCTCGCGCTGACGTGACTTGATCGGTGATGGTTTTGCGTCACCATGTCGGCTTATGAAACGCGTCATCATCTTTCTCTGCATGTTTGCCGCGCCGGGCGCTTCGGCCTGTCCAGCGCCGCCGGACCATGCCGATGCGCTGGCCGATCTGTTTGAACAGGTGCAACAGGCGCCGAACGAATATCAGGCGCGGCTAATCACCAATGACATGTGGGCGCTGTGGGCGGATGCCCCGGACGAGATGGCGCAGGAAGTTCTGGACCGCGGCATGCGCAAGCGCCGCGCCTTCGATCTGATCGGTGCGCTCGATGATTTCGACCGCCTGATCGCTTATTGTCCAGACTATGCCGAGGGCTACAATCAGCGCGCCTTCGTCCGCTTCCTGCAGCAGGATTATGCCCGTGCGCTGGACGATCTGGATCGTGCCATCGCCCTGTCCCCGGCCCATGTCGCGGCGCTTTCGGGCAAGGCGCTGAGCCTGATGGGGCTGGGCCGGATGGAGGAAGGGCAGGCGGTGCTGCGGCTGGCCCTGGCGCTCAATCCCTGGCTGCCCGAGCGGCACCTGCTGCAGCCGCCGCCGGGCGAGGACCTTTGACGGCGGGTCCGCTTTACACCCCCGGAACTTGCGCTATTGTCCCGCCACCGGACCGGCGCGGGCGTGGTGGAATGGTAGACACAGGAGACTTAAAATCTCTAGGCCGTATAGGCCGTGCCGGTTCGAGTCCGGCCGCCCGTACCATATCTCGATCTTTCCGCATCCGGTCCTGTCGCGCCGGCAAAGGCAAAACCATTCGGGGCGGTCCCCGGGCCTGAGCGCTGGACAAGTGGGCGACGGGGGCGGATAAGCGGGCGACTCAACCGAAAGGATTGCCCGATGTCCGATACCTGTGCCTTCTGCGGCGCTGCCGATACGCAACCTGTCCAGGCCGCCCCGCGCGACGATACAGTGGCGTTGTGTGCCACCTGCGCCGACGGCGTGGCGAACGGGGCCGAGGATGCGCCGCACTGGAAATGCCTGAACGACGCGATCTGGTCGACCGAACCGGCGGTTCAGGTTCTGGCTTGGCGGATGCTGCACAAACTCGATGCCGCCTGGGCGCGTGACCTACTGGACATTGCCTATCTGGAACCCGAGGTGATGGAATGGGCCGAGGCCGGTCTGGAAACCGAACCCGAGGTGGTGCATCGTGACAGCAACGGCGCAGTCCTGTCACAGGGCGACAGCGTTGTCCTGATCAAGGACCTGCCGGTCAAGGGCGCGGGCTTCACCGCCAAGCGCGGCACGGCGGTGCGCAACATTTCGCTGGTGCCCGACAACGAAGGCCAGATCGAAGGCCGGGTCGAAGGGCAGCGGATCGTGATCCTGACCCAGTTCGTGAAGAAAAGCTGAGCGACCAAGGCTCAAAGCAGAACGAAAAACCCGCCGGTCCGGCGGGTTTTCTATTGTCAGATCATCAGCTCGATCAGGTGCGGCCCGGGTTCGCCATTGGCGCGGTTCAGCTGATCGACGAAGGTTTCCATGTCGGCCGCCTGCGTCGCCGGGATGCCGAAACCCTTGGCGATCGACTGCCAGTCGGTGGCGGGGCGGTCGAGGTTGAACAGCTCCTGCGCGGCCGGGCCAAGGTTGGCCCCCACGGCGGTCATTTCGCCCTGCAGGATCGCGTAGCGGCGGTTTGACAGGATCACGGTGGTGACGTCCAGCCCTTCGCGCGCCTGCGTCCACAGCCCCTGCAGCGTGTACAGCGCCGACCCGTCCGCCTGCAGCGCCACCACGCGCCGTCCCGGGGCGGCCACCGCCGCGCCCGCCGCCATCGGGATGCCGAGACCGATCGAACCACCGTTCAGATGCAGGTAATCATGCGGCTTCGCGGTCCAGAACGACGGCAGCAGCGCGCGGCCGTAGCTGACGCTTTCATCGACGATGATCGCGTTGTCGGGAAGGTTCTGGTTGATCGCGGCGCCCAAGGCTTCGGGGCTGATGGCGCCGGCGAGGGTGCCGTGATCGGGGGCGGCGGGCAGCGGCGCGTCCTCGGTCGCCTTCACGGCCTCGGCAATCGCGTCGAGCGCGGCAAGGTGATCCTGACCGGGGCGGGTGACCATGTGGCAGGTGCAGCCATCAGGCATCGGCACATTGGGCTTGTCGGGGTAGGCGAAGAAATTCACCGGTTCGCGGGAACCGATCTGGATGATCTGTTCGACGCCGGCGAGCGCCTTGATCGACAGGTCCACGTTATAGGGGATGCGCTCGATCGGAACCCGGCCCAGCCCGGCCTGCAGGCGTGGGATCTGCGACAGGGTCATCAGCCGCGCGCCGGTCTTGTGCGCGATGCGCCCGGCGATTTTCAACGGCGCCTCGCGCAGCGCGCGGTTGGACAGCAGCAGCACGGTTTTCTTGCCGTTCATGAGCATCTGCGCGGCGCGGTCCACCGCCAGCCCAGTCGGCCCGGTGGGCGGGGCAGGGGGCAGGTAGGCGGCGATCTGGCCGCCTTCGGTCCATGCTGCGTCGGAGGGCAGAATCAGGCTGGCAACGCCCGGGGTTTCCATGCTGGCGCGGATGCCTTCCATCGCGTCGGCGGCGACGCGGGCGGGATCGGTTGACCGGCGGGTCCAGACCGACAGCGTTTGGGCAAGCGCGGTGGTGTCGGCGGCAAGCGGCGGGTCGAGATGCGTGATGGTGGTGGCCTGATCCCCGATCAGGTTCAGTACCGGCGTGTTGGCGCGGCGCGCATTGTGTAGGTTCGCCATACCGTTGGTCAGGCCCGGACCGCAATGCAGCAGGGTGACGGCGGGTTTGTCCATCATCCGGCCATAGCCGTCTGCGGCCCCGGTCACGACGCCTTCGAACAGGCCCAGCACGCAGCGCATGCCGGGATGCCGGTCAAGCGCGGACACGAAATGCATTTCGCTGGTGCCGGGATTGGCGAAGCAGGTGTCGATGCCCGCCGCCAGCAAGGATTGCACAAGGCTTTCTGCGCCGTTCATGAAAAAACTCCCTCTCGTTTCCGAGGGGGAGTTTGCATGTTTCGGCGACGGGGCCAAGGGGCGGCGTGGCTTCCCTCGCGCCCGATAGCGCAAGGCGTTTCGAAACGCCTTGCGCAAGCGCCTTCGAAGGCGCTTGTCACGCGAATTCGAATTCGCGTAGCAAGCCCATTTGAATGGGCTTGGGGCTTCAGTCGCGGGTGCCGGCGAAACGTTGTTGCCACTCTTCGCGCTGCTCGTCGCTGATCTTGGCGAACAGGACGTCGGGCACGGTAAAGGCATGACCGGCGGGCAGGGCGGCGAGCGCCGCGGACACATCATCGGGCCAGCCGTCGTCTTCGGTGCCCATCGCCGCCAGCATCTTGGCCGAAGTGTCGGGGATGAACGGGGCGGACAGCACCGCGTAGAGCCGGATCAGGTTCAGGCCCAGCCGGACCTGTGCCGCGGCCTTTTCGGGGTCTTCCTTGAAGGTGGACCAGGGGGCGGCCGATTGCAGGTATTCGTTGCCGGCAACCCAGATCGCGCGCAGTTCGTGCGATGCCTTGCGGACTTCCTTTTCTTCCATGAACTGCTCATAGGCGCGGATCTTCTCGCCCAGCTCGGCAATCAGCGCCTCTTCCTGTTCGCCGAAGGCGCCGCCTGCCGGCACGGCCTCGGAAAATTTCGAACGGCAGAACTTGGTGATCCGGCTGACGAAGTTGCCCAGAACATCGGCCAGGTCCTTGTTGACCGAAGTCTGGAAGTTTTCCCAGGTGAATTCCGCATCCGAACTTTCCGGCGCGTGGGACAGCAGCCACCAGCGCCAGTAATCCGCCGGAAGGATTTCCAGCGCCTGATCCATGAAGACGCCGCGCCCGCGCGAGGTGGAGAACTGGCCGCCGTCATAGTTCAGATAGTTGAACGATTTGATGTAATCGACCAGCTTCCACGGCTCGCCCGACCCGAGGATCGTGGCGGGGAAGGACAGGGTGTGGAACGGCACGTTATCCTTGCCCATGAACTGGGTATAGGTCACGTCCTCGGCCCCCTTGTCGGTGCGCCACCAGCGTTCCCAGTCGTCGCCCTTGCCCGCGTTCACCCATTCCTGCGAACAGGCGATGTATTCGATCGGCGCGTCGAACCAGACATAGAAGACCTTGCCTTCCATGCCCGGCCAGTCCTCGTCGCCCTTCTTGACCGGCACGCCCCAGTCCAGGTCGCGGGTAATGCCGCGGTCTTGCAGGCCTTCGCCGTCGGTCAGCCATTTCTTGGCGATCGAGGTGGTCAGCACCGGCCAGTCGGTCTTGGAGTCGATCCAGGCTTCCAGCTGGTCCTTCATGGCGGACTGGCGCAGATAGAGGTGCTTGGTTTCGCGCATTTCCAGATCGGTCGATCCGGAAATCGTCGAATGCGGGTTGATCAGGTCGACCGGGTCGAGCTGCTTGGTGCAGTTGTCGCACTGGTCGCCGCGGGCGCTGTCGAAACCGCAATTGGGGCAGGTGCCTTCGATATAGCGGTCGGGCAGGAAACGGCCGTCGGCCTTGGAATACATCTGCTTTTCGACCACTTCGCGGATCAGGCCCTGTTCGGCCAGTATGCCCGCGAAATGCTGGGTCAGCTTCTGGTTTTCGGCACTAGACGAGCGGCCGAAATGATCAAAACTCAACCCGAAGCCTTCGGCGATCTTCGCCTGAACCTCGTGCATTTCGGCGCAGTATTCCGCCACCGGCTGGCCGGCCTTTGCCGCGGCCAGCTCGGCCGGGGTGCCGTGTTCATCGGTGGCGCAGAGGAACAGAACCTCGTTGCCGCGGCAGCGCTGATAGCGCGCAAACAGATCCGCCGGCAGCTGGCTGCCCACCAGGTTGCCCAGATGTTTGATCCCGTTGATGTACGGAATTGCCGAGGTGATCAGATGCCGTGCCATTTACTTTTGCCCTTGCTGCGTTTCCCGATCCCTTTACCGTAAGGTGTCCGCGTGTTCCAGCGCCGACACGGCATTTCGGCGGGATGCCGGCGTGGGGCGATGGGGGAACCGTCTCGCGGGGCAAGGGTATTCAATAATGGCAATATTTGCGAATAACGGGTGTGCTGCGACAAAATATCCGCTATGATGCGACGATATGCGCGAGAAAACGGGAGGTAATGCGTATGAAGAAATTGATTCTGGCCGCTGCTTTGGTCATGGCGCCGCTCGCGGCGCTTGCGGATGCGGCGCACAAGATTGCGTTCCATGTGAACAGCAAGGAACCCGCCATTATCAACATGGCGCTGAACAACGTCGAGAACGTGAAGGCGTATTATGATTCTCAGGGCGAGGAGGTTGATATCGAGCTCGTCGCCTATGGTCCCGGCCTTGTCATGCTGCTTGAGGGAAAAAGCCCGGTCGCAGATCGCGTCAAGACCATGTCGCTTGAGAACGAACACCTCACCTTTGCGGCTTGCGGCAACACCCTGCGCAAGATGAGCAAGAAGGCCGGAAAGCAGCTGACACTGATGAGCGAAGCTGGGTTGGTGCACTCGGGCGTCGTTCGCCTCGTTGAGCTGCAGGAAAGCGGTTATTCCTACGTACGCCCGTAAAAGGCCCGCGAGGGAATTTTGATCATACCCCGTCTGGCCTTTTCCGCCGGGCGGGGTATCTTGCTCCTGAAAACGCGCGACTTGAGGGAGCAGTATTATGGAAATGAGACCGCTGGGCCGTACCGGCCTGATGGTTACCGATCTGTGCCTGGGAACGATGACCTTCGGAACCCAGACCGACATGCCCGAAGCCCATGCCCAGATCGATCTGGCGCTGGAGCGGGGCATCAATTTCATCGACACCGCCGAGATGTACCCGGTCAACCCGGTGGCCAAGGAAACCATCGGCCGCACCGAGGAATTCATCGGCGAATGGATTGCCGCCAACCCGGCGCGCCGGGACGAATTCATCCTGGCGACCAAGCATTCGGGCGAAGGGCTGCAACATGTCCGCGACGGCGCGCCGATCACGTCGGAAACCATTCCCGGGGCGGTCGAAGGATCGCTGCGGCGGCTGAAGACCGATTGCATCGACATCTACCAGTTCCACTGGCCCAACCGCGGCTCCTACATGTTCCGCAAGAACTGGCATTTCGATCCCTCCTCGCAGAACCGGGCCGACATCATCGCCCATATGGAAGACGCGATGGAGGCGCTGCAGAAGCAGGTCGAAAAGGGCAATATCCGTTTCTTCGGCCTGTCCAACGAAAGCGCTTGGGGCACCACGATGTGGTGCCAGACCGCGGAACGCACCGGCGGCCCGCGCCCGGTCACCATCCAGAACGAATATTCGCTGCTGTGCCGGATGTACGATACCGACCTGGCGGAAGTGACGGCCAATGAAGATATCGGGCTGATTGCCTATTCGCCGCTGGCGGTGGGGCTGCTGTCGGGCAAGTATCAGAACGGCGCGGTGCCCGCGGGGTCGCGTATGTCGGTGGTGCCGGAACTTGGCGGGCGCAAGACCGAACGGGTCTTCGACGCCGTCGGCGCCTATCTGAACGTGGCCGCCGAACACGGGATCGATCCTGTTCAAATGGCGATCGCCTGGGCACGCCAGCGGCCCTTCATGACCTCGGTCATCTTTGGGGCCACCACCGTGGCGCAGCTGGAACACATCCTCGCGGCGGGCGACATGGTGCTGGACGAGGCGCTGCTGAACGAACTGGACGCGGTGCACAAGCGCCATCCGATGCCGTATTGATCGGAAAGCGGCGGCGGGGATTGCCCTGCCGCCGACCGCGCGTCAGGCGCAGAAATGCTTGGGAAAGACGGTCGCCAGATAGGCCATGATCTGCCGCGCGGCCACATCCCGGGTGAATTTGGCGGGGTACATCAGCATGTTCAGCCAGAACCCGTCGAACAGGCTTTCCAGGGTAACTGAGATACCTTCGGCGTCCTGTCCCGCATAATCCCCGTCCTCGATGATCCACCGGCACAGGTCGGCGCAGATTTCCTGCCGTTCGGTATCGATATGCGAGGAACTGGCGCGGTAGGCTTGGCGGTGCTCGGCCTCGCCGTAGAACGCGAACCAGACCGACAGTTTCTTCCGGCTGCAGACGCGGGGATGGAACTGGGCGTCGACGATGGCCGACAGTTTCGCGGTCGCGTCGAGGTCATCGCGTTTCACCGCGCGCATCCAGAGTTCGCGGTGTTCGGCCGCCAGCGTGTTGAGCGTTTCGGTGAGAAGGGCGTCCTTGCTCTTGAAGTGGAAATTCACCAGCCCGAGCGACAAACCCGCCTCTTTCGTAACCCCGGTCAGGGTGGTGCCGGATATGCCGTGTTTGCTGATGCAGGTGATCGTGGCGTCGATCAATTGTGCCCGCCGCACCTCGGGAGGGGCCGTGCGGGGCTTTTTTTCCGTCTGGGGCTTGTCTTGGCCTGCGGCCATTTTTCTGAATTCCATTGAATGCGCATTCAATCAATTA
The DNA here is from genome assembly GCA_033723255.1 of Thalassovita sp. Classification (GTDB taxonomy): domain Bacteria; phylum Pseudomonadota; class Alphaproteobacteria; order Rhodobacterales; family Rhodobacteraceae; genus Thalassobius. Next base: position 9,199 of record JAWVXM010000048.1, read on the forward strand.
CTTGCTTTCCGGTGCGGGTCAACCATAGAGTTTTGATCAAACCCGATTCCTCGAACAGGAGAGATGCCATGAGCTCCCCGCTGCCCAGCCATGCCCAGACCGTCGTCATCGGTGGTGGGTCGATCGGCTGCAACATCGCCTATCATCTGACTAAGTTGGGCATGACGGATGTCGTCGTGCTGGAACGCGACCAACTGACATCGGGCACGACTTGGCATGCTGCCGGTGAAATCGTGCCCGCGGTTCTGGGCAGTGAATGGGAATGCGAACTGTACACCTACGGCCGCAACCTGATTGCCGGGCTGGAAGAAGAAACCGGGCAGGCGACCGGATGGCGGCAGGTGGGCTATATCCAGCCGGCCGATACCCCCGAACGGGTCGAGGAAATGCGCCGCGGCACCGCCTTCATGAACCGTTTCGGTATCGAGTCGCATGAAATCACCCCTAAAGAAGCGGCCGAACGGTTCCCCATCGGTGACTTTTCCAACACGATCACGGCCTTCTGGTATCCGAACGAAGGGCGCACCAACCCGGTCGACACCACGATGGCGCTGGCGCGTGGCGCGCGAAACCGTGGCGCCAGGATCATCGAGGGCATCAGCGCGCAGGACATCATCACCCGTGACGGTCGCGCGGTCGGTGTGCGCACCAACAAGGGCGATATCATGGCCGAGAACGTGGTGATCGCCGCCGGCATGTGGTCGCGCCAGATCGGCGCCAAGGCGGGGCTGAACCTGCCGCTGCAGGCGGCCGAGCATTACTACCTGATCACCGAACCGATGGAGGGCATCAGCCGCGACCTGCCGCTGGTCGAGGATCCGCATAGCTGGGCCTATTTCCGCGAAGAAGTCGGCGGGCTGCTGGTCGGGTTGTTCGAACCCGATGCCGCGCCATGGAACATCGATCAGATCCCCGAGAATTTCTCTTTCGGCGAAATCGCCCCGGATTGGGACCGGATGGCGCCGCATCTGGAACTGGCCTTCGGCCGGGTGCCTTCGGCGGCCGAGGCGGGTATCCGCAAATTCTTCTGCGGCCCGGAAAGCTTCACCCCCGACCTCGCGCCGCTGGTGGGCCCGGCGCCGGGGCTGCAGGGCTGCTGGGTGGCGGCGGGGCTCAATTCGCTGGGTATCCTGAACGGGCCGGGCATCGGCATGGCGCTGGCGCACTGGATCGTCGACGGGCATTGCCCGGTCGATCACACCGCGTTCAACGTCGAACGCTTCGCCGACGGCACCCACAACACCCCCGCTTTCCGCCGCGCCCGGACGCCCGAATTGCTGGCAAAAAGCTTCGGCGCGCATTACCCCAACGAAAGCTTCAAGTCCGCGCGCGGGCTGAAGCAGTCGGCGCTTTACGACCGGCTCAAGGCCAACGGGGCCTATTTCAGCGAAAGCCACGGCTGGGAACTGCCCGACTGGTTCGCGCCTTCGCCCGAGCAGGCCAAGATCGAAAAATACAGTTGGGGGCGGCAGAACTGGTTCGACTGGCACGCCGAGGAACACCGCGCGGCGCGCGAGGACGTGATCATCATGGACATGTCTTCGATGTCGAAATTCCTCGTCCAGGGTCCGGATGCCTGCGCCCTGATGAGCCGGCTGAGCTGCAACGAGGTAGACGTGGAACCGGGCCGCGTCGTCTATACCGCCTGGGCGAACGAGATCGGCGGCTTCGAGGCCGACCTGACCGTGACCCGCCTGGCGCAGGACAAGTACATGGTTGTCGTGGGCGAAAACAGCCACGGCCATACCGAAACCTGGATGAAACGCCATATCGGCGAGGGCGAGTTCGTCACCATCACCGACGTGACCCCCGGCATCACCCAGATCAACATTCACGGCCCCAAGGCGCGCGAGTTGATGCGGAAGGTCAGCGATGCCGATCTGTCGAACGAAGGCTTCCCCTTCATGACCGGCAAGGATATCGACGTGGGTTTCTTCGAGGTCTTCGCGCTGCGGGTCACCTATGTCGGCGAACTCGGCTGGGAACTGCAGGTTCCGGCGCTGCACGCGGTGCAGGTCTATGACCTGCTGATGGAAGCGGGGGCGGAATTCGGCATCCGCAACGCGGGCATGCAGACCCTGTCTTCGCTGCGTCTCGAAAAGGCCTATCGCGATTTCGGCGTCGACGTGGACAATACCGACAACCCGATCGAGGCGGGGCTGGGGTTTGCGGTCAAGCTGGACAAGCCGGGCGGCTTCATCGGCCGCGACGCGCTGGCCAACATCAAGGCGGCGGGCGTGCCGAAGAACCGGATGCTGCAATTCCTGCTGCAGGACCCTGAGCCGCTGATGTATGGCAACGAACTGATTTACCTGAACGGTCAGGAAGTCGGCCATATCCAGATCGGCGCCTATGGCCACACGCTCGGCGGTGCGGTCGGCATCGGTTTCGCCGAACTGAATGAGCCGCTGAAGGCCGATATCGTCAACTCCGGCGATTGGGAAATCGGCGTGGCGGGCAAGCGGGTCAAGGCGACCGCGTCGCTCAAGCCGCTGTTCGATGCTGGGATGGAGAAAATCCGCTGCTGATCGCGGCAGGCCGATGAGACGACGATATGCGCCCGGTTCCGATCGGGCGCGTTTCGTTTGCGCTGGTACCGGCGGGGAAATTCGGTCATGAGACGGGCATGACCTGGATCCTTGTTTCCGTCGCCGCCGCCGCGTTTCAGACCCTGCGCTTCATGCTGCAGAAACATCTCAGCATGGGGGTGCTGTCCTCGGGCGGGGCGACATTGTCGCGGTTCATGTTCGCGGCCCCCTTCGCGGTGGTCACGACCGCGGGATATCTGCTCTGGTCGGGGCAGGCATTGCCCGATTTCGGGCCGATGTTCCTGACCTATGGGTTCATCGGGGCGATGACCCAGATCCTGGCGACCTGGTGCGTTGTCGCCCTGTTCTCGCGCCGCAATTTCGCGGTCGGAATCACGCTGAAGAAAACCGAGGTGGTTCAGACCGCGCTGGTGGGGTTCGTGCTGCTGGGCGACCGGATTTCGGCGGTGGGGCTGGCGGCGATCCTGCTGGGGCTGACCGGGGTTCTGGCTTTGTCCGAAAAACCGGAAGGACAGGTTCACTGGAGCCGCAGGGTTCTCAGCCGGAGCGCGGGGCTGGGTCTGCTGTCGGGGGCGTTTTTCGGGGTCTCGGCCGTCACCTACAGGGGCGCGACATTGGAAGTGATCAGCGACATTCCATTGATGCGGGCGCTGGTGACGCTGGCCTTTGCCACCATCGCGCAGGCCGTCGTGTTGAGTTCATGGATCGCCTGGCGCGAACCGGGGCAGGTGACCAAGGTGGCCGCGTCATGGCGCACCTCGGCCTGGGTCGGCGCGGCCAGCGTCGGCGGCACCATATGCTGGTTCGTCGGCTTCACGCTGCAGAACGCGGCCTATGTGTTTGCCGTGGGACAGGTCGAGGTGATCTTTTCCATCGCTGCCACCGTTCTGTTCTTCCGCGAGAAGATGACCCGGCGCGAAGGCGTGGGCATCGCCCTGATCAGTGCGAGCGTCCTGTCACTGGTCCTATTCCTTTGAGCCGCAGGAACAGGTTCGCTTCTTCGTCATTCTTGAAATAGGGCACGTTGGCGGGCGGCGTCATGTCATGCGCCCGCGCCGCGACTTCGGCCAGCACCACCTCGGTGATGAAGGGCAGGTCGAATTCGCGCACCTTGGGCAGCGGGATCCATTGCAGGTGCGAAAGCTCATCGCAGGCGGCGCTGAAATCGTCCAGGTCGCTGGCGATCTCATCGGCATCGATCAGGAAGAAACGTGCGTCGAAGCGGCGGGGGCGGCCCGGCGGGGTGATGGCACGGAACACGAATTGCAGCGGATGAGCCGAGGGCAGATGCCCGGTGGCGGCGAAACTGGCCCAGTCAGCGGGCGGTTTGCTTTCCCATTTGCCTTCTTGTCCCAAGATCAGCCCGGTTTCTTCCCAGAGTTCGCGGATCGCCGCGACGGCAAGGGCATGGGTCAGGTCTTCTTCGGTGTCCTCCAGCAGCCGGTCGCGGCAGACTTCGGGCATCCGCGTGGCCAGCGGAATGTCGGCATCTTCGGCATCGACCGCGCCGCCTGGGAAAACGAACTTGTTGGGCATGAAGGCGGCTTTCGCGCCCCGCTGGCCCATCAGAACATGCGGATCAGTCAGACGGTCGCGCAGCACGATCACCGTGGCGGCATTGCGAATGGCGGTCTTGTCAGTTGTCATTGTTCCTCCCGAAGCCGGGGGGTTAGCCGGGATTTCCGAACCCGTGCATGTATCGCGCCCACTGGAACCCGATCAGTGCCCCCTTCAGCCTGGGCAGAAGGTAAAGCGACAAACCGACGGTGCCAACCGAGAAGATGGCGATCAGCACCAGAGGTTCGGGACGCCACATTTCGAA
>JAWVXM010000049.1:0-13435 GCA_033723255.1 Thalassovita sp.
CCGAAGGTGAAATAGGACAGCGGGACCGGGATCGGGAAGTTGATGCCGACCATGCCGACATTGACCCGGCTGGCGAAATCGCGCGCGGTGTCGCCATCGGCGGTATAGATCGCGGTGCCGTTGCCATAATTGTTGTCCATCACCAGCTTCAGAGCTTCTTCATAGCTCTGGGTGCGGACCTGGCTCAGAACCGGGCCGAAGATCTCTTCCTTGTAGATATCCATGTCCGGGGTGACGTTGTCGAACAGGGTCGGGCCGACGAAGAAACCGTTCTCGTAACCCTGCAGGCTGAAATCGCGACCATCGGTGACCAGGGTCGCACCCTGCTCGACACCGCTGCCGATCAGGCCGGTGATGCGGTCCTTTGCCTGGGCGGTGATGACCGGGCCGTAATCCACGTCATCGCCGGCGGTGTAGGGGCCGACTTTCAGCTTCTCGATCCGCGGCACCAGACGTTCGATCAGAGCGTCGGCGGTCTTGTCACCGACCGGAACCGCGACCGAAACGGCCATGCAGCGTTCGCCGGCGGCGCCGTAGCCCGCGCCGATCAGCGCGTCGGCAGCCTTGTCCATGTCGGCGTCGGGCATGATGATCATGTGGTTCTTGGCGCCACCGAAGCACTGGGCGCGCTTGCCGTTGGTGGCCGCGCGGCCATAGATGTACTGCGCGATCGGGGTCGATCCGACGAAGCCCACCGCCTGGATGGTTTCGTTGTCGAGGATCGCGTCGACGGCTTCCTTGTCACCGTTGATGACCTGCAGCACGCCATCGGGCAGGCCCGCTTCCTTCAGCAGCTCCGCCAGCATCAGCGAAGTTGAGGGGCAGCGTTCCGACGGTTTCAGGATCATCGCGTTGCCGCTGACCAGCGCCGGCGCCATTTTCCACAGCGGGATCATCGCGGGGAAGTTGAACGGGGTGATCCCGGCAACGACGCCCAGCGGTTGACGCATCGAATAGAGATCGATGCCCGGGCCGCCGTCATTGGTGTATTCACCCTTCAGCATGTGGGGTGCGCCCTGGCAGACTTCGACCACTTCCAGACCGCGCTGCACGTCGCCGCGCGCGTCGGGTAGGGTCTTGCCGTGTTCACGGCTGACCAGTTCGGCCAGCTTGTCCATGTTTTCGTTGATCAGCGTGGCGAATTTCATCATCACGCGGGCGCGGCGCTGCGGGTTGGTCGCAGCCCAACCGACCTGAGCGGCTGCGGCTTTTTCGATGGCTTCATCCATTTCCGCCTTGGTGGCCAGCGCCACCTTGGCCTGAATCTCGCCGGTGGCGGGGTTGTAGACATCCGCGAAGCGGCCCGAAGTGCCTTTGGCTTCCGCGCCATCGATATAGTGATGAATTTCCTGCATGGGTTCCTCCATTTCATCTTCGAGCGCACAATAGGCTTGCATAAATCCAAAGAAAAGACGCAAGTTATCAAAAAGGTTTTGCAGAAATGCAGATGAGGTTGGGGTGAACTGGGATGATCTGAAGGTGTTTCTGGCGGTGGCACGGTTCGAAAGCCTGTCGGGCGCCGGGCGGGAATTGAAGGTGGATCCGGCCACGGTGGGGCGGCGCATTGCACGGCTGGAAGAGGAACTGGGCGCGCCGCTGTTCGGGAAATCGCCGCAGGGATACGCGTTGACGGATGCCGGGCAGCGCCTGTTGACCCATGCCGAGCGCGCCGAACAGGCGCTGGCGGGCGCGATCGAGGAACTGGCGGGGCAGCCGGGCGAACTGTCCGGACAGATCCGCATCGGCGCGCCGGATGGCTGTGCCAATTACCTGCTGCCGCAGGTCTGTTCCAAGATCATGGGGGACAATCCGGATCTGGAAATCCAGGTCGTTGCCTTGCCACGGGTGCTCAACCTGTCGAAGCGCGAAGCCGACATGGCGATCGGGGTCAGCCCGCCGACGGCGGGGCGGCTGACGGTGCAGAAAATCACCGATTACAAGTTGCACCTCGCCGGTGCGCGCAAATACCTGATCCAGCACCCCAAGATCGATGAGATCGAAGACCTGCAGGGCCATCGCGTGATCGGCTATATTCCCGACCTGATCTTCGACAAGGAACTGGACTACCTCAGCGAGGTCGGGATCGAGAAGGTCGACCTGGCATCGAATTCGGTTGCGGTTCAGTTCAACTGGGTGCGCCAGGGGGCCGGGATCGGGATCGTGCATGATTTCGCGATTCCCTCGGGGCGGGGGATCCGCAAGATCCTCACAGACAAGATCAGTCTGACCCGAAGCTTCTACCTGATCCGCCATGCCGACGATCGGCGGCTGGAACGGCTGAACCGTTTCGCGGCGCTTCTGAGCGAAGGATTGCGGGCCGAGGTTGCGCGGCTCGAAGCGATGGCGTGACATAATGTCGCAGACTTTGCTTGACAGGGTGTCGCGGCTGGGTGACGCTGGATCTGCGTAATATTGTTGCGGAGGAAGACCCCCATGCTTGTCCATCAGATCCTGAAAGCGAAAGGCGACGACGGCGTCGTCACCGTCAAACCGGGCACGTCGGTTTCCGAGGTGGCGCAGATACTGGCGGAGCGCAGGATCGGGGGCGTCGTGGTCTCGAAGGACGGGCAGGACGCCCAGGGCATCATCTCGGAGCGCGATATCGTGCGGGCGCTGGCGGTCAGAGGCCCGTCCTGCATGCGCGAAGAAATTGACCATATGATGACCCGGAACCCGGTATGCTGCACCCGCCACGACAATGCCGACGATGTGCTGACCCGGATGACCAACGGTCGTTTCCGTCATATGCCGGTTGTCGAAAACGGCGTATTGGTCGGGATCGTGACCATCGGAGACGTGGTCAAGGCCCGGCTGGAAGAGCTGGCGATGGAACGCAACGCTCTGGAAGGCATGATCATGGGGCATTGACGCCCCGGAACATGCCTTTGCCCCTTGCATTTTGATGCGCAATATTATTGCGTGCACCCAACCTGAAATGCTGCGTTCCGAAGGGGGAGCACATCCATGCGCATCGGCCTTTATCCGGGCACTTTTGACCCGATCACGCTGGGACATCTCGACATTATTCGCCGGTCCACCAGTTTGGTGGACCGTCTGGTGATCGGGGTTGCGATCAACCGCGACAAGGGGCCGATGTTCACGCTGGAAGAGCGCGTGGCGATGATCGAAGCGGAAATGGCGCCGCTAGCCCGGGAAACCGGGACCGAGATCGTCGTGCATCCCTTCGAGAACCTGCTGATCGATTGCGCCCATGACGTCGGGGCCCAGATGATCGTCCGGGGCCTGCGGGCGGTGGCCGATTTCGAATATGAATTCCAGATGGTTGGCATGAACCGTGCATTGGACAGCTCGGTCGAGACGGTGTTCCTGATGGCGGAAGCGAAACATCAGGCCATCGCTTCGAAGCTGGTAAAGGAAATTGCACGGCTCGGCGGCGACGTGTCGAAATTCGTCACCCCCGCGGTAGAGGAGAAGCTGCGAGCCAAACTGGAAAAGTAGAGGCGATGCGGCGGCAGAGCGAGCAGAAGCACGACGAAATCATACTTGGAATTCCCCGCAAGCGGATGGTCGTGTGGCTGACCATCGCGCCGATGATCCTGTTGCTGAGCTATGTCAGCTGGTCGGTGTCCAAGGATCGCTACGTGATCACGGCCAGGGTTGTGGAAGTGGACGCGCCCCGCGAATGCTGGGAAGAAGGCGATGGCGGGCTGTTGGGAAAACAGCGCGAGGCCTATCGCAGCCGCCGGCCGCGGCGAAGCTATCTGGGATATTGCGGCGTGGTGCGCACGACACTCGGCAATTTCGCGCTGCCCCATACCTATCCGCGTCCCTTGCTGGGACAGAAACGCGACGATCTGTACGATCGGCTGAACCGGGGGTGCCAATACGACTTGGTGGTGGTCAGCCCCAGAGGACGTCCGACGGCGCGCGATCAGGGCATCGGGCGGGCAAATCCCCCCTATATCCGCCGCATCATGTTCGCCTATAGCTGCTAGGGCGCGCCGTCCCTAGCGCCAGAAGGCGACCCATTCCAGAAGATCGGCGAATTTCCGTGCCAGGAACAGAAGCGTGTCGCCACCGGTCAAAGCAAGATCGCCGCCGATGAAGGCGACGATCAACAGGCCAAGAACGATGGCGATCTGATTTGTCATGTCGGCGAAGGCCCGGATGAATTGGCGTCAGGCCAATTCATGCCCAACCAGCTCGGGGTCCGCAACCTTGGAGTTCAGGCGCTGCCCCATCGCGGCGGCGACATCGGCCATCCGGCAGGAGAAGCCCCATTCATTGTCATACCAGCTCAGAACCCGCACCAGCCGGCCGCCGATCACCTTGGTCTGGTCGGCAGCAAAGATCGAGCTTTCCTCGGTGTGGTTGAAGTCGATCGAGACCTTCTGTTCGACGTCATAGCCCAGGATGCCCTTCAACTGGCCCTGTGCGGCCTCGGCAACGACGGCGTTGACCTCTTCCTCGGTCACGTCGCGGGCGGCGACGAAGGTCAGATCGACGGCCGATACATTCGGGGTCGGCACCCGCACGGCGGATCCGTCCAGCTTGCCCTTCAGCGCCGGCAGAACCTCGCCCAAGGCCTTGGCCGCGCCGGTCGAGGTCGGGATCATCGACATCGCCGCGGCACGGGCGCGGTACAGGTCCTTGTGGCGGCGGTCCAGCGTCGGCTGGTCGCCGGTATAGGAATGGATCGTGGTCATGATGCCCGATTCAATCCCGATCTTTTCGTTTAGCACCTTGGCCAGCGGCGCCAAGCAGTTGGTGGTGCAGGACCCGTTCGACACCATCACGTCATCGGCGGTCAGCTGATCGTCGTTGACGCCCATCACGATGGTTTTCTGTACGTTCTTCGCGGGGGCCGAGATCAGCACCGACTTGGCGCCGCGTTCCAAGTGCTTCTTGGCCTTTTCGCCGTCATTGAAATTGCCGGTGCATTCCAGCACCACGTCGACGCCGGACCAGTCCAGTTCGTCCATGTTGTAGGTCGAAAACATCTCCATCCGGCCACGGCCGAGATCCATCCAGCCTTCGCCGGTGGTGACCTCGCCGGGGAAACGCCCATGTACCGAGTCATAGCGGATCAGGTGCGCCGCGGTTTCCAGCGGGCCGGTGGCATTGACCTTGACCACCTTGACGTCTTCGCGTGCGCTTTCGGCGATATGCGAAAGGGTGCAGCGGCCGATGCGGCCAAATCCGTTGATGCCGACGGTAATGGTCATGAAACAGGCTCCTGATATCGTGCGTTGGGGCGGATATAGCCGTGCCGTGTTGCAGCGTGAAGGGAGAAAGTGTTTATTTGGCAATATGTTAGCGAAAACATGGGGCGATTGCGCTAACGGTTTCGGTACCTATGGGCTTGCCCTATGCACCGTATCCTCTAAGTTTGCGCTACCAACGGATGAGGTGAATGATGAGCGGTCTTCTGGCGCTTCTGGACGATGTCGCGGCAATCGCGAAAGTGGCGGCCACCAGTGTCGATGATATTGCTGCTGCGGCGTCGAAAGCCGGGACCAAGACGGCGGGCGTGGTGATCGACGATGCCGCTGTCACACCGAAATACGTTCATGGCTTCGCGCCGGCCCGCGAATTGCCGATCATCTGGAAGATCGCGCGCGGATCGCTGATCAACAAGCTGGTGATCCTGCTGCCGGTGGCGATGCTGCTGGCCAATCTTGCACCGTGGCTGATCACGCCCCTGCTGATGCTCGGCGGCAGCTATCTTTGCTTCGAAGGGGCGGAAAAGATCTTCCACCTGCTGTTCCCGCATGGCGACAAGCATATCGAGGAAGACATGTCGGTTCACGATCCCGGCCATCTTGAGGAACAGAAGGTCAGGGGCGCGATCAAGACCGATTTCATCCTGTCTGCGGAAATCATGACCATCGCGCTTTCGGCCATCCCCGAAGGCGCCCTTTGGACAGAAGCAGCGGCGCTGGCGCTGGTGGGGGCGGCGATCACGGTGGCGGTATACGGCTCGGTAGCGCTGATCGTGAAGATAGACGATATCGGGCTCTACATCGCGCGGAATGCGCGGTCCGGTGTCGGGCAGGGTTTCGGGCGCGGGCTGGTGAAATTCATGCCGCTACTGATGCGCCTCCTGTCCACCGTCGGCACCGCTGCGATGCTGTGGGTCGGCGGGTCGATCATGGTGCACGGGCTGCATGATCTTGGCCTGCATCACCCCTATGAGGACATCCACCACCTGGCCGAAACCGCGGCCCACGGCCTGTCCGAAACCTGGCATGGCAAGGTTGCATGGGGCGTGACCGCGCTGTCCGACGGGATCCTGGGGCTGGTCTACGGTTTCGTCCTGATCCCCGTCGCGACCCGCTTGGTCGGACCGCTTGTCGCGCTGGTTTCGGGGGGCAAGGCGTTGCACTGATCTTATGCAACTTCGACGATTTCCGGCGTAGCGCCTGTGGTGCACGAAAAGGGGGCGGCGGTGCCTCTTTGCGCGCTATCTTTGAAAAACTGATCTGGCAGTTTTAAATATCTCGGGATTGTAAAAATACTTAATAAAAACAAATTATTATAAGTCTGTCTTTCAGTTGTTTTTCCCGTTGAATGCGTCGGTTTGTCGCCGGTGTCCTAAAAGTAGCCAAAAATACGAATTTCAAATTAAACTATTGGGCTTTCGTGACGTTTCCCTTGATGAGAGATCAACACGGGAGCGCAAAGCTGTGAACGAAAAAAGTCTGCCACCTTGAGCAGACGAAGCTGGTCGATTGAGCAGGAACTCGCGAGGTTCGCGAGAGAAACTTTCCCCGTGAGGCAGCAATGCCTTCCAAGCGCTGATCGACCGAACACGAGGCATTGCCGATAGATCCGTCCCGTGTACGGGGCGGCCGATGAAGCGGCGCCTAAATTGCGTACCTAGCAAGACTTTCAAAACAGACAGTGAGCGCTGTCCCGTGATCGGGGTGGTGCTTCCATTAATTCGGAGAGTAGCGCCGCTGCCCTCCGTCAACGAAACGTAAATGTGGTTATGAGGAATCTAAATGACCCTGAAGTCTAAGTTGACCGCGGTATTCACCATGGTGGTGCTGCTTGCCGCGGCCGGAATGGGGTTCGGCATCGTGAAGATGGGCGAACTGCAGGCAAGCTTTGATGAGGTGCTGGAACGTAATGTTCGCGGCGTGGCACTGGTCAACGAAATTGCCACCCAATCGGTATGGATTGCGCGGAACGAGAAGACCTTGATTCTTGCGTCGGAGAAGAAAGAAAAGGACAAGCTTTCGGCGGATATCGACAAGCGCACAGCGAAGATCGAGGAACTGGTCGCCGAACTCCGCGATATCTCCAGCCCTGCTGACCAAGCGCTGCTTGCCGCATTCGAGTCGGATTGGGACAAGTATCTCAAGGCGAACTACAAGGTTCAGGATGCCTCGGGTCTGCAATCCATCACCAAGGGGCGCGAGCTTCTCCAGAACCAGGAGGTGCCTGCATACCGGGCGGTGGCCGAAACCATCGGACAGTTGCAGGAACAGTATATCGTCAACGAAAGCGCGGCCGATGCGTTCGGCGGTGGTGGAGACAACAAGACTTTCGCGACGATTGCAGAGCTTGAAGTCGCGATCCTGAAGGTCCGGGTCAATGTCTACAGCACGATGGTGTCGTCTGACCATCCGGCGACCCTTCGGAAATTGGCCGAGCGTACGGAGCTGAGGATTTCCCAACTGCAGGAAACGATTGTCCAGGCGGAACAGTCGCTGCCGGTAGTCTATCAGGCCGACCTGAAAAAGATTAATGGCCAGATTGGCGAATGGTTGTCGTTGGTTGACGGTGCACTGCAAAAAGCCCGCGAAAACGGCGATTACACCGCGTTGCGGATCAGTAACGGCACGGGGGCCAGCGCGCGCCTCACGGCGGATGCGCAGCTGCAAAACCTGATGAAGCGTCTGGATATGCGGATGGACAACGCACAAAAAGATGTCGCCGCGGTCTATCAGCTCAGCAAGAAGCTTCAGGTCGGTGCGCTCGCCGCGATGATCCTTGTCGCAGCGACTGCCGGGCTCCTGATCATCCGTGGCATCTACCGTTCGCTCGGTGGCGAACCCGCCTATGCGCAACAGGTGCTGCGCGAGATCGCCGATGGCAACCTCGATCTCGAGATCAAGACCCGCAAGGGTGACCGCGACAGCCTGCTGGTGGCGCTTGCAAACATGACCGAGCGTCTGAAAACTGTCGTCGGGGATGTCAGCGCGGCGGCACGTGGCGTTGCGTCGGGCAGTGAACGGATGGCGGCAAGTTCCGAGCAGCTCAGCCAGGGGGCGGCCGAACAGGCGGCCTCGTCCGAGCAGACCTCGGCCTCGATCGAGGAAATGGCGGCGACTATCGGCCAGAACGCTGAAAACGCCATCCAGACCGAACAGATCGCCCGCAAGGCGGCAAAGGATGCCGAAACCAGCGGTGAAGCTGTTGGTGACGCGGTCGAGGCTATGGAAACCATCGCCGAAAAGATCCTGGTGATTCAGGAAATCGCCCGTCAGACCGATCTTCTGGCGCTGAACGCCGCGGTCGAAGCCGCGCGGGCCGGCGATCACGGGCGCGGTTTCGCGGTCGTGGCTTCGGAAGTGCGCAAGCTGGCTGAGAGGTCGCAGGAAGCTGCGACCGAAATTTCCGGCCTGTCCGGAAACACGGTCAAGACCGCACAGACTGCGGGTGAATTGCTGCAGAACCTGGTCCCCAACATCCAGAAGACGGCAGAACTGGTGAGCGGCATCACAGCCGCCAATGCCGAACTGAACGTCGGTGCGAGTCAGATCAGCGATGCCATTCAGCAGCTCGATACGGTCACGCAGCAAAACAGCTCCGCCTCCGAGGACATGTCGCTGGCCGCGACCCAGCTGTCGGAACAGGCGGACCGGTTGCAGGAAAGCATCAGCTTCTTCAGGCTCGAAGACGCTGTTGCCGAAGCATCGGAGGCTGCCAATGACGATCCCGGGGCGGCATCGAACGACGGCAAAAAAGCGCCGGATGGTGGTTTTAAGCTCGATATCGAAAGCGAAGTTGATGCCGATGAGGGTGATTTCGTGCGCGTTGCGAACGGCTGAAACAGCGGGTGCATAACCGCTAGACACTGATCCCGTGGATCAGCGAAGGGCAGCTGGTGATCCGGCTGCCCTTTCTTTTTGATCAAGGCCGGGACAAGGGCGCAATCCGCGCCGCCCCATCACGGCTTAAAAAGAAAAAGGGCCGCGCCGAACAGCGCAGCCCTTCGCAAGATTTGTAGGGTGGGGGTTCCCTAGATCCCGTTTAGCCCAGCAGGTCTTTGACCTTCGCGACCGTGGCTTCTGCGGTGATGCCGAATTTTTCGTACAGCACATTGGCCGGGGCCGAGGCGCCGAAATCGGACATGCCGATGAACGCGGACTTGGCTTCGCGGCCGCGTTCGCCCAGCAGCCAGCGATCCCAGCCCTGGCGCACGCCCGCTTCGATGCCGACGCGGACCGGACCGGCCGGCAGCACCCGCTTGCGATAGGCTTCGTCCTGCGCCGCGAACAGCTCCATGCAGGGCATGGACACCACGCGGGTGCCGATGCCCTCGGCCTGCAGCAGGTCGCGCGCGGCCAAGGCGATTTCCACTTCCGACCCGGTGGCGATCAGGATCGCGCGGCGCTTGCCCTCGGCCTCGGCCAGGACATAGGCGCCCTGCGCGGTCAGGTTCTTGGTAGTGTGCTTGGTCCGCACGGTGGGCAGGCCCTGGCGGGTCAGCGACAGTACCGAGGGGGTGTCCTTGGCTGTAAGAGCCAGTTCCCACGCTTCCGCGGTTTCGACCGTGTCGGCGGGGCGGAAGACCAGCGTGTTCGGGGTGGCGCGGCTGATCGCGATATGTTCCACCGGCTGGTGGGTCGGGCCGTCTTCGCCAAGACCGATCGAATCGTGGGTCATGACGAAAACGGTCGGGATCTTCATCAGCGCGGCCAACCGCATCGGCGGGCGGGCGTAATCGGTGAAGGCCATGAAGGTGCCGCCATAGGGGCGGATGCCGCCATGCAGCGCCATACCGTTCATCGCTGCGGCCATGCCGTGTTCGCGGATGCCCCAGTGGATGTAGCGGCCGCCACGGTTGTCGATGTCGAACACGCCGATGTCGCCGGTCTTGGTATTGTTCGATCCCGACAGGTCGGCAGACCCGCCGACGGTTTCGGGCATGATCGGGTTGACCACTTCCAGCACCATCTCGCTCGATTTGCGGGTGGCGACCTTGGGGCCTTCCTCGCTGATCTGTTTCTTCAGCGCTCGGATGGTGGCCGACAGGCGCTTGGGCACGTCGCGGTCGAAGATGCGCTTGAATTCGGCCTGCTTGCGGTCGGACACCGATGCAAGGCGGGCTTCCCATTCGGCGCGGTCGGCGGCGCCGCGCGATCCGATGGTTTCCCAGGCCTGCTTGATCTCGGCGGGGACTTCGAACGGCCCGTAGGTCCAGCCATAGGCCGCCTTGGCGTCGGCGATCAGCTTCTCGTCGGTCAGCGCGCCGTGGCCCTTGGAGCTGTCCTGCGCCGAGGAGCCGAGCGCGATATGCGTCTTGCAGGCGATCATCGAGGGCTTGCCGGATTTCTTCGCCGCCACGATGGCCGCATCGATCGCCGACGGATCATGGCCGTCGATTTCCTGCACGTGCCAGCCCGAGGCCTTGAAGCGGGCCACCTGATCGGTGCGGTCGGCCAGGTCGACGCTGCCGTCGATGGTGATGTTGTTGTTGTCCCAGAACACGATCAGCTTGGACAGCTGATGGCGCCCGGCAAGACCGATCGCTTCCTGGCTGACGCCTTCCATCAGGCAGCCGTCACCGGCGATCACATAGGTGTGGTGATCGCCCAGTTTCTTGCCGTATTGGGCGCGCAGGATTTCTTCGGCCATGGCGAAACCGACGGCGTTGGAAATGCCCTGACCCAGCGGGCCGGTGGTGGTTTCCACGCCCGAGGCATGACCGTATTCCGGGTGGCCGGCGGTTCTCGATCCCCACTGGCGGAAATTGCGGATTTCCTCCAGTGTCATCTCTTCGTTGCCGGTCAGGTAGAGCAGCGAATAGAGCAGCATCGAACCATGACCCGCCGACAGGATGAAACGGTCGCGGTCCGGCCAGTAGGGGGCGGCGGCATCGAACTTGAGGTGCTTTTCGAACAGCACGGTCGCCACGTCGGCCATGCCCATCGGCATGCCGGAATGGCCCGAGTTTGCCGCATGGACCGCATCCAGCGTCAGGGTGCGGATCGCGGCCGCCTTGGACCAATGTTCAGGGTTCGCAGTGCGCAGGGCAGAAATATCCACGGAAGACGTCCTTTGATCTGGCTTTGTTAGCGCTGCTCATAGCAGCCCGTGACCGAAGATCAAGCGGCAGGGCAGCGTCAGACCGTCCTAGGGGGGCGCATTTTCCCATTTCATTGGGTAAACTTTAAACGAAGGGGCGCCAGCTTGATTCGTGACCGCGAATCGTATGGGCGGATCGAAAAGAACAGAAGGCAGAGGCGAATGAGCGAGATTAGCGAGTTGGAACGCCGCATCACCGCCGCGATGGATCGGATCGCACGCGGAATCGAGGCGATGGATAGTGGGGCCGCCCAGGCGGAAGCGGCTGCGAATGAAGCTCCCGATGCGGATCAGGGGGCCGGTGAATTGCAGCGGCTGCTGGAAGACGAGAAGCTGGCCAATGCCCAGCTCGAAGAACGTCTGAAGGCATTGCATGCGAAGCTCGACAAGCAGGCGGCCGCGGCCGAGCTGCAGATCGGCGATCTCAAGGCGGCCCTGGCGGAGATGGATGCGGCACAACAGCAACTCAAGGCGACCAGCGCGGACCTGCGCGCCGCCAACGAGGCGCTGCGCGACGCCAGTGCCGACGCGGTGGATGAAAGTCTCCGGGCGGAACTCGCCGCACTTCAGGCCGAACGGGCGGCGGAAGCCGCCGAAAGCGCCGCGATCGCGGCGGCGCTGGAACCGCTGATCGCCGCAGCTGACGAGAAGGAGAACGCCTGATGCCCGAGGTTGTCATTCATATCGGTGGCCGGGGCTTCGACGTGTCCTGCCAGGAAGGCGAAGAACAGTTCCTGCAATCGGCGGCGGCGATGCTCGATGCCGAAGCCACCGCGCTGGCCCAGCAGATCGGCCGGCTGCCCGAATCCCGGATGCTGCTGATGGCGGGGCTGATGCTGGCCGACAAGACCGCCGGGGTGGAAGACAGGATCAAGACGCTCGAGGCGCAATTGGCGGAAAAAGACGCGGAACTGGCAAAGCTGCGCAATGCGCCGGCGCCCGAAGCCGAACGCGTCGAGGTCGCGGTCATCCCGCAGATCGTGAACGATACCCTGGCCGAAATCGCCGCGCGCGCCGAAGCTCTGGCCGATGAGGTCGAAGAAAAGGCGGCGTCCTGAGCGAAGCCCCTCTTCGTGCTGCGTGCCTGAATTGGGTTTGGCCTGTAAGGCGCTGATCTTATTTACCTAGATCGGCGCCTCGGCCTTTCTTGGTCCGGCTGATCTGCCGGTTGATCTGCAACAGGTGCTTCATCCGCAGCAGCAGAAGCAGGGTCACCGCCACTGCCGCCAACAGCCCCAGCATGTCGCTGATCACCGGCCACAAGGTTTCAAGCTGGTCCATCGTCCCGGCGCCGATGCCGATATAGATCGCGACCCAGATGGTTTCTCCGCCCAGGCTGGCCAGCGAAAACCGGTGCCAGCGCATCCGTGCCGCGCCGGCGGCATAGTTCACGTAAGGCCCCAGCGGACTGAGCAGCCAGCGCGACAGGAACACGGCGATATTGCCGCGTTCGCGGGTCAATGCCGTGGCCTTTGCCAGAGCCATTGCCTGCCTGCCGCCGCGTTTCTCGATCCGTTGCAGAACGCCCGAACCGGTTTGGCCGAGGAAGAACCCCAGCTGATCGCCCGTCACGGCCCCGGCAAGGGCGGAAAGGATGATCAGCCACAGCGACAGGTCGCCGGCGGCGGCAAACCCGCCCGCCGCCATCATGAACAAGGAGGCGGGCACCGGTAGCGCCAAGCAACTGAGCAGGGTGATCAGCGCAAGGAAAGGCGCGCCGTAATCGGGCAGCAGGGCCAGCAACTGATCCGTCATTTCGCGGACCGTTGCAGGAAACCGGTCAGGTCCGCGATCACGTCCGCCACGGGGCGGTTTTGATCGCGGGCGATTTCTTCCAGTGTCTTGCGGCGGATGTCTTCGGGCTTGCCGATCAGCTCGGCGAGGGTTTCGGGCGGCGTGTGCCAGGCGCGGGCGACATAGCCCACTGTCATCCAGGCTTCGATATCCGGGTTCAGGTGGCGCTGATCATTCCAGTAGACCCAGTGCACGACGAAACGGGTGGAGAAGAACAGCACCGCCAGCAGCGCCAGCACCAGCACGAACAGCGTCGGTTTGTGGTGGGTCCACAAGACGCGAAGGGGCGCGCGGCGGTTACAAGCCCCCCGCCCCCGGAAAGGGGGCCAAAGAAAATCCCCCCATGCCCCCGCGGAAAAGG
>JAWVXM010000050.1:0-13412 GCA_033723255.1 Thalassovita sp.
CCGCCTCGGCCAGCTCGGCATATTGTTCCGCCGCCCGGTCGGCATCGACCAGCCCGCGCAGGTGATGCACCCCAATGCGGAAATGCCATTCCTTCTGCCATCGCCGCGCCAGGTCGAGCTTGCGTTCGTAATCCGGTTCCGCCGCCATCTTTTCCGACAGTTCGGCCCCCAGCTTTTCAAGGCCGGGCCAGGGCGCAAAAAAATCGCCGCCGATCACCGCGTCGAACACCCCCGAATGCCGCGACAGGTGCGCCGAAAGCTCGGGCGAAGTGCCAACGATATCCACCAAAAGGTCGATCAGCTGCGGGTTGGCCTCGAACAATGACAGAAGCTGTACGCCGGCCGGCAGACCGGCAAGGAACCTGTCAAAGGCGAGCAGCGCCTCGTCGGGCCGTGCGGCGCGCGACAATTGCTGCAACAGCCGTGGCCGGATCCGTTCGAATATTTCAACCGCGCGGGTGGAGCGCAGGGCGGGATAGCTCCGCCAGCGCTGCACGATTTCGCTGTCCACCGGTTCCTCGGCGGGCACGGCGGCGGCGGGGGCGAAGAACCCCTCGGTCAGGTCATGCACCTCTTCCAGCCGCTGCCGCAGGTCGGTTTTCAGATCGTTCGGATCGCGGCCCATGAAACAGGCGATGCGCTGCAGCCCTTCCTCGCTGTTCGGCAAGTCGTGGGTCTGGGCATCATTCACCATCTGGATGCGGTGTTCCACCTCGCGATGGAAACGGTAGTGATCGGTGAGCTTCTCGGCAACATCCGGCGGGATCCAGCCTTTTTCGGCAAGCACAGCCAGCCCCTCCACCGTGCCACGCACCCGAAGGTCGGGATCGCGTCCACCTGCGATCAGCTGCCGTGTCTGGGTGAAGAATTCGATTTCGCGGATACCGCCCCGGCCCAGCTTCATGTTGTGACCGAAAAGGTCCAGCGCGCCGCCCAATCCCTTGTGTTCGCGGATCCGCAGCCGCATGTCATGGGCATCCTGGATCGCGGCGAAATCAAGATGCTTGCGCCACACGAAGGGGTGCAGGATCTTCAGGAACCCCGCCCCGGCTTCAATATCCCCCGCCGCCGGTCGGGCCTTGATATAGGCGGCGCGTTCCCAGGTCCGCCCAAGGCTTTCGTAATAGGTTTCCGCCGCTGCCATCGCCATGCAGACCGGCGTCACCGACGGATCGGGGCGCAGCCGCAGATCGGTCCTGAACACATAACCTTCGCCGGTCAGGTCCGACAGCATCGACGCCATCCTGCGCGTCGCCCGCACCAAGGACGACCGCGCGTCGTGATAGTCCGACCGGTCGTAGCGGGTTTCGTCGAACAGGCAGATCAGGTCGATATCCGAGGAATAGTTCAGCTCGAACGCGCCCATCTTGCCCATCGCAAGCGCAACCATACCGCCGGCGGTTTCGATGTCTTCCTCGGTCGCCCCGGGCAGTTTCCCACGCCGGATTTCCGCGCCAACCGTCGCCTGCAGCGCCAGTTGGCAGGCCAAATCGGCAAATCGCGTCAGGGTCCCGGTGACCTCTTCCAGCGTCCAGATCCCGGCGCAATCGGCCAGCGCCACCAGAAGCGCGATTCGTCGCTTGGCTTGCCGCAATGCGTTTGGCAACTGATCGGGCGGCGTTTTCCCAAGGTCCGAGAAAAGGGATTCCACCGCCTGTTCGGGCGCCTCGAACGCGGGGCGGATCCAATCCGTTTCTTTCCCCATCAACGCCCCCAGATAGGGGCTGCACCCGGCAACCCCTTCGATCAGTCCGGAAAGTTCCGGCGGAAGGCCGGGAAACAGATTCAGCGCCTCCTGTCCGCGTTCTGGATCAAAGGCGATGGGGTGGCGGGTGATACGGGATGCAAATGTCATGGCCGCAGGATGGATCGGGGCGCGGGGACGGTCAATGAGGGGATCAGGTCGCGGCGCGAATATCTTCGGGATCCCTTGCCGACGGCATGCGCGGCCACAAGAGAACGCGGTGGTCCGCCGGTTTCACCCGCGCTAACGATAGGTCCCAAGGAGAACCGAAAGGCATCCAATGAGCAAGAGCCTCAAACGCGTGACAAAGGCGCTGGAAGACGCCGGGATCGACGCGGAGATCAGGGAACTGGGATTCGCGCGCACGGCCCAACAGGCCGCCGACGTGGCAGGCTGCGAACTCGACCAGATCGCCAAGTCGATGATCTTTCGCGGAGAAGACAGCGGTGAAGCGATCCTGTTTCTGACTGCCGGCGGCAACCGGGTCGACCCGGGCAAGGCCAGCGCGGTCGCCGGCGAAAAGCTGACCAAGGCCGATGCCGCGCTGATCCGCAAACAGACGGGCTTTGCGATCGGCGGCGTCGCACCGATCGGGCACCTGGACCCGATCCGCGCCTTTCTCGACCCGCGCCTATTGGACTTCCCCGTGATCTGGGCCGCCGCCGGCACGCCGCATCATATTTTCGAACTCCACCCGGCCGATCTGCCCCGGCTGACCGATGCGCAAGTTGCTGATTTCACGTCCTGATACGAACCAATGTAAATTTATTTCACATACTCTCTTGCAGCCGGACCCCGGGCCTCCAATCTATTCAATGTGAAAAGCATTCACATTTAGATAGAGATGGAGAGATTGGATGACACCCGCCGCCTCATTTTCGACCGCCGGACCGCGCATGGGCTGGCTGTCCAGGGCAGAAGCCTGGCTTGACAGCAAGGGCAAGGGCGCCTGGATCGCCGCCATGGTGCTGGGCTTTGTTTTCGTCTGGCCGATCGGCCTGGCCCTTCTTCTTTACATGATCTGGAGCAAGCAGATGTTCGGACAACATTGCAGACACCGCGCCCGCCACGGGTTCCACGCGATGAAATCAAGCAGCAACACCGCCTTTGACGCCTACAAAACCGACACGCTGCGCCGACTGGAGCAGGAACAGGAAGATTTCGAAGCTTTCCTGCAGCGCCTGCGCGATGCTAAAGACAAGGCCGAATTCGACCAGTTCATGGATGAACGCGCCCGCGCAGCGGCCGAGGAACGCGAAAAAGAAGGCGCCTGATCGCGCCATCGACCGGCCCGGACAACCCGGGCCGGTTTTCAGCCAAGGAGACAGAGATGAGCCAGCCCGAATGGCACCTGCCCGATCCCGACCTGCAGCCCGAATTCTATGCCGATGTTCCCGCAAAGCGGCTCATCGCCTTCGCTGTCGATACGGTCCTGATTGCGCTGGTCTGTGTCCTGATCCTGCCCTTCACCGCCTTCACCGCGCTGTTCTTTTTCCCCTTCCTGATGCTGGTGATCGGCTTTGCCTACCGGGTGATCACCCTGACCAACGGGTCGGCGACGCCGGGAATGCGCCTGACCGCGATCGAATTTCGCACCCGTGACGGGCACCGTTTCGATCTTTCCACGGCGTTTCTGCATACGCTGGGGCTGAGCATTTCCTTCGCCTTCCCGATCCTGCAGGTGATATCGGTCGTGTTGATGGCCACCACCGCGCGCGGCCAGGGACTGAGCGACCAGATTCTGGGCACTGTTGCGCTCAACCGGGCGGCGCAGCGCTAACAACGCGACAGCGGGCACCTGTTCCCATCCCTTGATAACATCGTCAAAAGATCGACGCTTGGCGCAACGCGTAAGGGCTGTTATCTTTCCCAGGATTTCGTTTCGTGGATGCCATGCGACATACGTTACCCCTCGCGCCCCAATTCTATGTCACCGCGCCGCAGGCCTGCCCGTATCTGTCCGACCGGATGGAACGCAAGCTGTTCACGGCGCTGCAAGGGGAAACCGCGAACGCGCTGAATGACTCGCTGTCGCAGCAGGGGTTCCGCCGTTCGCAAAACGTGCTCTACCGTCCGTCCTGCACCGACTGCTCGGCCTGTCTGTCGGCACGGATACGGGTAGATAGCTTCAAACCCAACAAAAGCCAGCGCCGCACGCTGAAACGCAATGCCGGGCTGACCCGCCGGGCGACTTCGCCCTGGGCGACCGAGGAACAATACGACCTGTTCCGGCGTTACCTCGACGACCGCCACGCCGATGGTGGCATGGCGGATATGGACGTGTTCGAATTCGCCGCGATGGTCGAGGAAACACCGATCCGAACCCGCGTGATCGAATATGTAGACAGCGAGACCGACAAGCTCATCGCGGTCTGCCTCACTGATCTTCTGACCGACGGGACCAGCATGGTCTATTCCTTCTATGATCCTGCCCTGACACGCGAAAGCCTTGGCACCTACGTGATCCTCGATCATATCGCAATCGCCCGCGAAGCGGGTCTGCCCTTTGTCTATCTCGGCTACTGGGTGCAGGGCAGCAGCAAGATGGGATACAAGTCGCGGTTTTCCGGGCTGGAAGTGTTCACGGGTGGCCGCTGGGCAGCTTTCGAAGGCGAAGAGGTCTATTCCTCGGAACTGCACCCGCTGTCGACCGATCCGATCGCCGAACAGGTCGCCAATATTTCGTTGCCCGATCTCAGCCACCCGGTGAAGCGCTGATCACGCCGCCGCAGGCGGGCCCTTCTTCAAGACAATGATATCGAAAAACCCGGCGGCCCGCGGCGGGTATTCGGGCCGTATCCGCGCGCCGACGCCGGTTTCACGATCCGAATAAAAGACGAAAAGCCGCCCCGAGGGGCGGCTTTCCTTTTCTCGATGTGCCGATGATCAATTCGGGATAAGCGCCGGCACGATCGTCACGATCGACGGGAAGAACCACAGGATCCCGAGACCGATCACCTGGATCAGCACGAAAGGTATGATCCCGCGATAGATATGGCCCGTCGTCACGCTCGCCGGGGCGACCCCGCGCAGATAGAACAGCGCGAAACCGAACGGCGGCGTCAGGAACGACGTCTGCAGGTTCACCGCGATCATGATCGTGACCCATTTCGGATCGAAGGTACCGCCATAGATGACCGGACCGACGATCGGGATCACGATGTAAATGATCTCGAGGAAATCGAGCACGAAGCCCAGGAAGAACAGCACGAGCATCACGATCAGGAAGACCGTGAATTCGTTGTCGAAGCTCTTCAGGAACTGCTGGATGTAATGTTCCCCACCGAAGGAGATCACCACGAGGTTCAGAACCTGCGACCCGATCAGGATGGTGAACACCATCGAGGTCACCTTGGCCGTTTCCCGCACGATCGGGCTCATTACCTTGGCGCGGAACAGAACCCAGCAGCTGTAGAGCAGGCCGAAGGCTGCATAGAGATAGGCCGCGTAGGCGACGAAGAAGGCCACCCAGCTTTCGAAGCTGACTTCAGGCTGGTTGATCCGCAGGTCGAAATTGATCCCAACCAAGATCGTGATGATCACCGAGAAGGTCGACCAGATCACGATCTTGCCGGATTTCTCTTCGTCCCGCAGCTTGCGATAGGCTGCCAGCATGATCGCGCCCCCCGCGCCGAGCGCCGCTGCCGGCGTCGGGTTGGTGATACCGCCCAGAATGGACCCCAGCACCGCAACGATCAGAACCAGCGGCGGGAAAACCACGCGGATCAGTTCGTTATGGGCAAGACGGATAATCGCGTGGCGGCAACCGTAAAGCGCAATCGCGCCGGGGATCAGCAGCCACAGTACCGTCACGCCCGAACTGGTCGTCGGGGCGATGAAGGCGATATCGGCAATCGCCGCCAGCACCACGCCAATCGCGCCAATGATCAGCGGACGCGGATCAGAGGACGGGCTGGTGCCACGGGCCCAGGCCAGCGTGATTGCAAGCATAACCAGAAGGATCGCCACTCCGGTCCCGATCGGGGCCGCAGCTTCCGCCTTGGCGGCCACTTTCTCGGCGATTTCCTCTGGGGTCAGCTTGCGGCTTTCCTGGACACCACCTGCGGCGTCAAGCGCTGCCTGTTCCGCGATGGCCGCATCCCACGCTTCCTGCCCGTGCAGCTCGATCATCGAGGCCTGGCATTCCTCACCGACATTGGTGCGCAACGAAGCGCCGGTACCCACATCGGTATAGGTGTCTACCTGCAGGCTCTGGCTACCGACCACGTTGACTTCCGCAAGCAGCAGGGTCCCCGCGATCAGAGCAATCGGAACGCCCAGGAACCAGGTAAAACCCTCACGACGCGAAATCGGTTCGTGACCGGTATGACCCAACTCGACAGCCGGTGCCTTGCTCGGGTTCATAAGTGCGTAGCCGAAGGCATAGAGCGCATAGAGCAGCGCCAGCATCACGCCCGGCAGCAGTGCCGCCTGGAACAGGGTCCCCACCGAAACCACCGCGGGTTCACCCAGATAGGTCAGCGCGTCGGTACAACCGGCGGTCTGGGCCCGGGCTTCCTGTGCGGCCGAATAGAGGTCGCCTGCCAGGGTGCCCAGCAGAACGATCACGATCGATGGCGGAATGATCTGGCCCAGTGTACCCGAAGCCGCGATCACACCAGTAGCGATCTCGGGCGAGTAGTTGTTGCGCAGCATGGTCGGCAGCGACAGCAGGCCCATGGTCACCACGGTGGCGCCCACGATGCCGGTCGATGCGGCCAGGAATGCCCCAACGACGACCACCGACACTGCCAGACCGCCCGGCAGCGGCCCGAAGACGCGCGCCATCGTGGTCAACAGATCGTTGGCGATCTTCGAACGTTCCAGCGTGATGCCCATCAGCACGAACATCAGCACGGCCAGCAGCGTTTCGATCGACTGACCGGCCAGAACCCGTTCGTTCATCCGGTTCACGATGAACGACACGTTGCGGTCAAGCGCGGTTTCCCAGCCCCGTTCAAAGACCGGCTGCGCGATCCGCGGCAGGTCCGGGTAGCGGAAGATAGATATGGTGTCGGCTTTCACACCGGAACTGACCAGATCCTGATACATGGCCGACCCGGTATCGATCGCCTGATGAACCAGGAATCCGGCGCTGTCCAGCGCGGCGATGATCCCGAAGGAAATCACCCCGGCGCCGCCGATGGCAAAGGCCACGGGAAAGCCCGAAAGAATGCCCCCGAAGAGGCAGAGAAAGACGATAATCAGGCCGATTTCGACCCCATCAAGTCCAAATAGCATGTCTCACTGCCCCCTTAGTGCGTGCCTTCGTAGGCTTCTTCACCTTCGCCAAGCGTGTCCTTGTCGAGGTATTTATTTTCACTTTCTTCGCCTTCCTTCCATTCCAGGTAGGAGCGGAAGAAAAACGCGATCGCCTGCAGGAAGACCATGCCACAGAAGGCCACGAGCAGGATCTTGAACAGGAAGTAACCGGTGAAACCGTTGGGCGAAAACCCGATGGTTTCCACGTTCCAGCGCAGCGCGCGCGATTTCATCAGAAGACGGTCCAACGTGTCACTGGCGGACGGTTTCGGCACGATCAGGTGCCGCCACAGGAAGAACCAGCCATACATCCAGATCAGCGTCGCGGCGGGCATCATGAAGAACAGCGATCCGAACATATCGATCACTTTCTTGGTGCGGAATTTCACCCCGGCATAGATCAGGTCCACCCGGACGTGACCGCCCTGCACGAAGGTGTAGGTGGCGCAAAGCGTCACCACCAGCGCGTTGTATAGTTTCAGTTCCTCGGCGTACCAGCTGATATCGAATTGCAGCGGCACACCGAACCCGAAGACGATATCGGGGCGGGTGAAAATCCGCTGCATGAAGACGATGATGATCTGTTGCAGAACCATCAGCAGACCGGCCCAGGCAAAGAACCGTCCGACCGTGTTGGCGAAGCCCTCAAGAACCCGCACGCAACCCCACATGAAGCCGTTGCGCCACATGCCGAAGGCCGTGATGATCAAGAATGTCGTGAAGACGACGAAAAAGAACTCGGCCGAGCCGCCATAGTAGACGAAGCGCATCAAGGCTTGCTTGTCGGACCAGTCCAGCCAAAGCTGCGGATGCGATACCGCATAGCCGAAATTGTAGAATGCCATGGCAAAGTTCTGGAATATCCAAACGATACCATCGCCCAAAGCACCCAGGATCTGCCCGAATGTGACAGAGCTTTCTTCCTGCATGATTTCCCCCGCTTGTTCCCCCTACCGGGGGTATGAGTTGGCATAAGAAGCCAAGAGAGGGCCCCTGCCAGACAGGAGCCCCCAATTCTGAAAGTGAACGTTATTAGCCGCCCAGAACGCGGTTACGCTGCTGAACGTAGAAACCGTCCGACATGTTGATCCATTCCGACGAGGTGTAGAGCGACTTTTCGAAGCTCTCGCGGATCGAAGCATAGAGCGGATCGTCCATGTTCTCGTCCTTGACCTCTTTCGAAGCTGCGCCGAACGCATCCCAGACATCGTCCGAGAACTGCAGAACCTTGACGCCCTGTGCCTTCAGGCGCTCCAGCGCGGCACCGTTGTTTGCCAGGGTTTCCGACAGCTGCAGCTGGGTGGTGGCCATAGATGCGTAACGCAGGATCGCCTGGTGCTGGTCGCTCAGGTCGTTCCAGACGTCCAGGTTGACGTTGGCACACAGGGCCGAACCCGGCTCGTGGAAGCCTGCGGCGTAGTAGACCTTCGCGACTTCCTGGAAGCCGGCGCGTTCGTCTGCCATCGGGCCAACCCATTCCAGACCATCCAGCGCACCCGAAGACAGCGCCTGGTACAGTTCGCCGCCGGGGATGTTCTGAACCGACGCGCCCAGCTTGCCCAGCACCTTGCCGCCCAGGCCCGGCATACGGAACTTCAGGCCGTTGAAGTCAGCAGCCGACTTGATTTCCTTGCGGAACCAGCCGCCCGACTGCGAGCCCGAGTTACCGGCCATCAGGCCCTTCATGTTGAAGATCTGGCCCAGCTCGTCGTGCAGCTGTTCGCCGCCGTCGTGATAGTACCAGTTGATGATTTCCTGCGCGGTGCCGCCGAACGGAACTGCGGTATAGTAGGCATAGCCCGGGTGCTGACCGATGAAGTAATAGTCAGCCGAGTGGTACATGTCGGCCTGGCCCGACGACACGGCGTCGAACACTTCCAGTGCGCCCACCAGTTCGCCCGGGGCCTTCTTGTCGATGGTCAGCGCGCCATCGGACAATTCGGAAACCATTTTTTCCAGATAGCTGGCCGCGTCATCCAGAACGGCGAAGCCGCGCGGCCACGAGGTGACCATGGTCAGGGTGCGCTTGCCCTGCGCGTAAGCCGGCGCTGCCAGCGACGCAGCTGCAGCAGCCGACCCGCCCAGAGCCGAAGTTTTCAGAAAAGAACGACGATCCATTAATGATCCTCCCAGATTTAACACTGCACGAAAGGTTTGTTGACAGCTTCCGTGCGGATCGTTGCGAGTGTGGTATACACTATCCAGTGCCCCCCGCTTGGGGAATACCTACTAGTACGTAGAAACATGGCTAAGGGGTCAAAAAGGCGCGTCCGATTGCCGCTGCATTGAGCATTTTCGAAATTTTCCGGCGCAAAGCAGCTTTGATTCCCTCCGAATCGCGCGTATCGAATCACGCATGTTCCGGATTTTCCAAAATCTGCGCCCCTCCTACGGTCAGAAACTGTTCCTTCTGGCGACCTTACCGCTGATTCTTGCGGTGACGGCGATTGCGCTTCTGGTGGCGAATCAATCACGGCAACTGGCCGAACGCGAAATCCACGCGCTAGAAACCCAACTGATCAACGCGAAAAAGGCCGAATTGCGCAACTACGTGACCCAGGCGCGCAACGGCTTCTATTTCGTCTATGGCCGCGCCGCGCCGGACGACGAGGCGGCCAAGCAGCAGGTGATGCAGATCCTGTCGGCGATGATCTATGGCGAAGAAGGGTTCTTCTTCGTCTACGACTATGACGGTACCAACCTGGTCAGCCCGCGCCAGACCGAGCTGATCAATCAGAACTGGACGGAACTGACCGACAGCGAAGGCACCCCGGTCGTCGCGGAATTCATCGATACCGCCCGGCAGGGGGCCGGGTATGTCGAACATCTCTGGCCGAAACCCTCGACCGGGGAAGAGGCGCGGATGATCACCTATGTCACCTCCTTCCCGTCCTGGCGGTGGGCCGTGGGCACCGGCGTGTTCATCGACGACATCCTGCAGCACGTGGCCGCCGCCCGTGCCGAGGTGGAAGCCCGCGTCCAGCGCACCTTTATCTATATTGGCGTCATCACTCTGGCTGCGCTGCTTCTGGTGTTCTTCACGGGCATGATGATCAACATCCGCGAACGCCGCTTGGCCGATGCCAAGCTAAAGAAGCTGACCCAGCGGGTGTTCGACGCACAGGAAGAAGAACGTGGCCGCGTCGCGCGGGAACTGCACGACGGGATCAGCCAGATCCTGGTCGGCATCCGCTATGCGCTGGAAATTTCCCGGCGTCAGTACCGTGCCGGGGATGAACGGGCGGGCAAGATGCTCGACAAGGGCATTGAGCATCTGTCCACCGCCATCCAGGAGGTCCGCCGCATCAGCCGCGACCTGCGTCCCGGGGCCCTGGACGACCTTGGCCTTGGCCCCGCGATCAAGGCTCTGACCGAGGATTTCAGCGCCCGCACCGGCATCAAGGTCGATTTCACCACCGTCGTGTTCCGCAACCGGCTTGACGAGGAAAGCAAGATCGCGCTGTACCGCATCGCGCAAGAGGCCTTGACCAATGTCGAACGCCATGCCGATGCCAGCGAGGTCACCGTCGACCTGCGCGGCCACCGCAAGGGCGCCACGTTGCGCATCAGCGATAACGGTCGTGGCCTGTCCGGTTCGGAAGAACGCACCGGGGAAGGCGAACCTCCGGGCGGTCTGGGACTGCGCAACATGCAGGAGCGCATTGAACAGCTTGATGGTTCCCTTAAAATTCACTCGGGCCGCGACGGCACAATGATCGAGGTGATCGTGCCGCTCAGCCACATGCTGCCGCCGGACCGGGCTGTCGAGACTTCTAAGAAAGCAACGCCATGACACATCCCGTGAAAGTCGTGATCGTCGATGATCACCCGATGGTTGCCGAAGGCATCCAATCGATCCTCGAAGCCTATGACGATATCGAGATCATCGGCGCCTTCCATAAGGGGCGCGACATCATCGACGCGGTCGAAACCCTGCGCCCCGATGTTGTGCTGATGGATCTCAACATGCCCGATATCGGCGGGCTGACAGCGACCGAAATCATCCTCGAACGCTGCCCCGAAACGCGGATTCTGATCCTGTCGATGCATGACAGCCGGGAATATATCAGCTCGGCGCTGAGCCACGGCGCGATGGGCTATGTCCTGAAGGACGTGCCGACCGAGGAAATCAAGAACGCGATCGACACGGTGATGCGCGGCGACCGGTACCTTTGCACCGGCGCGCAGGGGTCTCTCGCCCCGGCCGAGGGCGACGGCCGCGAACAGCTGACCGGGCGGGAGCAGACGATCCTGCTGCAGCTGGCACAGGGCAAATCGAACAAGGAAGTGGCGGCGGAACTGGATATCTCGGTGCGCACGGTTGAAACCCACCGCAAGAACATCAAGCGCAAGCTGGGTATTTCCTCGACCGCGGGGCTGACGCGCTATGCGCTGGAGCACGGGGTTCTGCAGGGCACCGGTGTCGGCCTTTGACCCCCGAAACGACGGCCCGCGACCGCCAACATGTCGCGTCGGCCGGCCAATGCGCAACTTTCGGAAAGAAAATCCGCCCCGGCGCGACATTTTTCGATCTTTTCGCGGTTGACGCCCCCTGCCCCCACCCATAATACTCCGCCAAGCACTTTAAGGAGCCTTTGACGATGCAAGCGCTAGTCGTAGTCGTAGGAAAATGGCGCATGGGCCGGTAACGGACACCATAATGGAACCCCATGCGCCCCCGATTGAAAATCGGGGGCTTTTTATTGGCAGTATTGTTGACGTCGTAAACGGAGCGAAAATATGACACGTCAGATGACCGGAGCGAAAATGGTGGTCCAGGCCCTCAAGGATCAGGGCGTGGAAGTCGTATTCGGATATCCCGGCGGCGCGGTACTACCGATTTACGACGAGATCTTCCTGCAAAACGATATCCGCCATGTGCTCGTGCGCCACGAACAGGGCGCGGTACATGCCGCCGAAGGCTATGCCCGCTCCACCGGCAAACCCGGCGTGGTTCTGGTGACTTCGGGTCCCGGCGCCACCAACGCGGTGACCGGGCTGACCGATGCGCTTCTGGATTCGATCCCGATCGTGGTGCTGACCGGCCAGGTGCCGACCTTCATGATCGGCTCGGACGCGTTCCAGGAAGCCGATACCGTCGGCATCACCCGGTCCTGCACCAAGCATAACTGGCTGGTGAAGGATACCGACGATCTGTCGGCCACCATCCACGAAGGTTTTCACGTCGCCAGGTCGGGACGCCCCGGCCCGGTTCTGATCGACATTCCCAAGGACGTGCAATTTGCCTCCGGCACATATGTGGCGCCGCGGAAGGTAGAGGTCAGCCACTACCAGCCGCAGGTCAAGGGCGACATGGCCGAGATCGAGGAACTGGTCGAGGCGATCGAAAACGCCAAGAAGCCGATCTTCTATACCGGTGGTGGCGTGATCAATTCCGGCCCGGCGGCGAGCCAACTGTTGCGCGAACTGGCCGACGCGACCGGTTTCCCGGTGACCTCGACGCTGATGGGGCTTGGCGCCTATCCGGCCAGTGGCGAGGGTTGGCTGGGGATGCTGGGGATGCACGGGCTTTATGAGGCCAACATGGCGATGCATGACTGCGACCTGATGATCAATGTCGGTGCGCGTTTCGACGACCGGATCACCGGCCGGATTGATGCGTTCAGCCCGAAATCGAAAAAGGCCCATATCGACATCGACCCCAGCTCGATCAACAAGGTGATCCGCGTCGACATCCCGATCGTGGGCGACGTGGGACATGTGCTGGAAGACGTACTGAAGGTATGGAAGGCGCGCGGTCGCAAGACCGATAAGGAAGCGCTGCAAGGCTGGTGGAAACAGATTGACAGCTGGAAGGCGGTGGATTGCCTGAAATTCAAGCAGGAAGGCAAGGTCATCAAGCCGCAATACGCGCTGCACCGGCTGGAAGAGCTGACCAAGGGACATGACCGTTACGTCTGTACCGAGGTAGGCCAGCACCAGATGTGGGCGGCGCAGTACCTGGGCTTCGAAGATCCCAACCGCTGGATGACCTCGGGCGGGCTTGGCACCATGGGGTATGGCGTCCCCGCATCTGTGGGCATCCAGATGGCGCATCCCGATGCCCTCGTGATCAACGTCGCCGGCGAAGCATCGTGGCTGATGAACATGCAGGAAATGGGCACCGCGGTGCAGTTCCGCCTGCCGGTCAAGCAGTTCATCCTGAACAACGAACGGCTTGGCATGGTGCGCCAGTGGCAGGAACTTCTGCATGGCGAACGCTATTCGCACAGCTGGTCCGAGGCGCTGCCCGATTTCGTCAAGCTGGCCGAGGCGTTCGGATGCAAGGGCATCTATTGCGATGATCCCGACGATCTCGACGAAGCGATCAAGGAAATGCTGGCCTATGACGGTCCGGTGATCTTCGACTGCGTGGTGGAAAAGCACGAAAACTGCTTCCCGATGA
>JAWVXM010000051.1:0-13327 GCA_033723255.1 Thalassovita sp.
CTTTGCTCACAAATCCGCGATGGACATAGGACCGCCCACCGGCGCAACCGGCGGGCAGGTCGATCCTATTGTTCCGGAACGAGGATTTCGCGTTTTCCGACATGGTTGGCGGCGCTCACCACGCCTTCGTCTTCCATCTGTTCGACCAGCCGCGCAGCCTTGTTATAGCCGATGGCCAGCTTGCGCTGAATGTAAGAGGTCGAACATTTGCGGTCCTTGATCACGATGGCCACCGCCTGATCGTACAGCGCGTCTTCGCCGCTGGTGTTGCCGCCAAGGCCCAGCACCGCATCGATATCGCTTTCCTTGTCCTCGTCCGGGCCTTCGACCACGCCGCCGACGTAATCGGGCGGGCCATAGGCCTTGAGATGATTGACGATTTCCTCGACCTCCTCATCGCTGACGAACGGCCCGTGGCAGCGGCTGATCTTGGCCCCGCCGGCCATGTAAAGCATGTCCCCCATGCCCAGAAGCTGTTCGGCACCCATTTCGCCAAGGATGGTGCGACTGTCGATCTTGGACGTCACCTGGAACGAAATCCGGGTCGGGAAGTTCGCCTTGATCGTGCCGGTGATCACGTCGACCGAGGGCCGCTGCGTCGCCATGATCAGGTGGATGCCCGACGCCCGCGCCATCTGAGCCAGGCGCTGGATGCAGGCTTCGATTTCCTTGCCCGCCACCATCATCAGGTCGGCCATCTCGTCGACGATGACGACGATATAGGGCATCTTGACTGGGGTGATTTCCTCGGTCTCGAACACGGGTTCACCGGTGTCGTCGTCGAACCCGGTCTGCACCGTGCGCGAGAAGGTTTCACCCTTAGCCAGAGCATCGGCAACGCGGCTGTTATAGCCGTCGATATTGCGCACGCCCATCTTGGACATCTTGCGATAGCGGTCTTCCATTTCGCCCACGACCCATTTCAGAGCCACCACAGCCTTTTTCGGGTCGGTCACGACGGGCGACAGCAGGTGCGGGATGCCGTCATAGACGGAAAGTTCCAGCATCTTCGGGTCGATCATGATCAGCCGGCAATCGTCCGGGGTCAGGCGGTAAAGCAGCGACAGGATCATCGTGTTGATCGCCACCGATTTACCCGAACCGGTGGTCCCGGCGATCAGAAGGTGGGGCATCTTGGCAAGGTTCGCTACCACCGGGTCACCGCCGATATCCTTGCCCAGTGCCAGCGGCAGCTTCATGTTGCTGTCGCCGAAATCGCGGGCGGCGAGGATTTCGCGCAGAACCACCTTTTCGCGGTTCTCGTTGGGCAGTTCGATGCCGATCACGCTGCGCCCCGGCACGGTGGACACGCGCGCCGACAGCGCCGACATCGACCGCGCGATATCGTCGGCAAGACCGATTACGCGCGATGCTTTCAGGCCCGGGGCCGGTTCCAGTTCGTACATGGTGACGACGGGGCCGGGGCGGACCGAAACGATTTCGCCCTTCACTCCGTAATCATCCAGCACGTTTTCGAGCATGCGGGCGTTTTCCTCCAGCGCCTCGTCGCTGAGGTGATGGCGCTGAATGCTGACCGGGTTGGTCAGCAGGGAAAGCGGCGGCAATTCGAATTCCGGGCGGTTGTCTTCGAATTGCAGCGACGGCTGCGCTTCGGCACGGGCACGGGTCGAGGGCTGTACCGGTTTGCGGTTCAGATGCTGCACCACCTTGCGCGGCTCCGGCACGGGAACCGGGCGCGGGGCCGGCTCTGCCGGTTCGAAATCTGCCTCATATCCCGCTTCCGGATCGAACTCGGCGATCTCCGCGTCCTCAGGCGGCACGTCCGCTGCAAAGGGCGCCGGGGCGGGATCTTCAAAGCTGCGGGTCGCCGCCAGCGGCGTCGCGGCGGGGGCGGCCGTCAGCGGCGGTTCGGGAGGCAAACCGGCCGGTTTGCCGTTCAGGATCAAGGGATCTGGACCACGGCCGCGCCCCTTGGTCAGCGGCGCCACGGCTTCGACCTGCACATTGGGGTTGTTGCGCACCCGGCTCTTGATCACGTCGGCGATCTTGGCCTTGATCCGGTCGTCTTCGGGGGCGGCGACATCCGCCGTGCCCTGGCGTTCGACCAGCTCGGGTTCGGGGAGGTCCTCGGGCGCCGGATCGGGGCGGCGGATCAGCGTCGGCATCCGCTTCAGCAACCCGGGCTTGGCCGGTTCAGAGTCCTGTTCGATCACCGCGTCGGGTTCTTCGCTCCAGGCGTTCTGCGCCGCCCATTCCGCCTGTTCCTGCGCCAGCTGATCACGGGCTTCGCGCCGCGCGGCATTGCGGGCCTGCAGCGATTGCGCCGCGCCGACCGCACCGGTCGCGCCCCGGCCCAGCAGGGTCATCAGGGTGGCGTAGGTCATGATCACGCCGACCAGAAGGAACCGCACGGTCAGGCGCAGTTCGGGCAGGGTGAAGCCCAGCACGAAGACGGCCAGGGCCACCATCACCACGGCCAGAATGACCGATGCCAGCTTCAGCGCCAGGCTCATGCCGACGGGCAGAAAATTCAGGACCCCGCCAAGCACGGTATCGCCGAAGCGCCCGCCAAGGCCGAAACCGTGGCTCCAGTCGGGGCCGGGCACGAGGGTCGAGGCATAGACCGAGGTCACCGCGATCAGGATCGGCAGGAAGATCAGGCGACCAAAGGCCCGTTCCGATCCGCGATGCAGCGCCAGGCGCAGCCCCCAGCCGATCAGGGCCAGCGCAATGATCCAGCCGCCATTGCCCACCACAACGAAAAGGAAGGCGGAAATCGAGGCCCCGGTCCGGCCCAGCCAGTTCTGCACAGGCGCGTCGGTGGCCGACATGAAGGACGGATCATCGGGGTGATAGGAAAATATCATCGCCGCCACGGCAAGCCCCAGAAGCGACAGAACGATGCCCAGAAGCTCCCTGCCGCGCTTTTCGATCGCAGCCTGCATGTCGCTGTCGAACAGCGGATCGCGTCCTCGTGCCTGATATGCCATTACCTGCCCTCGTTCACTTACCCGTAGATGCAGTCGCGCAGCTTGATCAGCCCGCGCCGCATGTCTTCTTTCGGGGCCACCATCGCGACCCTTATGTATTGCTTGCCCGGATTGAACCCGTCCACGTCCCGCGCCAGATAGGCACCGGGCAGAACCCGCACGCCGGTTTCCTGCCAGAGCTTCAGCGCCGCTTCTTCGCCATCGCCGACCGGCAACCACAGGAAGAAGCCCGCTTCGGGGCTCTGGTAGCCCTCGACGCCCGCGAACAGCTCGTCCGCGACGAGGTATTTTTCCCGGTAAAGGCGGCGGTTTTCGATCACGTGTTCTTCGTCGTCCCAGACCGCTTCGGCCACGCGCTGCAGCGGCAGCGGCAGCGGTGCGCCGGCATAGGCGCGCAATTGTTTGATCCGCTTCATGCAGTCTGGCCCGCCCGCCACGAAGCCGGATCGCAATCCCGGCAGGTTCGACCGTTTCGACAGCGAATGGAAAATCACCACCCGTTCGGGATCCGCCCCCAGTTCCTGCGCCACCTGCAGCGCGCCAACCGGCGGGTCGTCGCGGTAGATCTCGGAATAGCATTCATCGGCGAAGATACGGA
Source organism: Thalassovita sp. (assembly GCA_033723255.1). GTDB lineage: Bacteria > Pseudomonadota > Alphaproteobacteria > Rhodobacterales > Rhodobacteraceae > Thalassobius. The sequence goes on from JAWVXM010000051.1 coordinate 3,550, forward strand.
AATCGTGCTTTTCCGCCAGCCGGATCAGATCGGCCCAGTAGTCACGCGACGCAACAGCCCCCTGCGGGTTGGCGGGCGAACAGATATAGGCCACGGCGGTACGGTTCAACACGTCCTCGGACAGGCCCGCGAAATCGGGCAGATGCCCGGTTTCCTTTGTCGCCGAAACGAATACCGGGTCGGCACCGACGGAAATCGCCCCGATCATGTAGACTTGGTAAAACGGGTTCGGCATCAGGACGACGGGCTTTTGCCCGCTCACCTGTTCGGGGATCAGCGCCATCGCGGCGTTGTACAGCCCTTCGCGCGTGCCGTTGAGCGGCATCACCTGCGCCGCCGGGTCGACCGTGACACCGTAACGGCGCCTGATCCAGCCGGCGATCGACGCCTGCAATTCCGGCGTGCCGTCATTGGGGGGATACTTGCCGAAACCGTCGATATTCTTGGCCAGAATGCCCGCCACCCAGTCGGGGAAAGCGTGCTTCGGTTCGCCGATGGTCATATGCATGACCTCGCCACCCGGTTCGAACACGTCCAACAGGGCGCGCAGACGCGGGAAAGCATAAGCGGGTAGGTTCGAAAACCGCTCAGGAAACATTCGATACTGCCTCAGGTTACGGGATCGTTTACGCCCCGTTTTTTGCCAGACTACCCAATGACATGGGTTTCGTCCAGATTATTGCATCCGCCCCCCGAGGCGCTGTGACCTTTTTGACAAAGCGGCGCGGCGCTAAATCGCCGCGCAAAACCGCCTCGGCCGCCGCCGCCACGCGCAACAGGCGCTCTTCCTGGAACGGCAACCCGTTCAGCAGGATGCCACAGCTGGGCACGCCGGTCGGCACCGTCACGCCGCAATTGCCCATCAGGTTGCCGACCCGCGTGTTGTTCAGCGTCAGCAGGTTCTCGGTGACGTAATAGTCGTCATCCGACATCAATCGGTCCCGCTGCGGCGGCAGGTTGGGCGCGGTGGGGCAAAGCACCGCATCAAAGCCTGCCACACGGGCATTCCAACGGGCGCGGTATCCGTCCAGTTCCTGCCAGGCGGCAACGTAATCATGGCCCAGGTGATGCGCCCCCCCGCGGAAGCGATCAAGAATGCGGTCGAACATCAGTTGCGGATTGGCCTCGATCACCTCACGCCAGGTGCCATAGGCTTCGGTGGTGTAAAGGATCCCGGTCAGGTCCATCGCTTGCGCCACTTCCGGCGCATCGATCCGGACGATCTCGGCCCCGGCATCGGCCAGTTTCGCCACCGCGTCCTCGAAGGCCTTCAGGGGCTCTTCGCGGCACGGCTCCAATACCGCCGTCTGCAAGACCGCGAACCGCTTGCCCTGCAAGCTTGCCCCGCGCAGATCGGCGGGCTTGCCGCCTTCCATCATCGCCAGCATCAGCGCCGCGTCCTCGACCGTGCGGCACAGCGGGCCGACGGTGTCGAACCTGGCGCAAAGCGGCACCACGCCGTTCAGCGACAAACGGCCCGGCGTCGTCTTCAGCCCCACCAGGTCATTCCAGCCCGAGGGGATGCGCACCGACCCGCCGGTATCAGAACCGATGCCGCAAGCCGCCAGCCCGAAGGCAACGGATGCCGCCGCCCCAGACGACGACCCCCCCGGCACCGCGTCAAGATCATTGACGCAGGGCGGCGTTTCGGTCACCGGGTTCAGCCCCAGACCGGAAAAGGCCAGTTCGCTCATATGGGTCTTGCCCAGGCAGACCAGCCCGTTCGCGGTGGCATTGCGCAACACCAGCGCGTCCCGGTCCGGCACCCGGTCGCGCAGCAAAGCCGATCCCGCCTCGGTCGCCACACCGGCCGTATCGAACAGGTCCTTCCAGCTGATCGGCACCCCGTCGAGCAGCGACAGGCGATGCCCGGATGCGGCGCGTTCGGTCGCCGCCTGCGCCTCGGCCATCGCCCGGTCGGCGGTGACGCGGGCATAGATGCGGTCGCGGAATTCATGCGTATCGATCGCGTCCAGATAGGCCCGGGTCAGCGCCAGCGGATCGATACTGCCTTCGCCGATACCCCGGCCAAGATCCGCGGCGCTCATTTTCAACCAGTCCTGCATCATGCCCTCCCCTGTGGTTGCCCGAACGGTAACGGCAGCGGAACGCATGGACAATCCCGTACGAAGGCGCATATTGCACCCCATGGATCAAGACGCTGAAATTCTCATCGTTGGCGGCGGGCTGAACGGCCCCGCGCTTGCGATTGCACTGGCGCAGGCGGGTTTCGCCGTCACGGTGATCGACGCCCTGCCCCGCGCCACCCAGAACGCGGGTGATTTCGACGGCCGGGCCTATGCGCTGGCGCTGGCCTCGAAACGTCTGCTGGACAATATCGGCATCTGGAACCGGGTCGCCGATCACAGCCAGCCGATGCTGGAAATCAAGGTCAGCGACGGGCGCGCCGGCGAAGGCCCGCTGTCGCCCTTCTTCCTGCATTTCGATCACGCCGAGATCGAAGAAGGCCCGATGGGCTACATGCTGGAAGACCGCTACCTGCGCCGCGCCCTGGCGCAGGCGATGGCGGAAAGCGACAAGATCACGGTGCTGGACGGCGAAACCGTCACCGCGCAGGACACCGATGCATCCGGCGTCACGCTGACGCTGGCCTCGGGCAAGACCCTGCGCGGGCAGCTTCTGATCGGTTGCGACGGGCGCAAGTCGGGCACCGCCGAACGCGCCGGCATCAAGCGCAGCGGCTGGGATTACGGCCAGACCGCGCTGGTCTGTGCCATCGAACATGACCTGCCGCATCACGGCGTCGCGCATCAGTTCTTCATGCCGCCCGGCCCGCTGGCGATCCTGCCGCTGCCGGGCAACATGTCCTCGATCGTCTGGTCGGAAAGCCACGAAAACGCGGCCCGCTTCCAGGCGCTGAACGACGCCGATTACCTGCAGGTGCTGCGCCCGCGTTTCGGCGATTTCCTGGGCGAAATCCGGCTGGCCGGCAAACGCTTTACCTATCCTTTGAACCTGACCGTCGCCGACAGTTTCATCGCCGAGCGGCTGGCGCTTGTCGGAGACGCGGCGCATGGCATGCACCCGATCGCGGGACAGGGGCTGAATGCCGGGCTGCGCGATATCGGCGCACTGACCCAGGTGCTGTCCGAGGCCCACCGCCGCGGCGAGGATTTCGCCTCCCCGCTGGTGCTCGAACGCTACCAGCAATGGCGCCGCTTCGACACCGCCACGCTGGCGCTGACCACCGACCTGACCAATAAGCTCTTTTCCAGCGACAACCCGCTGCTGCGCGCCGCCCGCGATCTCGGCATGGGCGTGATCAACGCCCTGCCGCCGCTGCGCCGCAATTTCATCCGCGAAGCCGCCGGCCTTACCGGCGACCTGCCGGAGCTGATGCGCTAGGCTTTCTTCTTGGCCGAAATACTCCCGCCGGAGGCGGAAATTTCTGCAATCCCGCCGTCAGAGCCGCGGCAGCGGCAGTTCCCCGGTCTTGTAGGGTTGCCAGTCCTCTATCTCGGGATAATGCTGCCTGCGCCAGCCGCGCACCCGGGGGTTCATCACCCGGCGCCATAGCGGCGGGATCATCGCCATCAGCGCCATCAGAGGATAGCCGAAGGGCAATTGCGGCGCCTGTGCTTCATCGTAATTTTGCAGCAGGGGAAACCGCCGGTCGGGTTTGTAATGGTGATCCGAATGGCGCTGCAGATTGATCAGCAACCAGTTCGTCGCCTTATGCGCCGCGTTCCAGCTGTGATGCGGTTTGACATGTTCGTATTTTCCACCGCCCAGATGTTTGCGGGTCAGCCCGTAATGTTCCACGTAGTTGGTCAGCTCCAGCTGCCAGATCGCGCTGAAGGCCTGCACTGCGAACAGCAGCATGCCTTCCCAGCCGCCCACGATAAGGGCCAGAACGATCGCGCCCGTCTGCAGCAGGCCATAGCGCCAGAACGGGTTCGATCCGTGCAGAACCGGCAGCTTGCGCCGTTCCAGCATCGCCTTTTCCGCCTCCCAGGACGATTTCAACCCGTCGCGCAGCACCCGGGCGAAAAACCGGTGGAAGCCTTCATTGTAGCGCGCCGTCACCACGTCGCGCGGCGTACCCACATGACGGTGATGCACCAGCAGATGGTCGGATCGGAAATGCGAATAGAGCACCGTTGCCAGCAACAGATCGCCCAGCCCGCGTTCGAAGCGGTTCTTCTGATGCATCAGTTCGTGGCCGTAGACGATGCCCACCGTGCCGGAAATCACCCCGACGCCGAAAAACAACGCCAGCTTTTCCCCGAAACCAAGGTGATCGGCGCGGCTGACATAGAATATCATCCCGTAGATCACCACGAACTGGACCGGGAACCAGATCAAGGTGATCAGCCGGTACCAGAACAGGTCGGCCTCGGGTGTCTGCGGATCGGCATTTTCCAGGTTGAGCCCAAGGACGGCATCCAAAACCGTGAACAGCCACCAGGCCCAGAGCGGCAACAGCACGGTCCAGAGCCCGCCCATCCCGGTGCTGAAGATGGCAACCGGCACCAGGCTCAGCGACAGCCAGAACGGCGCGGCATTGCGGAAACGGCGCAGGTTTTCGGCGGGGATCATCGATGCTTTCCCTTCCCGGACATAAACAGGGGTCGCGCGTCACCCGTCATCTTCAAACGAAGCCCGCGCAAGGTCAAACGCCTTTCGCATCACCGTGGGAAGGTCGGAGGGCCGGAACCTGTCGCGCGGCACGAATTCCCCGCAATCGGGCGCTGCGTCCATCGGCAGCTCCGCCACCCGCACCGCCAGGCGCAGGTGAAAATGGGTGAAGGTATGGCGCGCCTCGGCGCCGGCATCGCACCAGTCCGCCTGCACCGGCGGAGTTTCCTGTGGCGCGACTTCAGCCCAGTCCGACCCAGGCCAGCCCAGCATGCCGCCCAGAAGCCCCCTGTCGGGGCGGCGTTCCAGCAGCAGGGCCCCGTCGGTGCGCCGCCCGACATAGGCGATGCCAAGCCGGATCGGCTTGGCTTTCTTCGGCAGTTTCTTCGGCAATTCCGGCGCGGTTCCGGCGGCGCGGGCGATGCAGGGCGCGCGCCACGGGCAGATGCCGCAGGCGGGGTTCTTCGGCGTGCAGATCGTGGCGCCCAGATCCATCACCGCCTGGGCGTAATCGCCGGGCCGCGCGTCCGGGGTCAGCCGGGCGGCAAGATCGGTCAGTTCGGGCTTGGCCGTGGGCAGCGGCACATGCAGGTCATGCAGCCGCGCCATCACCCGTTCGACATTTCCGTCCACCACGGTTTCCGGCAGATCGTAAGCGATGGCCGAAATCGCCGCCGCGGTGTATGGCCCGATGCCGGGCAGGCCCAGCAGGCCTTCGCGCGTGTCCGGGAAGACGCCGCCATGATCGGCCACCACGGTGCGGGCGCATTTCAACAGGTTGCGGGCGCGCGCGTAATATCCCAGCCCGGCCCATTCGCCCATCACATCGGCATCTTCCGCTGCCGCCAGATCCGCCACCGTGGGCCAGCGGGTGGTGAAGCGGTGGAAATAGTCCCGGACCGCCGCCACCGTGGTCTGCTGCAGCATCACCTCGGACAGCCACACGCGATAGGGATCAGGGCGCATACCGTCGCGGCGCGCCTGCGGGCCCACGCGCCAGGGCATGTCCCGCGCATGGACGTCATACCATTTCAGCAGATCGTCGACCCTGGGCCGGTTCATTTCCGCGTCACGCAAACTTTATTCCTCGTCATGTCCTATTCGCTGGCGTCCTGCCCCTGCCTTACTAGAATAGGGCCGGAACGAAGGATGCAAGTCATGGCGCCCAGACGCAGCACGACAAAGGGATTTGCCCGCACCGCCTCGCTTCTGCAACCGCAGATCCGCAAGGCGGGCGAATCGCGTGGCTTTGCCGTCACTCGCCTGTTGACCCACTGGCCGGAAATCGCCGGCCAGGATCTGGCCGCCATCGCCCGCCCGGTCGAGGTCAAATACGGCCGGCAGGGATTCGGCGCGACGCTGACCGTGCTGACGACCGGCGCGCAGGCCCCGATGGTCGAAATGCAGAAGGAACAGCTGCGCGAGAAGGTCAACGGCGTTTACGGCTACAACGCCATTTCGCGCATCCGCATCACCCAGACCGCGCCGACCGGTTTCGCCGAGGGCCAGGCCGATTTCAGCTATGCCACCAAGGCACCGCCAAAACCGGCCGCGCCGGACCCGGCGATCCGGCGCGAAGCATCCGAAATTGCCGCCGGGGCGGAAGACGCCGCATTGCGCACAGCCCTTGAAGCGCTGGCCCGGAACGTTCTATCCAAGACAAAACGTTAAGAAAGGTTTCCATATGAACCGCAGATACGCCTTGGGCCTGATCGGGGCCGCTGCCATTTCCGCCGGTGCGCTTTCGCTCTTGCCGCAGTCGTCCGGCCTGCCCGGATTCGGCGCTGCTTTCGCCCAAGACGCCGATGTGGATCTGTCCGGCATCCGTGAAATGGCGATGGGCGCGGAAAACGCCCCGGTTACCGTGATGGAATATGCTTCCTTCACCTGTCCCCATTGCGCCAATTTCGCCAACGGTCCGATGAAGCAGCTGAAGGCCGAATATGTGAATACCGGCAAGGTGCGTTTCATCTACCGCGATGTCTATTTCGACCGCCCGGGCCTGTGGGCCGCGATGGTGGCGCGCTGTGATCCGAACCGGTTCTTCGGCATTGCCGATCTGCTCTATGCCGATCAGCGTGGCTGGATCGGCAAGGGTGACCTGGGCAGCATCGAACAGAACCTGCGCAAGATCGGCCTGGTCGCGGGACTGACCAAGCAGCAGCTCGACAGCTGCCTGAGCGACGGCGCCCAGGCGCAGGCGCTTTACACCTGGTCGCAGCAGAATGCCAAGGCGGATGAAGTCACCGGGACGCCGACGCTTTTTATCGATGGTGAAAAGTATTCCAATATGCCCTATGAGGACCTGAAAGAAATCATCGATCAGAAACTGGGAATGTAATGACCGCACCGCTGACCGGGCTCAAGGTTGTTGAGCTTGCCCGTATTCTGGCCGGCCCCTGGGCCGGTCAAACCTTGTCCGACCTGGGCGCCGACGTGATCAAGGTGGAAAGCCCCGCCGGGGATGATACCCGGCAATGGGGCCCGCCCTTCATCGAACGCGACGGCGACAAGACCGCCGCATATTTCCATTCCTGCAACCGCGGCAAGCAATCCATCACGGTGGATTTCCGCACGCCCGAGGGGCAGGAACGGGTGCGCGAACTGATCCGTGACGCCGATATCCTGATCGAGAATTTCAAGCTCGGCGGGCTGAAGAAATACGGGCTCGATTACGACAGCCTGAAAGAAATCAATCCGCGGCTGATCTACTGTTCGATCACCGGGTTCGGGCAGGATGGGCCTTATGCCCATCGCGCCGGTTACGATTACATCATCCAGGGCATGTCCGGGCTGATGTCGATCACCGGCGATCCCGAAGGCCAGCCGCAGCGCGTCGGCGTGGCGGTCACCGATATTTTCACCGGCGTCTATTCGGTGGCGGGGATCCTGGCCGCGCTTTACCAGCGTGAAAAGACCGGCAAGGGGCAACATATCGACATGGCGCTGATGGACGTGGCGGTTTCCGTGACCGCCAATCAGGCGATGAACTACCTGACCACCGGCACGCCGCCGGGGCGGACCGGCAATTACCACCCGAACCTGACCCCCTACCAGGTGTTCGACTGCGCCGACGGCTATATCATCATCGCCACCGGCAACGACGCCCAGTACCAGCGGCTTTGCGCGCTTCTCGGGCTGGACTGGATGGCCGAGGCGCCGGAATTCCTGAAAAATGCCGACCGGGTGGCCAACCGTCCCCGCATGATCGAGCTGCTGATGGGCGAGACCCGCAAGCGCAGCAAGGCCGAACTGCTGGCGGGCTGCGAGGAACGCGGCATTCCGGCCGGGCCGATCAACGACCTGTCCGAGGTCTTCGCCGATCCGCATGTACAGGCCCGTGGCATGAAGGTGGAACTGGATGGGGTGCCGGGCGTGCGGTCGCCGTTCCGGTTCTCGGATGCGGAACTCAAGCTCGACCATCCGTCGCCGAAGCTGGGCCAGAACGACTGATCCGGCACCGGGTTTCGGCCGTCCAGATAGCAGAAGCCGCGGGAACCACATCCGGTTCCGCGGCTTTTTTCACGTTCGGAATGCGCCGGGTTTACCCGTAGTCGCGTTCGCCGAAAATGGCCGACCCGACCCGCACATGGGTGGCGCCAAGCGCGATGGCGGTTTCGAAATCGCTGCTCATCCCCATCGACAGGCCCTTCAGCCCGTTGCGTTCGGCGATCTTGGCCAGAAGCGCGAAATGCAGCGACGGTTCTTCGTCCACCGGCGGGATGCACATCAGCCCGACCACCGGCAGGCCCAGGTCGCGGCATTCGGCGATGAAGGCATCCGCCTCCTCCGGCAACACGCCGGCCTTCTGCGGTTCCTCGCCGGTGTTCACCTGGATGAACAGGTCCGGGCAATGGCCCAGCTCCTGCGCCAGCCGCGCCAGCGTATGTGCCAGTTTCGGCCGGTCCAGCGAATGGATCGCCTCGAACAGCTCCATCGCGTGGCGCGCCTTGTTGGTCTGCAGCGGGCCGATCAGGTGCACTTCGACGCCGTCGAACCGTTCGCGGAAATCCGGCCATTTCCCGGCCGCTTCCTGCACCTTGTTTTCGCCAAACAGCTTGTGGCCCTGTTGCAGCACCGCTTCGACCCGTTCATCGGGCTGCACCTTGGAAACGGCGATCAGCTGCACCGATCCCGGCGCGCGACCGGCGTCTTTTTCTGCCTTGGCGATCCGCGCCCTGATGTCCTGCAGCCCCATGATTTCGCTCCGTTCAAACCGGGCCAAGGCCTAGCGCAAAAGAAAAGAGCGGGCAATATGCCCGCTCTTCCCTAACCAAATTGGCTGATGAGATTAGAAGCTCATCTTCACGCCGAGGTAGTAGTCGTCGTCTGCGTTCAGACCAGCAACTGCCGACAGGCCGCCACCGAAGTCATATGCACCGGTGACTTCCCATGCGTCCGACTCGTCGGTTTCAGCTGCGATCGAGATTGCACCTGCGGTGTAACCCAGGTCCAGATCCCAGTCGTCGTTGTCCTTGACGTCGATACCGGCCGAGAAGCCGTTTGCAGCGTAGTCAACCGAAACGGTGGTGACTGCGGTGCCGCCGCCCAGGTCATACTTGGCGCCAACGGTCAGCATGTCGTTCACAGCGTAGGATGCCTTGACGTACATCTGGTCATCCAGGTCGTTGCCAACAACCGATGCGGTCAGGCCGTTTGCCGAATAACCCAGCGAGTAGGAGTACTCTGCGTTAGTGGCGCTGGCAGCCTCGCTATCTTCGTTAGCGTCATAGGTCAGGTCGACCGAGATGGCGCCCATCGAGTAGCTGAACTGGACGTCATGCGAATCGTTGTCATCTTCGTACAGATCGTCGATGTCTTCCTGCTCGAAGGCCAGCTTGGCGCCGCCAGCTGCGATCCATACGTCACCCAGGCTGGTGGTGTTGTCCTTGGAACCGTCGAATTCCCAGTCGCCGATGTCGTACTTTTCGTTGCCTGCGCTGATGGTGATGCTGGCGCCGAACGAGATACCGTTGTCGGACTCACCCGACATGTTGGCCTTCAGGTCAGCGAACGAATAGATGTCGGTCTTGACGCCTTCTTCGTTGGCGATACCAGCTTGAGCCGAGCCCGAGAAGCTGATGTCGGCGGCTGCGATGCCTGCCGAAGCAACCAGTGCGGTGGTTGCGAAGAGAATCGTTTTCATTGTGTTTCCCTCGGTTTTCTATAACTGCCCCAA
>JAWVXM010000052.1:0-13104 GCA_033723255.1 Thalassovita sp.
CGCCGAGATGAAGATTTTCTGGCCCGATACCTTGTAGGATCCGTCATCCTGCGGAACCGCCTTGGTGCGCATCAGGCCCAAGTCGGTGCCGCAATGCGGTTCGGTCAGGTTCATGGTGCCGGTCCATTCGCAGCTGACCATTTTCGGCAGATAGGTGTTTCTCTGCTCCTCGGTCCCATGCGCCAGGATGGCCGAGGCGGCGCCGTGGGTCAGCCCCTGATACATGGTGAAAGCCTGGTTGGCGGAACTGAACATTTCGCCCACCGCGGTGCCCATGACATAGGGAAGGCCCTGACCGCCATATTCCTCGGGCATGTCCAGACCGGTCCAGCCGCCTTCGCGAACCTGATCAAAGGCCTCCTTGAACCCGGTCGGCGTGCGCACCACGCCGTTTTCCAGAGTGCAGCCCTCGGTGTCGCCGATCATGTTCAGCGGGGTCAGGACCTCGGACGTGATCTTGCCCGCTTCTTCCAGCACCGCCGAGGTGAATTCGGAGTCGAGATCGCCATAGCCGGGGATGTCCGATTGGCTGACCTGCAGCAGGTCATGCAACACGAACTGCATATCCTTGACGGGGGCGGTGTAACTGGGCATGTCGGTCTCCCTTTCAGGCCGCAGTCATTCCGCGGCTTTCTTCTGTTCCTGAAGCGAGGCGATCATTTCCTCGCCCCATTTCATCTGTTCCTTCAGCTCCTCGATGGCCGTTTCCAGCTCATCTCGCTGTTCTTCCATGTCGCGCAGGCGTTGCTTCGCGATCTCGAAGGTGCGGGTCAGCTGGGTCAGCTGCGCGTCACCCATGTTGTAAAGGTCCAGCAGTTGCCGGATCTCTTCGAGGCTGAAGCCGAAACGCTTGCCCCGCAAAATCAGTTTCAGCCGTGCCCGGTCACGCTTGGTGAACAGGCGTTTTTGTCCCTCGCGGATCGGGAACAGAAGCTCCTTGGCCTCGTAGAAGCGCAAGGTGCGCGGGGTGACCTGAAATGCATCGCACATTTCGCGGATCGTCATGGTTTCATCGGTCATTTTTTCGCTCGCGGGCTATGGCACCGGTCCAAAGCTGCGACCTCTGACCGGTGGTTACAATAGGAGTTGACGTTTACGTAAGATGTACGTTGCGTCACCTTTGGCTTGACGTAGGATCAACCAAGGTAACCCTAGGCAGAGGGCGCAGCCATTTCGAGAGAAAAACAGAACAATTGGTCAAAAAATAACAAGGGCCGGGTATTCCCAGCCCTGTTCTTGACCGATTTCGGCAGTATTACATCGACTTGAGCGCCTCGGCCGTATCATCGCGCGACCTGGTCAAGTCCTCGATTGCCTCATCCAGCTGACGGCGTTGTTCGGTCAGTTCTGCCAATTGCTTTGTCGCGCTGTCGACCCAGGCTTCCATCTGTGCCCTGGACCCTTCCTTGTCATAGATCAGCAGCCATTGCCGAATCCATTCCAGCGGGTACCCCCACCGCCGGCCGCGCAGGATCAAGGTCATCCGCGCGACTTCGCGCGGGCCATAGAACCGGGCCCGGCCTTCGCGGTCGGGCTGCAGCAGTTCGATATATTCGTAATAGCGCAGCGTCCGCGGGGTCACGTCGAACTTGGCGCACATTTCCTTGAAAGACAGTCGTGCTTCGGACATCTCTTTCCTCCCTCGAAGCTTAGCGTAGGATCAAGTTTCGGCAAGGGCAACCGCCGCTCTTGCGGTTTCGCTGCATTGCAGCCCATAAACGTTACGTGACAAGTCAGGAGCGGTTGATGGCGGTCGATCAGACGAAAATGGCACAGCAGTTCATCGAGGCCATTCCCCATTCCAGGGAACTGGGGATGAACTATACCGAGGTGGGCGAAGGCGTTGCGGCGATGCAGATGCCTTATGATGAACGGTTCGTCGGTGATCCCCAGACCGGGGTGATTCACGGCGGCGCGGTGTTCGCGCTGCTCGATACCACCTGCGGCGCGGCGGTGATGAGCCATCCCAAGATGAAGGGCCATACGGCCACGATCGACCTGCGGATCGATTACATGCGCCCCGCCACGCCCGGCCAGACCATCCGCACCCGCGCCACCTGCTACCGCATCACCCGCTCGGTCGCCTTCGTGCGGGCCGAAGCGCTGGACGACAATGACGAACACCCGGTGGCGACCGCCGCCGGCACCTTCACCGTGGGGGGCAACTGATGGGACGCAAACCGCCCGAACCCGTGCAGGTGGTCAAGCAGCGCCGCGATGCCGCGCTCAATGCCCTGGTCCACGGGGTACCTTACATCCAGTTCCTGGGGATTGAATTCGACCGGCGTGGCGACGAATTGACCGCGATCATGCCATTCAAGGAAATGCTGATCGGCAACCCGATGCTGCCGGCGATTCACGGCGGCGCCACGGCGGCATTCCTGGAAGTGACGTCGATCATCGGGCTGAGCTGGTCGATCCTGTGGGAAAAGATCGAAAGCGGTGAGATTGATGCCGAAACGCTGGTCGCGGGGACCCTGCCAGCATTGCCGAAAACCATCGATTTCACGGTAGATTACCTGCGCTCCGGCCTGCCGCGCGATGCCTATGCGCGGGCCCGGGTGAACCGGTCGGGGCGGCGCTATGCGTCGGTGCATGTCGAGGCCTGGCAGGACAATCGCGGCCGGCCCTTCGCACAGGCGACCGGGCATTTCCTGATGCCGCAAAGCGATGGCTGAGGTCGCAGCGCCGCGGCAGGTGACGCATAAACGGGTTTTGACCATCGCCCTGCCCATCGTGCTGTCGAATGCCACGGTGCCCTTGCTGGGGGCTGTCGACACCGGGGTGGTCGGGCAGATGGGGCAGGCCGCGCCGATCGGCGCGGTGGGCATCGGCGCGATCATCCTGACCGCGATCTACTGGATCTTCGGGTTCCTGCGGATGGGCACGACCGGTCTGGTCAGCCAGGCGCATGGCGCAGGAAAGGTGGGCGAGGTCGCGGCGCTGCTGACGCGGGCGCTGTTGATCGCCTGGACGGCGGGCTTGGCGATCATCCTGTTGCAGATCCCGATTTTCGCCGCCGCGTTCTGGATGTCGCCGGCCACGGCGGAGGTGGAAACGCTGGCGCGTGAATACATGCAGATCCGCGTTTTCAGCGCCCCGGCGGCGATTTCGATCTATGGGCTGACCGGATGGTTGATCGCGCAGGAACGCACGCGGTCCGTGTTCCTGATCCAGTTCTGGATGAACGGGCTGAACATCCTGCTGGACCTGGTTTTCGTGCTCGGTCTGGATTGGGGCGTCCAAGGGGTGGCCCGCGCGACATTCCTGTCGGAATGGAGCGCCTTTGGCCTTGCTCTGTGGTTGTGCCGGGGGGCTTTCGCGGTGCCGGCCTGGCGCGATTGGCCGCGGGTGTTCGACCGGGATCGCCTGCGCCACATGATGGCGCTGAACGCCAATATCCTGATCCGGTCGCTGCTGTTGCAGTTGATGTTCCTGTCCTTCGTGATGCTGGGGGCGGATTTCGGCGATACCACGCTGGCGGCGAACCAGGTGCTGCTGCAGTTCCTTTATATCACCGCCTATGGGATGGACGGGTTCGCCTTTGCCGCCGAAGCTCTGGTCGGGCAGTACATGGGCGCGCGCGACATTGCGCGGCTGCGCCGTGCCGCGATCGTCAGCAGTTTCTGGGGATTGGTGGTCGGGGTTGCCATGATGGCGGCCTTCGCCGTCGCCGGCGGGGCGATCATCGACATCATGACCACGTCCGATGCGGTGCGGGAAGAGGCGCGGGTGTTCCTGGTCTATATGGTGATGGCGCCGGTCGCCGGTGTCGGGGCGTGGATGCTGGACGGGATCTTCATCGGCGCCACCGGCGGGCGCGACATGCGCAACATGATGGTGGTGAGCTTTGCCGTCTATCTCGCTGCGCTGGTTGCGCTTGTGCCGGTTTTCGGCAATCACGGCCTGTGGATATCCCTGTTGATATCCTTCGTCGTGCGCGGCGTGACGCTTGGACTGCGCTACCCGGCGCTGGAACGCCGGGCGGCTGCCGGATAGGCGGCCTGTGGATGAATTCGCGGCTGTCGGGGCTTGTGGATAGGCTGTGGGTAATCGCGGGGGGGTGTCATCCCGCTGTATTCGTTAAAGAATTTCCAGCACTGCCTCGGGCGGGCGTCCGATCGCGGCCTTGCCGTTCGCGAACACGATCGGGCGTTCTATCAGCACCGGGTTTTCCGCCATCGCGGCGATCAGGATCTCGTCGTCGTCGGTTCTGGACAGGCCAAGTTCCTTGAACACCTTTTCCTTCACCCGCATCATCTCGATCGCGCCCATACCAAGGGCATCGCGCGCGGCGCGGATTTCCTCCACTGTCGGCGCGTCTTCGAGGTATTTGCGGATCGTCACATCGCGATCTTCGATCAGGGCCAGCGTCTGGCGCGATTTCGAACAGCGCGGATTGTGCCAGATGGTGATCAAAGCCAGTCCTCCCGCTTTGTGCCCACCGCCTCGGCCACGTTGGCGAAGCCGTCGCGTTCCAGCAGCCGGTCCAGCCCGCGGGCAATTTCCGCCCCGAGGCCCAGCCCCTGGTAAATCAGCGCGGTGTAGAGTTGTACCGCCGAGGCGCCGGCGGTGATCTTGGCATAGGCGTCCTCAGTGCTGGAAATCCCGCCGACGCCGATCAGCGGCAGCCGGTTGTCGAGCAGCTTCGACAGCTGCGCCAGCACCCGGGTCGATTTTTCGAACAGCGGCGCGCCGGACAGCCCGCCCTTTTCACCGGCGTGCGGTCCGTGCAGCCCGTCGCGGTCCAGCGTCGTGTTGGTGGCGATCACCGCGTCGATACCGGTGGACAGCGCCACTTCGGCGAGGTCCTCGATCTCGGCCGTGGTCAGATCGGGGGCGATTTTCAGGAAGACCGGGATCGGGCGATCCAGCGCGTCGCGCGCGCGGATCACCCCGGTCAGCAGCCCGGTCAGCGCCGCAGCCCCCTGCAGGTCGCGCAGTTTCTCGGTGTTGGGCGAAGACACGTTGACGGTGGCGAAATCCAGCGACGCGCCACAATGGGTCAGCACCCGGGCGAAATCGCCGGCGCGGTCATCGCTGTCCTTGTTGGCGCCAAGGTTCAGGCCCAGCACCATGTCGCGCGGGCGTTTCGCCAGCCGCGCACCGACCGCTTCCATGCCTTCGTTGTTGAACCCGAAGCGGTTGATCGCGGCGCGGTCTTCGGTCAGCCGGAACAGGCGGGGTTTGGGGTTGCCCGGCTGCGGGCGCGGCGTGACGGCGCCGACCTCGACAAAGCCGAAACCCGCGCGCGACAGCGGCCGCAGCGCCTGGGCGTTCTTGTCGAAACCGGCGGCGATCCCCACCGGGTTGGCCATGTCGATACCGGCAACCCTGGTGCGCAGCCGGGGCGACGTAACATGCCCGGGCAGCGGCGCCAGCCCCATTTGCAGCGCCTTGATGGCAAGCCCATGCGCGGTTTCCGGGTCGAGCCGGTGCAGGGCGGTCAGGCCAATCTTTTCGATCAGGTTCATAGCACCCCCTCGGGAAACTGGTGTTCGCCATCAACGAGCGGAAGCGGTTTCGACCATGACACATCGTCGAAACGCAGCTTGCGATAGAGATGCGGGAACAGGGCGCCGCCACGCGACACTTCCCATTTCAGCGCGTCGCCCATCGCCTCGGCCTCCAGCGCCAGCAGGACCAGACCGTCTTCGCCGGCGAAATGTTTCGCCGCCGTTTCGGCCACCTGTTCGGCGGTGGAGAAATGCACGAACCCGTCGGCGATATCGACCGGCGCACCGTTCGTTTCGCCGTGATCAACCAGGTCTTGCCACTCATCGGCGCGGAATATCTTGAATATCAGCATGGCGCGGTGATGCCGCGCCATGTCTGCGGGGTCAAGTATGCTTGTGCTGCGGGCTCAGGTCTTTGCCAGCACCTCCGAGGTCGACATCACCGTGGCATAGGACGATGCCAGCGGCGCCATGAACGCCGCCTGGACAAGTTCGGCCGGCACCTTGACGCCGTCAAAGGCCGCTTCCTTGGCGCCACAGGCGTCGTGGGGCAGGATCACCTTGAAACCGTGATCCACCGCGGCCCGGGTGGTGGCATCGATGCACATCTGGGTTTGCGCGCCGCAGATGATCAGCGTTTCGATGTCGCCCTTGCGCAGCAGGTCCAGCAGCCCGGTTTCATGGAAACTGTTCGGGCGGTGTTTTGTCATCACGGCTTCATTCCCGGCGGGGGCAACGCTGGAATGAACCTCGGCGCCTTCCGTGCCGGGCTGAAAGAACGGTGCGCCCGGAGGGGTTTCATGGCGAATATGAACGACCGTCATGCCGCTTCGGCGCGCGTGCGACAGCAAGCCAGAGGCATTTTCAGCGACCTGCTCCATCAGCGGGACGGGCCAGGCGCCGTTTTCAAAATAGTCGTTTTGAATGTCCACGAGGATCAGGGCGGTCTTGTTCATCTTCGGTTCCTTTGCAGCAGTTCCGGATTCGTCGCTTTGCGTGACCATCATCGGGATTGGCGCATATGTCCATTGTTATGCGGGCGCTTCGGGCGATCCTGTTGTCGCGCGGACTGATGGTTCCCCCGCGCCGGGCGCGACCATGTTTTCAAAGCGGCGGAAACGGGATATTTTCGTTCCATGGACCATCCGCTGATTGACCTGATCAACGCCAAGATCGCCGAGGCCGAAGCCGAGGGCGCCTTCGACAATCTCGAAGGGGTCGGCAAGCCGCTGCCCGAATGCGACGATCCTGAAAACGCGCTTCTGAACCGGCTGGTGAAGGAAGCGGGGGGCGTTCCTGAATTCGTCAGCCTGTCGCGCGAATTGCAGAAGCTGCGCGACGAACTTCGCGAAACCGGCGACCGCACCCGGCGTCACGACATCCTGAAGGAAATGTCGATGATGGAGGCGCGGATCGAACTGGCGCGAAAGAACCACCGATGAACATGTTCGCGCTGACCGTCTGACGAAAAAGACCGCGCGAAAAAAAACGCGCGGCCAGTTAGATACGGGGAGAGACCGATCCTCATGCGGCCTAGGAGGAGGGCAAAATTGCCGCATCAAGCTTGGGCTTGGAAGATCAATCGCCTGTATTGTACCAAACGGACAAATATTGGATTTGTTTAGCCGGGGATGTTGCCGGGGTGCCCTTGCTACCTTTCCGCTTTGCTTGTTCGCGGGGGAATTGGGCTGTATGGCCCTCGGCCAACGGAATTACGGGGGCGCAGGAATGCACCAGCCAACATCGGGACCCTGCAGCGTTGCCTTACGCAACCTGTCCTATGCACGCGGCGGAAGGCAGGTGTTTTCCGGGCTGGATATCGCGCTAGCGGAACACCGGGTCGGTGTCATCGGGCGCAACGGGTCGGGCAAGACCCAGATGGCGCGGCTGATCGCCGGGCTGGCGGCGCCGGATGCGGGCGACGTGACGGTGGCGGGCGTCGAGGTCGCGAAGGATCGCAAGGCGGCGCTGTCGACCGTGGGCATCCTGTTCCAAAACCCCGATCATCAGATCATCTTCCCCACCGTGGGCGAGGAGCTGACGTTCGGCCTGACATCGCAGAGGTATGACAAGGCCGAGGCTCGGGACAGGGCTGTGGAAATCCTCGCGCGTTTCAACCGCTCGGATTGGTACGATCGTCCGGTGCATGGGCTGAGCCAAGGGCAGAGGCACCTTGTCTGCCTGATGGCGGTGCTGGTGATGGCGCCGAAACTGATCATTCTCGACGAACCCTATGCCGGGCTAGACCTGGCGACCACGCTGCGGCTGCGGCGGTATCTCGATGCGCTGGATCCGGCGCTGATCCACATCACGCATGACCTGACGGCGATCGAAAACTATGACCGGGTGATCTGGCTCGACTGGGGTGAGGTTCGGCGCGATGGCAAGCCGGGCGAGGTGTTGCCCGCCTACGAGCAGGAGATGCGTGAGAAGGGAGGCCGTGATGATTTCGCTGACCTCTGACGTCCGCACGCCCTTTCATACCTTGCCTGCGGGGCCCAAGCTTTTGGGTTTGTGTCTGTTCACCTTCGCGGTGTTCTTCCTTGAAAGTATCGGCGGGGCGCTGGCCGTGACGGGGCTGGTTGGGCTTTCCTATCTGGCTGGTGGGGTGCGATTTGCGTTTCAGGGGCTGCGACTGATGCGCCCGGTTTTCTGGGTGGCGCTGATCATTCTGGCCTATCACCTGGCTGTCGGGGAAACCGCGCCGGGACTGGTCGTGGCACTGCGGCTTGTCGCGGCGGTCGGATTGGCCAACCTTGTGACGATGACCACGCGGCTGGATGATATGCTGGCGGTGGTCGAACGGCTCTTGACCCGGGTCGGCATGCCGCAACGGACACGGCACAGGATCGCGCTTGCGATCGCCCTCGTGATCCGCTTCACGCCGGTGTTGGCCGAAAAAGGCGGAGCGCTGAACGAAGCGTGGCGGGCGCGCAGCGTGAAGCGCCCGGGCTGGCGGCTGGTGCTGCCCTTTGCGTTGCTTGCCATCGATGATGCCGATCGGGTGGCCGAGGCCCTGAAGGCGCGCGGCGGCGAAATATGACAAAGATGAACCCTATTGAAGGACCCTTCGGATGGAACGTAACCTGACCATGATCGCCTTGTTCGCGGCGTTGATCGCGGCGCTTGGGTTAATCCCGAAATTCACACTGGCAAGCGGGGTGCCGATCTCGGCCCAGTCGCTGGGCATCATGCTGTGCGGTACCGTGCTGGGCGCCAAGCGCGGTGCGCTCGCGGTGTTGCTGTTCCTTGGTCTCGTGGCGCTCGGCCTGCCGCTTCTGGCCGGTGGCCGGGGCGGCCTGGGCGTGTTCGGCGGCGTCACCGTCGGTTACCTGATCGGTTTCCCGGTCGCGGCCTTCGTCACCGGGTTGCTGGCGCAGGTCTGGCGCGATCGCGGCGGCTGGATCCTTCCCGCCGTTGCGGCGCTGGTCGGCGGCGTGGTGGTGTTGAACATCCTCGGCATCGTCGGCATGGCGGTGAAGCTGGACAAGACGCTGGCCGAAGCGACGCTTCTGGCCACCCCGTTCATCCCGGGGGATATCCTGAAATGCGTGCTGGCCGGGCTGATCACACAGGGGCTGCAAAAGGCTCGGCCGGGTCTGCTGCAGGCCTGATCAAGGCAAAGCGGACTGCAAGGCGGGGCCCATCGGGCCCCGTTTTCTTTTGGGTCCCTGGCTTGGCGACAAATCGAAGATTTCGATTTGGATTATCAAATCCATCGCATTGTTGAATGCCTGGGTTTCACTATGGTCCGCCTCGCCCCATGCCGGGCGCGCGTGAACGGAGGACATATGACCAAGATTACCTTTATCCAACCCGATGGCAGCGAAAAACCGGTCGAGGCCAAGGACGGGCTGAGCCTGATGGAAACTGCAGTGAACAACGGCGTCGACGGAATCACCGCCGAATGCAACGGGTCCCTGGCCTGCGCCACCTGTCACGTGGTTCTGCCGCAGGATCTGTTCGATGCGCTCGAGGCGCCGGGGGAATATGAAGAAGACATGCTGGAATTCGCGGAAGTCCCGCGGCAGGGATGCAGCCGCCTGGCCTGCCAGGTGAAGATTACCGAACAGCTTGAGGGCGCGGTGATCCGGGTGCCCGCGGGCTGACGATCAGGGGCGCCCGTCAGCGTGCCGCGGCTGGCGGAAAGGAGGGGCTGCAATTGACAGAAACAGCCCCGCTGTGCCCTTGACGTCAAATTTCCGATGACATAGGTAGTGGCCTTGTTGAGCGGGCGTTGTGTAGTGGTAAGACCTTAGCCTTCCAAGCTAATGACGCGGGTTCGATTCCCGCCGCCCGCTCCAAATCATCTGGCAAAGATTCGGTTTTCAACAACGACGGACCTGCCGGGATCGATCTGACCCCGACTTCATGGATGATGTTTTCCTATCTTAGCCTGTTTGCCGCGGCTTTTTTTGCCGCCACGATCCTGCCGATGCAGTCAGAGGCCCTGTTGGCCTATTACCTGACCGATCCGGCCTTGTCGCTGGTTGTTCTCATGGGCGTCGCGACGGCCGGGAATGTTCTGGGCTCGGCGGTGAACTGGGTTTGCGGCCGTTTCCTGCGTCGATTCCAGGACAGGCGCTGGTTTCCCGTGTCGCCGCAGAAGCTTTCCCGCGCAGAGACACATTATCATCGCTACGGGCGCTGGAGTCTTCTGGCCAGCTGGGTGCCGATCGTAGGGGATCCGCTGACGGTCGTCGCTGGCGTGATGCGTGAACCGCTGCTGAGTTTCCTGATTATTGTCACCATCGCCAAGGCCGCGCGCTATCTTGTTGTCGCTGCCGCGGCGTTGGCGTGGATGTGAGGGGCGGGGGTACTTCCGCTTTGCCTGTGCCGGTACCTCGGATCGTCTCCGCATCCGCTTCAATCGATCATCTCACCGAAATCGCGCCCAAAGCCAGGCTGATCCCCCAGGCGGTCAGGATCGTTCCCGCGAGCAGGTCGAGCCAGCGTAGGGTATCCCGCGCGATCCGCGCCCGGGCCCAAAGCGCCACATGTACCAGGATCAGCCACCACAGCGCCGATCCGAGCAGCACGCCCAGCACCAGCCAATAGGCGGCATGCGGCGCCCCGGCGGCGGTCGCGCCAACCCCGGCAACCATTCCTGCGAAGGCAAGGATCGTCGCGGGATTGGACAGGGTCAGCAGGTAGGTCGTTCCGAAAGCGTTGAGAACCGACCTGGCAGGCGGGGCCACGGTCTCCGCCGTCGAGGCGGCGAAAAAACCGCGCAGGGTCATCAGCCCAAGCCACGCGATCAGGATCCCGCCGAAGACCTGCATCGGCGTGGTGTAACGGCTCAGCAGCCCGGTCGCCGAAATCCCCGCGGCCACCAGCAGCCCATAGGTGCCGTCCGCCGCCGCGGCGCCGAAGCCGGTGGCCAGCCCCGCCGCGCGGCCCTCGGCGACGCTGCGCCGGATGCAAAGCAGACCGATCGGCCCGACCGGCGCCGCGATGGCGATTCCGATGCCCAGCCCTTTCAGGAAGATCTCAAGCATCGGATGCCCCGTGCAGGGGAATGGCCGGGGTTTCCTTGGCGGTGTCCAGCGCGATCAGGGTTTCGGTGCGCGACACTGCGGGCAGGGGTTTCACCACGTTGGTCAGAAACGCTTGCAGGGCCTTGGTATCGGCCAGGCGCAGCTTCATCAGATAGGAATGCGGGCCGCTGATATGGTGCAGTTCCTGCACCTCGTCCCGTGCCGACAAGGTCGCGATCGCCTCGGCCTCGCCTTCGAAATCCACGTCGATCAGAACGAAGGCGCAAAAGCCCGCACCGAACACGTCCGGGGACAGGACCGCGTGCCAGCCCCGGATCATTCCGCTCGAGGCCAGCCGCCGGATCCGTTCATTCGCCGCCGAGACCGACAGTGACACCGCCTGCGCGATCTCGGTGCTGGAGGCGCGGGCGTTTTTCTGCAGCAGTTTGCATATTTTGTGGTCTGTTTCGTCAAGCATGGTCAATAGTTCGGTCAATGTGACTTCTTGTGAAATAACTTATGGTAAAAGGTGGTTTGTGCAACAATAGTTATTGAATTGAATTCTTTTGGCGCACGCATCTGGACCAAGTGGCATCGGGCCTGACACGCGCCGCATCCGGACGGGCCGCCGCCGCCAGCGAGAGTCGCACCGCTTGCCCCTTTGGAGCGTGTCGCATAAACCCGGCTGCGCAGGACAGGAAAGGAATGTCGATGGCCCGGACCCCGATCACGGTCGATGAGGATCGCGAAAAATCCAAACGTGTTGGCGCGCTGCGCGATCTCGGGCCGTTTCTGAGCCCGTATAGATGGATGGTCGTCGGCGCCGGGCTGGCGCTGGTTCTGACCGCCAGCGTATCCTTGATCCTGCCCCTGGCGGTGCGTCGCGTGGTGGACAATTTCAATACTGCCGACGCCGCGCTGCTGGATCAGTATTTCATAGCGGCGATCGCGATTGCGGGGCTTCTGGCGCTTGGCACCGGGCTGCGCTACGCGCTGGTGACGCGACTGGGCGAACGGGTTGTTGCCGATATCCGCAAGGCCGTTTTCGACCGCGTCGTCGGCATGAGCCCTGCCTTTTTTGAAAACATCATGACCGGCGAGGTGCTGAGCCGGATCACCACCGACACCACGCTGATCCTGTCGGTGATCGGGTCGTCGATCTCGGTGGCGCTGCGCAACGTGCTGATCTTCCTGGGCGGTCTGGCCCTGATGCTGTTCACCTCGGCCAAGCTGACCGGGCTGGTGCTGCTGATCGTGCCGCTTGTCATCGTGCCGATCATGACGTTGGGGCGCAAGCTGCGGAAGCTCAGCCGGGAGAACCAGGACTGGATCGCGGCGAGTTCGGGTAATGCGTCCGAGGCATTGCTGAGCGTGCAGACGGTGCAGGCCTTCACCAACGAAGCGGCGGCGCAGCGCGATTTCTCCAACGTGACCGAGGCAAGTTTCACCTCGGCCAAGCGCCGGATCGCCACCCGGGCGGTGATGACCGTGATCGTGATCTTCCTGGTCTTTGCCGGGGTGGTCGGTGTGCTGTGGATCGGGGCCAACGACGTGCGTTCGGGCGGCATGAGCGCGGGCGCGCTGGTGCAGTTCGTGATCTACGCGGTGATGGTGGCTGGCTCGGTCGCGGCCCTGTCGGAAATCTGGGGCGAATTGCAGCGTGCCGCGGGGGCGACCGAACGGCTGGTCGAACTGCTGCGCGCCGAGGACAGCGTCAAGGATCCGGCCGATCCCGCGCCGGTACCGGCGCAGGTCAGCGGCCATATCAGGTTCGAAAACGTGGGATTCCGCTACCCGTCGCGCCCCGACGTATCGGCGCTGGACGGGGTCGACCTGGACATCCGGCCGGGCGAAACCGTGGCGCTGGTGGGGCCGTCGGGCGCGGGCAAGACCACGATCGTGCAGACCATCCTGCGGTTCTACGATCCGCAGGGCGGCCGGATCCTGCTGGACGGGGTCAACCTGCAGTCGATGGCGCGCAAGGAGTTCCGTCAGAACCTCGCGCTGGTGCCGCAGGATCCGGTGATCTTCGCGACCAGCGCACGGGAAAACATCCGCTTTGGCCGTCCCGATGCAACCGATGCCGAGGTCGAGGCCGCGGCCAAGGCCGCCGCCGCGCATGATTTCATCATGAAGCTGCCCGAAGGCTCTGACTCCCAGGTGGGCGAGCG
>JAWVXM010000053.1:0-13063 GCA_033723255.1 Thalassovita sp.
GAAGTGAAGCTGATCGTCGACCTGATCTACGAAGGCGGCATCGCGAACATGAACTACTCGATCTCGAACACCGCCGAATACGGCGAATATGTCTCGGGTCCGCGCATCCTGCCCTACGACGAGACCAAGAAGCGCATGAAGGACGTCCTGACCGACATCCAGACCGGCAAGTTCGTGCGTGACTTCATGCAGGAAAACGCCGTGGGTCAGCCCTTCTTCAAGGCAACCCGCCGTATCCACGACGAGCACCAGATCGAAGCCACCGGCGAAACCCTGCGCGGCATGATGCCGTGGATTTCGGCCGGCAAGATGGTCGACAAGGAAAAGAACTAAGCCACCGGCTTGGTCATCATCGAAAGCCCCCGCTTCGGCGGGGGCTTTTTCTTTGCGACGGGGGTGACAAGAAGGGCAAGCGCCGGACCGTGGTTTGGCGCCCTGACAGTTGAGCTAATGCGCTTTTTCCCTGCCAAGTCCGTAACAGTTCCGAGCTCAGCGCAAACGACGCAAAAGCGCCAAACCGCCGGGACGGTCCGGCGCTTGCCCGGCGGCGCATAGCGCCGCTATTCGGGCTGGGATCTCCCCCGATCCCAAGAGAATTGGGCGCTACCCGTTCACCGCCTGCCACAGGTTCAGCGCCGAACGCGTTTCGAACACGTCATGGACGCGCAGCACCTGCCCCCCCTGCGCCACCCCGGCCAGCCCCACCGCCACCGATCCGGCGGCGCGATCCTTGGGATCGGGCGCATTGCCCAGGGTTCCGATGAAACGCTTGCGTGACACACCCAGCAGGATCGGACAGCCGAGCGCATGGAACAGCGACAGCCGTTTCAGCAGAGCCAGGTTGTGATCGACCGTCTTGCCGAACCCGATGCCCGGATCGGCAAGGATCTGCCCGCGGGGAATACCCGCTTCTTCCAGTGCCGCGACCCGCTCTTCGAGGAAATCATACACATCCAGCAACACGTCGTCGTAACGCGGGTCCTGCTGCATGGTTTCGGGATCGCCCTGCGCATGCATCACGCAAACCGGCAGGCCCGCCTGCCCGCAATAAGGGGCAAGATCGGGATCGAAGGTGAAACCCGCCACGTCATTGACCAGATCGGCCCCCGCCTCGACCGCCGCCTGCGCCACCGGCTGCTTGCGCGTGTCGATGGAAATCGGCACCTGTAGTTCCTCCCGCATCGCTTCGATCACCGGGGCGGTGCGGCGGATTTCTTCGGTAACCGGCACCTCGGCCGCACCGGGCCGCGTTGATTCCCCGCCGATATCGATGATGTCAGCCCCCTGTTCGACCATGGCGCGGGCATGGGCCAGCGCCTGATCGGGCGCGACGTGATCACCTCCGTCGGAAAAGCTGTCGGGCGTGACGTTCAGGATGCCCATCACCTGCGGCATACCCATCGAAAGGCCGGCAATGTCGGCACGCGGGGCGGTCAGGCGGTCCAGCACATCGGCCGGCGTCTCCGACGCGGGCAGCCGTTGCGGGGCATTGCCGCGCGACAGAACCTCGATTTCGCGAAACCATGTCCAGCCACCGGCAAGCGTCAGGGCGTCATCGGGGCGGCAGGGATCGGTTGCAACGATGGGGCGATAATAGCGTTTCATGACACCGACATGCGAAAGATGGCGACAAATGACAAGGCTCAGAGCACTTTCACATCCGTCGCCACCGCCCGCAGCGGCAGGTCCGGCGCGTCGGGAAGGTCTTCACCGATCACCAGCATGTCGGCGGCCTGCATTTCCCGCGCGAACCACAGTACCAGCGCAAGCGCATCGCCCGGCTGGGCCGATGGCCCGTCGACCGCATCCAGCACGATCTTGGACGGCGCCCAGACGCTGATCTGGTCGTTCTTCATCGACCAGTCGAGTTCGGTGCGCGAATTCACCACCACGCAGCGCTTGTCCCGCGCCGCCAGAACCCAGGCGTTCTGTTCGATGGCCAGAAGGTCTATGCGGCGCTGCGCCAGCGGATGGGCCACTTGCGGCGCAGCCACATCGGGGGCGCCGACACACAGGATCGTCGGGCGGTGTTCCGCCTGCAACTGATCGATCCAGTCGGTCAGCAGCGGCGACTGGATCGCCGCGTTGGACAGGTAGACAACCTGCGGATGGGGGATTTTCTCATCCACGGGCACGGCAGATTGCGGCGCCCGGGAGCGGACGATTTCCACCCCCAGGGCACCGGGTCCGCGATCGAGCTTTTCGATCCGCACGAAGACGCGTTCGGCCTGCGGCTCCGCCAGGATGCGTTTGGCGATCCGGTCGGCCAGGGTTTCCAGCAGGTTTAAGCGCTCGGCGGCCAGTTCATGCGCAATCGCTTCGGTCACCTTGTCATAGGACAGGATGCGATCGACATCGTCATCGACCGGCCCGGTCAGCGGACGAACTTCGACCACCACGTTGAAGCAGACCCTCTGGGTGGTGCCGCGTTCGGCCTGGAAGGCACCGATCTCCACATCGACGATGTGATCGCGCAGCGAAATACGGTCCAGCGGACCTTCGGGCGCGGTGCCTTCGGAACGTTCCGAGGGGTGGGCGAAAGCCCATTTGATTTCGTTGCTCATCGCACTCTCCGGTCAGCGGGCAGGGTATGCATCCCTACCCTAACCGGATCAATCCCTAGACCAGTTGCACCATGCGGCACAAGTCGGGCGAAAGGCGTCACGCCCGCAGGGAAAATCAATTCTGCGAAATTTCGGTCGGATGCCGGTAGAAATGATGCACCCCAATCGTCGCCGTCCGGTCGAATTTGCGCGACCAGCGCGGGCGCACCGCCTTGGTATGATAGTAAGTGGCCCCATCGGTCAGTTCGCGCGGCGCGCCGTTCACCATCAGCTTGGCCACCTTGCCGACACGGGCATAGGCGTCGTGTTCGGCGATCACTTCCTTGTAGCCGTCGCAGGTATAGGTGAACTGGCACTGATATTTCCGTCCCGTTCCCTGATGCACCACACCGCAGACGGTGTTGGGGAAGCGCGGGCTGTCGACGCGGTTCATGATCACCTCGGCGACCGCGAACTGGCCCTTGACGCTTTCACCGCGCGCTTCGAAATAAAGCGCCTCGGCCATGCATTGCCATTCTTCGCCCCCTTTCGCCGCAGGCAGGGAATCGAGGAAACTGCGGGTATATGCGATCTTGGTCTTCTTCTTCGATGGGCTGAACAGGCTGTCGAGCTTCGCCGCGCGCAGGCCGAACAGGCCACGCTTTTCCTGCTTCAGAACCTGGTTCACCGGGGTATCCGCCAAAGCGGGCACGGCCAGACCGAGGGCCAGAAGGAACGCAAGAATACCGCGCATGATCTCATTCTCCTTGCCACGGCGGCCCGGATTGGCCCCGCGAACAGCCGGTCACATATGCGAATTTAGATCTTTCGTCCAGACGCGCAGCCGAAAGGGGCGCAACGCTAATCAGCCGCACGCCACAAGGCAAGTTAAATTTTTCAATATTTTTATAAAATTTCCAGCGCCTTACGACGTTCTCCCCCCGACCTTCTCTTGGACGACCAGCTGCGCCGCAGCGAGTCGGGCCACCGGCACCCGGAAGGGTGAACAAGACACGTAATTGAACCCTGCATTGCGGCAGAAAGCAATTGATTCGGGGCTACCGCCATGTTCACCGCAGATCGACAACACAAGATCCGGGCGCGCATCACGCCCTCTCTGGGCACCGATCCGCAACAATTCGCCGACACCGTCGGTATCAAGGTCGAGGAAGGGATCTTCGGGAAAGACGCCCTGCTGCACATAGGCCGACATGAAACGCCCCGCATCATCGCGCGACAACCCATAGGTCATCTGGGTCAGGTCGTTGGTGCCGAAGGACAGGAAGGCGGTATGCGGTGCGATTTCGCCCGCCCGCAGCGCGGCGCGCGGCGTTTCCACCATCACGCCCAGACGATAGGTGAAATCCCGCCCCTTTTCGGTGCGCACCGCGGCGGCTACCGCATCGACCCGGGTCTTCACCAGCTCGACCTCGCGCTTGGCGCTGACCAGCGGGATCATGATTTCCGGCACAACCGGGTCGCCGTCGCGGCTGGCCTCGATCGTCGCCTCGAAAATCGCACGCGCCTGCATGTCATAGATTTCCGGCACCGTGATCCCAAGACGCACGCCACGCATCCCCAGCATCGGGTTGTATTCGCTCAGTTGCTCAACCCGGCGGGTCACGTCCGACAGGGGCAGGTCCAGCGCCTCGGCCAATTCGCGATGTCCGGCCCGGTCCGAGGGCAGGAATTCGTGCAAGGGCGGGTCGAACAGGCGGATGCAGACCGGCTGGCCCTGCATGATGCGGAACAGTTCGATAAAATCCGCCCTCTGCATCGGCAACAACCGGTCCAGCGCCGCCGCGCGGTCCTGAGCGGTGTCGGCGAAGATCATTTCGCGCATCACCGTCAGCCGGTCGGCCTCGAAAAACATGTGCTCGGTCCGGCACAACCCGATCCCCTGCGCCTTGAAATTGCGCGCGGTCTGCGCGTCGGCAGGCGTATCGGCATTGGCGCGCACGCCGATGTCGCGCACCTCGTCGGCCCAGGTCATCAGGGTCTGGAACGCATCGTCCTGTTCCGACTTCAAAAGCGGCGGTTCCCCGGCCAGGATTTCACCGTTGGTACCATCCACGGTAATCACATCCCCCGCGTGCAATTCGCGCCCGTCGGGGGTTTTCAGCATCTTGCGCTTGAGGTGGAACTTGATCGCCGACGCGCCCACCACGCAGGGTAGGCCCATGCCCCGCCCGATCACGGCGGCGTGGCTGGTCATGCCCCCCCGTTCGGTCAGAACGGCGGCGGCAGCATGCATGCCGCGAATGTCCTCGGGGCTGGTTTCGCGGCGCACCAGAACGCAGGGTTCGCCGCGCGAGGCGCTGGCCTGCGCTTCGGCGGCGGAAAACACGATCCGGCCGCTGGCCGCGCCCGGGCTGGCCGCAATGCCCCGGGCCAATACATCGCGCGGGGCTTCCGGGTCGACCTGCCGGTGCAGCAATTCGTTGATCGCGCGCGGGTCGATCCGCATCAGCGCCTCTTCACGCGGGATGATGCCGTCATTGGCCAGCGACACCGCGATACGGATCGCCGCGTGGGCGGTGCGCGCCACGCGCACCCCGTCGAGGATATGGACCTTGCCGTTCTCGATGGTGAATTCGGCCTGCATTTCTTCACGCAGGCGCACCCGCATCAGCCGGGTATATTCGATCAGCTGTTCGAAAGCTTCCGGCGCCAGTTCCTGCAATGACGGACCGCGCGGATCACGTTCAAGATACAGCGCAGCCGATTGCCGGGCCAGCGCATCCCGCCCCTGCGACTGCGACAGGTAGCGGCCGGTGATCCTGGGGTCACCGGTCTTGGAATTGACCAGCTGGATCACGCCCGAGCCACATTCGCCCTGGCCCATGCTGGGGGCCATTTCCTGCACCACCAGCCCGAGCCCGGCGTCTGCGGGCGCCCCCTTGGCCTGGCGCAACAGGCGCGCGGTGGTGCCTTCCCAGGCCCGCGCCATGGATCGCAGGACCTCCAGAAGCTGAACCGCCGGATCCTGCGGGAATTCTTCCTCGGTTTCCTCTTCATAGGCGTGCAGCGCTTCGCTCAGGCAGTCGGGATCGTCATGATCGATATGATCGAACATGTCCGGATCGAGCCGCGCCACGTGGATCGCATAGGCCTGCACGAAACGCAGATACATCGCCCGCGCGGCATCACGCCCCAGCTGATCGCAGAGATCGACAAACCGCGCATCGTTGATGCCGATATTCAGCACCGCCCCCGGCCCGCCCCAATCCGGATCTTCCGAAGACGGCCGCACGCACAAAAGCGCCGAGTCGCCGAACGGTTCCATCAGCGCCACCATGTCAGGCGTCTCACCCGCAGCAATCCGGTGCACTTCATCAAAGCTCAGCGCGACGGTCGTGGGCACCGGAAGGTCGAGCCGCACCAGACGCTGGAGACATTTCGCCCGCCCGCCATGGGTCGCGTTGGCAACCGGCGCGGTGGGGGTGATATAAGTGATATCCGGATCTTGCTGCACTGCGGCACCCTTCATTGGTATGCCGCAGAATACGCCTGAAAAGCCCCTTGGCAAGCCCGGTGAGGAAATGCGGGCCAACCGCACCGCATCCTGCGGCAGATATGCAGCTTGGGGGCGCCAGCCCCCAAACCCCCGGAGTATTTCCACCAAGAAGAAAAGCAGAAAGCGCCTTCGTTCTTCTTCTTGGCGCAAATACTCCCGCCGGAGGCTGACTTCTCCGTATCAGCAGTTCCAGCGAACGCCCAGGCCTCTTAAAGCTGTTTTGTCCCAGTGGGTTAGTGTTCGCAGGGCCTCCCACAAGGTTTCAGGAAACCCTGAGACGGTTTGTGGACACGGAAGTAGATAGGGTTTGAGACTTTCAAATTGGCTGACAGCAGCGGAGGTGAAGAGCCTACCCGCAGGGAAGTACGCGGATGGCGAAGGATTATGGCTTGTCCAACGGCCCGATGGCGGCGCGCGATGGGGCTTTCGATTCACATTATGGGGCCGCTCCCGCGAAATGGGCCTCGGCTCTGGCCGCGCGACTACCTTCGTATCGAGCTGAGACCGATCGTTCGCGGCTGAGGCCACGAAAGTCACGTATTCACTGGAAAGGGACTCTGCAAAATCTGGTTCACAGGACGCCTAGGAAGGGTATCAACGGCTCATAGTGGAGTTTCAAGATTCCTAGCGTCAAACGGTTGGTTTGAACCCTTTGTGACAATGCGCTGAGGGCTTACTGCTTGGGGTACGCGTGACCTGTGGAGAATAGGCCCAAGAGAATGCAGATTGCATCGTTTGAGAAAGCGGGCCAGACTGAGCTTATGAAGCAGCTCTTCTTGATTGTGGCATATCTTACCGCTGTCACACTTCCGTTGATCTTGTCCACGCTCGCCGGAGGGCCGCCACGCCAGTTCCACCAGGAACTTGCCTCCGGTCTTGGAATTCTGGCCTTTTCGATGATCCTCGCAGAATTCGTGCTATCCGGTCGTTTCAAGAGCATTTCGAATAGCGCCGGCATGGATCTGACAATGCGGTTTCATCAGGTCATGGCACGCACGGCGATGTTTTTTGGTTTCGCGCACCCCTTTCTCTACCAAAATACGCCTTCCGGCGGTCAGCGCCCTTGGGACCCCACGCGCCAATTAACGATCACAACTGATCTTTCCTACCTATCGACTGGCATTGCAGCTTTCGTGCTTCTTCCAAGCCTTGTTTTTCTGGCGATGGGGCGCACTCAATTGAAACAAAAATACGAGACATGGCGTCTGATACATGGCGTTGGCGCACTGTTGATCGCGCTGCTTTTGCTGCATCACACTATCTATGCGGGGCGATATGGTTCGCAGCCTGTCATGATCTGGATATGGATAACAATGACGGCTATTGCGGCTGGGTCACTTCTTCAAGTCTACCTGCTCGGCCCCCTTCTAGAAAAAGCGCGGGCGTGGCGCGTTACTTCCGTCACTCGGTTGACTCCGAAGCAATGGGAAGTGACCGTGAAACCCGACGACCATTCGGGCCTTGATTACAAAGCCGGGCAATTCGTTTGGCTGAATGTAGGGCACAGTTCATTTTCGATGAAAGAAAACCCATTCTCGATCTGCTCAGCACCAGCGTCTGGGCCGACAATATCGTTCATGATTAAAGAGTTAGGAGACTTCACACAGACAGTTGGCCAAATAAAGCCAGGAACGGTCGCATATCTTGATGGCCCATATGGCAACCTGTCTATCGACGACCGTGACGAACCGGGCGTTGCTCTGATTGCGGGCGGTGTGGGTCTCTCGCCGTTGTTGGGTATTCTCCGGCAAATACGCCTGACAGGTGATCCGCGCAAAGTGAAGCTTATCTACGGAAATCGGGTGGTTGATCAGATCGCCTATCGTGAAGAATTGGACGCGGAGGACGTCACTTATGTGTTATCGGAACCGCCGAAAGCTTGGCGCGGAGAAACTGGCTTCATCGATGCAGCGGTCATTGACCGCGTTTTTTCTGCAAACGAGTTTCGAGAATGGGTTTTCGTAATATGTGGCCCCGCTGTCATGATGGATATCGTTGAAGATCATCTACTGAAGCGCGGCACGCCAGCAAATCGCATTCTGTCGGAGCGCTTCGATTATGACTAATCCATTCAGGCATATGAGTTCCAGGCAGCGCATTGGCCTCGCGATCTGGGGCCTGAACATCATACTGTGTCTGATAATTTTGGCCTTTGCACTTCGCTAGGCAACACGTCCCCGTCCCCAATAACGATGTCGGCCCAAGGTCCGGGCGTTTTCTTGAGATATCAAGCGCGCCCTGCAAAGGCGCAGCATTCAATCAGCGCCGGGCGTTCAGCCTTCGACCCGGGTCAGATCGGCGACGCCAAGGCAGATTTTACGGATCCGAGCCAGCAGATTCAGACGGTTACGACGTACCACCTCGTTGTCGGTATTCACCTGCACCGTGTCGAAGAATTCGTCGATCGGCGCCCGCAGCGCTGCCATCGCGGCCATCACCGCTTCGAAATCCTCGGCTTGCATCGCCGGGGCGATTTCGGTCTCGGCCTTGTCCAGGGCGGCAAACAGCGCCTTTTCCTCGTCCGTTTCGGCGAATTTCACATCCGCCCCGAAACTGTATTCGACACCGTCCTTTTCTTCCGCCTGGGTCAGGATGTTGTTGGCCCGCTTGAAGCCCTGCAACAGGTTTTCCCCGTCATCGGTCTTCAGGAACGCGCCCAGGGCGTGGGCCCGCTTGACCAGAAGCGTCAGGTCGTCGCTGCCTTCCATGTCCAGGCAGGCATCGATCACGTCGTGGCGCAGGCCTTCATCGCGCAGATACACTTTCAGCCGGTCATGCAGGAAGGCCAGCAGATCGGTCGACAGGTCCGGCACCGCGTCCCCCACCGTGCGCAGCAGCGACCCTTCGGAGGTGTCCGGCGCCCCATCCTTACTCTCGAGCCGTTCGATCACGGCGCGGAAGGCGGTGCCGAACACGCCGTGATCGGCGATTTCGCCCAGCGTTTCCTCAAGCGCCTCGATCTCGCCCTCGCTGGCGCCCATATGGTTCAGGCTGATCTTGTGCTTCAGCAACTGGCTGTCGATGAACCGGTCCAGGTGAACGCGGATGTCACCGGCCAGAACGATACGGATCACACCCAGGGCGGCACGGCGCAGCGCGAAGGGGTCCTTCGATCCAGTGGGTTTTTCATCGATCGCCCAGAACCCGGTCAGCGTATCAAGCTTGTCCGCCAGCGCGATCACCTTGGACACGTTGCCCGCCGGCACGTCATCGGACGGGCCCAGCGGCGAATAGTGTTCCTCGCAGGCCGCGGCCACCGCGGCCGGCAATCCCGCCGCCTCGGCGTAATAGCGGCCCATCAGCCCCTGCAATTCGGGGAATTCATAGACCATTTCCGAGC
The DNA here is from genome assembly GCA_033723255.1 of Thalassovita sp. Lineage (GTDB taxonomy): Bacteria > Pseudomonadota > Alphaproteobacteria > Rhodobacterales > Rhodobacteraceae > Thalassobius. The sequence continues at coordinate 9,401 of JAWVXM010000053.1, forward strand.
TGAGATCGGCCTTGGCAACCCGCGCCGCCTGTTCGGCGAGATCGGGTTCGACATCCAGCACCGGGGCAATTTCCCGCGCCAGCGCCGCGATCCGGTCGTTCCGCGCCGCCTGCGTGCCCAGCTTGTTGTGGAAAGTCACGTTGGCCAGCTGATCGGTCCACTGATGCATGCCCGCCTTGGCGACGCGCAGGTCGTTTTCCCAGAAGAATTTCGCATCCGACAACCGCGCCGAAAGCACCTTCTGGTTCCCCGCCAGGATGGTCGCGCCGTGATCGGCGGTTTCGCGGTTGGCAACGGTGATGAACCGTTCGATCCGCCCGGTCTTGGGGTTCTTCACGCTGAAGAATTTCTGATGTTCCTTCATCGAGGTCTGCAGAACCTCGGGCGGCAGGTCGAGGAATTCCGCCCCGATCTCGCCCATCAGCACAACCGGCCATTCGACCAATCCCGCGACCTCGGCCAGAAGACCCTTGTCCTCGACCACTTCGAGGCCGCTGGCAAAGGCCTGATTGGTGGCGTCCTGCCAGATGTGATCGGCCCGTTCCTGCGGATCCAGGATCACGTGGTCGCGCTTCAGCTTGGCGACGTAATCATCAAACCCGTTCACCGGGAACCGCCCTGCCCCCATGAAACGGTGGCCTTGGGTCATGTTGCCCGCGTCAATACCGTCAACCTGCATCGGCACCACTTCGGCTTCGCCGGCCTCACTGGTCAGGATGCACAGGATCGAATGCAGCGGCCGCACCCAGCGAAGGCTGCCCGCGCCCCACCGCATCGACTTGGGCCAGGGGAAGTTGCGGATCGCGCCTTCCAGCACCTCCGCCACGATTTCGGATGCCGGGCGGCCCGGACGTTCGATCACCGCGAAGAAGACCTTGCCCTTCTTGTCATCGCGTTCTTCCAGCTGATCGCGGCTTACACCGGCGCCACGCAGAAACCCCTCGATCGCCTTTTCCGGCGCATCGACACGCGGACCTTTGCGTTCCTCGCGCACGGTCGGGCTTTTGTCCAGCAGCCCTTCCACGGCGAGCGTGAGCCGGCGCGGCGTCGAAAAGGCCTCGGCCCCGGCATAGGTCAGGCCCGCTTCGACCAAACCGTTGGTCACCAGCTTTTTCAGGTCCTCGGCGGCCCGCGCCTGCATCCGGGCGGGAATTTCTTCCGAAAAGAGTTCGATCAGCAAATCGGGCATGTCAGTAGCCTTCCGGGGGAGTGGGGCAATCTTCGGGGGCGGGCTCGCCGTCGAAGACGACCTCGCCACAGTGGTTGATCTGGTGCCAGACGAAGCCACGGCCGTCTTCGGTTACCGCCACGACGCGGTCGACACCGTATTGAATATTGCGCTGGCCGGTGAAGGCCAAGGCCGTTCCGTTTTCAAGCTCGGCTCCCAGCGCCTTGGCGTCGAAACAGTTGAACCATCCCGGCGCGATCAGGGGTTCGGCCGTGTCGTACATCTCGTAGGTTTCGGTCAGCATCGCCTGGCTCATCGGCGTGGAAAAACAGGCACGATAACGGATCGGCGAACTGTCGGAATCGATGGCCTTGAAGCCCTCGTAGAGGATCGGCTCGGGCCGCCCCGTCACCAGCGAGGTCAGTTGCACGTCATCCGTGCCCGAGGCCGCGACCTCGTCATAAAAAGCGTAAACCTGAAGGTAATACATGGCCACGCCGGCCACCAATGCCATCACCACGATGAACCCCGCGAGCAGTTTTCCGATCATTCGCCCGTATATCCCCCTGCCTCGGTTTGCACGAAGGCATCGGCGCATTTCTTGGCCAGCGCCCGGACCCGGCCGATATAAGCCTGCCGCTCGGTCACCGAAATCACCCCGCGCGCATCCAGCAGGTTGAACACGTGGCTGGCCTTGATGCACTGGTCATAAGCCGGGTGCGCCATGACGATGCGCTTGCCGGTCTTGGGATCGACGAAAGGATGATCGAGGATCGCTTCGCATTCTTCCTCGGCCTCTTCGAAATGCTTCAGCAGCACATCGGTATTGGCGACGTCGAAATTCCAGCGGCTGTATTCTTCCTCATTCTGGCGGAAGATATCGCCGTAGGTCAGCGCGATCCCGGTCTCGGGATCGTTATAGGGCATCTCCATCACGTGATCGATGCCCAGCACATACATCGCCAGACGTTCCAGACCATAGGTCAGTTCGCCCGAAACCGGGTGGCAGTCATGGCCGCCGACCTGCTGAAAATAGGTGAACTGGGACACTTCCATCCCGTCGCACCAGACTTCCCAGCCCAGCCCCCAGGCGCCCAGGGTCGGGGATTCCCAGTCGTCTTCGACGAAGCGGATGTCGTGCATTTCCATGTCGATGCCGATCGCCTCGAGCGACCCGAGATACAGGTCCTGCAGGTTCGGCGGACTCGGTTTGATCAGTACCTGGTACTGGTAGTAATGCTGCAACCGGTTGGGGTTTTCGCCGTAACGCCCGTCGGTCGGGCGGCGCGACGGCTGAACATAGGCTGCGGCCCAGGGCTTGGAACCCAGAGACCGCAAGGTCGTGGCGGGATGGAAGGTCCCGGCACCCACTTCCATGTCATAGGGCTGCAGCACCGCGCAGCCCTTGGCGGACCAGTAATTCTGAAGCCGCAGGATGATGTCCTGAAAACTGCGCGGTTTGCTGATCGGTTCTGCCATGATCCCTGCCTTGTCGGCCCTTGTGCTGTCGCTTGAAATCGCTGGCCTTAACTACGGCCCACATGCAGCGGGGTCAATTGCACCTGCACGCATATTTTGGGTGCAAGCCCGCCTGATTTTGATAAAACAAAACGCGATACACATGTTTTCGCGATACGTAAGGATTACACAGGTTATGATGAAATTATTGGCTTCGCTGTTTTTTGCCTTGGCGATGATGACCCGCGCAGCCCTGGCACAGCAGGATCTGGTCTGGGTCCAGATCGAAGCGCAGCCGAATTTGACCACCGCTCAGGATCGTATCCGCGACTACGCCGCATCGTTGGAAGATGTGAACGGCTTCGTCATGCCCGGCGGTTGGTACGCGATTTCGCTTGGCCCCTATGCCCGCGCCGATGCCGAACAGGTGCTTGACGTGCTGCGCGCCGAAGAAAAGATCCCGCGCGACAGTTACATCGCCTACTCTTCAAGCTACGGCCGTCAATTCTGGCCCGTGGGCAGCGACGCCTTGGCACGCTCAACGCCGGTCACGCCGACGCAACCGTCGGCCACGGAACCGGCGGTAACCGAAACGCAGCCCACGGCCGCCCCGCCCCCCGACGAAACCCCGACCGAGGCGCGCCGCAGCGAAGCCGCGCTCAGCAAGGATGAACGCAAGGAACTGCAGGTGATGCTGAAATGGGCCGGGTTTTACGAATCCGCCATCGACGGCGCCTTCGGACGCGGCACCCGCCGCTCGATGAGCGAATGGCAGGAAACCTATGGCTATGAAGCCACCGGCGTGTTGACCACGCGCCAGCGTGCCGAACTGGCCCGGCGATACAATGCCGTGCTCGAAGGCATGAACATGCAACCGGTACATGATCGCGAAGCCGGGATCGAAATCAAACTGCCGCTCGGCGTTGTTCAGTTCAGCCGCTACGAAGCTCCTTTCGCCCATTACGACGCGACCGACGACATCCCCGCCAAGGTGGTGCTGATCAGCCAGGCAGGCGATCAGAAGACACTGTTCGGCC
>JAWVXM010000054.1:0-12941 GCA_033723255.1 Thalassovita sp.
CGCCTTCGTCGAAGTGCATGTGTCAACCAGCATCGAGGAATGCGAACGGCGCGACCGCAAGGGGCTCTACAAGCTCGCCCGCGCTGGCAAGATCAAGGAATTCACCGGCATCTCCGACCCCTACGACGTGCCGGAAAACCCCGAACTGCGGGTCGAGACCGAGAATGTCGAGGTCGACAACTGCGCCCACCAGGTTCTGCTGAAGCTGGAATCGATGGGGTTGATTTCCGGCACCTGGGGCTGATCTTCCCCGGCCAGAGAAACCAAAGGCGCGCCAACGGGCGCGCCTTTTTGCGTGGGATCAAGTCCGCCCGGGGGGGGATCCTGCCAGCGGACGCCCAAGCGGTTCAGTGCACCGTCACCGGCGCGTAATCGTTCTGCCGCGCCAGCAGGAAAGCCAGCTTGCGATCCCCCACCAAGGCCAGCTGTTCGCCATCTTCGCTGCACACGGCGTAAAGCGTTTCGGCCTGCCCCGCCTGCGCCTGCAATTCCTCGGGCAGGTCGGCAACTTTCACCCGGCGCACATACACGATCTGGTTGTCGTCATGCTGTCCGAAATCATATTTAGCATTCATCGCCTCACCCTTTCCTGATCTTGATCGTCTGCACCACGGTTTCCGGCTGATGCCGTTTCAGATCGACATGCAGCAGGCCGTTTTCCATCATCGCCTCGCCCACTTCGACCCCGTCGGCCATCACGAAGGAGCGCTGGAACTGTCGCGCCGCGATGCCCCGATGCAGGAAAACGCGGCCCTCGGAATCATCCCGCTGCCGGCCCCGGATGACCAGTTGCTGGTCCTCGACGGTGATCGACAGGTCGTCTTCGGCGAAGCCGGCCACGGCCAGGGTGATCCGGTAGGAATTCTGCGATGTCTGTTCGATATTGAAAGGAGGATACCCTTCGTTGCCGGATTTCGCATTCCGCTCCAGCAAACGCTCCAACTGGTCGAACCCCAGCAGATAGGGGTGGGAGCCCAAGGTAAGTTTTGTCATCGACACGTCCTTATGATCAAGCGACAGTCCAAGTTGGCAGGCCCCTGACAGGCAACCCGCCAAGGAAATATGGGCATCCCCCGCCCCCTGTGCAAGAGCTTTGCGAAAACGCGGCTTTTCAGTATCTTATGCAGACAGGCAATTCACGGAATCACCCAGATGAACGCTCCTTCCGACCTTTCGATGAAGACCGACGAGGTCCTGCGCGTCGAACTGGAAGTGTTTCGGCGCGAACACCGCGATCTGGACGAAGCGATCACCGCGCTGGCCGAACGCGGCACCGCCGATCAGCTGACCCTGCAGCGGCTGAAGAAGAAGAAACTGAAGCTCAAAGACCTGATCGCGCAGATCGAAGACCGGCTGACACCGGATATCATTGCGTAAGCCGCAGCCTTGGCTATAGTGCGCGCTCCATTGCACGGGGCGATACAGGGGCGATACATGGCACAGGTCAAAGTCGGCATCATCATGGGCAGCCAATCGGACTGGCCCACCATGAAGGAAGCCGCCGATATTCTCGACGAATTGAACATCCCTTACGAGGCGAAAATCGTTTCGGCCCACCGCACGCCGGACCGGCTGTGGGACTACGGCAAGACCGCCGTTGACCGTGGGCTGCAGGTGATCATCGCCGGCGCCGGCGGTGCCGCGCACCTGCCCGGCATGATGGCCAGCAAAACCCGCGTGCCGGTGATCGGCGTGCCGGTACAGACCAAAGCCCTGTCCGGTGTCGACAGCCTCTATTCGATCCTGCAGATGCCGCGCGGATTCCCCGTCGCCACCATGGCGATCGGCGGAGCCGGCGCCAAGAACGCGGGGCTGATGGCCGCCGCGATCCTTGCCAATACCGACGCCGGCATCGCGCAGCGCCTCGATGACTGGCGCGCCGCCCTGTCCGCCTCCATTCCCGATGAGCCTTCCGATGACTGATCCCCTTCAAACCGGCGCCGTGATCGGCATTCTCGGTGGCGGCCAGCTGGGCCGGATGCTGTCCGTCGCGGCTTCCCGCCTCGGCTTCAAGACCCATATCTATGAGCCCGGAGCCAACCCGCCCGCGGGCGACGTGGCCCATGCCGTGACCACCGCATCCTACGAGGACGAAACCGCTCTGCGGGCCTTTGCCGAAACCGTGGACGTGATCACCTACGAATTCGAAAACATCCCCACCTCGGCTTTGGACATCCTCGAACAGCTGCGCCCGATCCGCCCCAACCGTGAAACACTGCGGATCAGCCAGGACCGGATGACCGAAAAGGCCTTCCTGTCCGAACAGGGGCTGCAAACCGCCCCCTTCGCCGCGGTCGATACCGCCGAGGACCTGGACCGCGCGATCGCCGAAATCGGCACGCCCGCGATCCTGAAGACCCGCCGTTTCGGCTATGACGGCAAGGGCCAGTCGCGGATCATGGCGCCCGAAGACGCCGAACAGGCACTTGCCGACATGGCAGGCGCACCGGCGATCCTCGAAGGCTTCGTGGATTTCAGCCACGAAGTCTCGGTCATCGGCACCCGCAGCCCGTCGGGCGAAGTCGCCTGTTTCGATCCCGGCGAAAACGTCCATCGCGACGGCATCCTGCGCACCACCACCGTGCCCGCGACCCTGACCAATGCGCAGCGCACCGACGCGGTTCTGCTGACCGCGAAAATTCTCAACGCGCTCGATTACATCGGCACGATGGGGGTGGAACTGTTCGTCACGCCGCAGGCGCTGATCGTCAACGAAATCGCCCCGCGCGTGCACAATTCCGGCCACTGGACCCAGAACGGATGCACCGTCGACCAGTTCGAACAACACATCCGCGCCGTCGCGGGCTGGCCGCTGGGTGATGGCAAGCGCCATGCCGACGTGCAGATGGAAAACCTGATCGGCGACGACATGGACCGGGTGCCCCATATCGCGAAGGAAACCAACGCCGCGCTGCACCTCTATGGCAAGGCCGAGGTCAAGGCTGGCCGCAAGATGGGCCACGTGAACCGCATCATGGGCTGAGCGCAGCTGCCGGGCCGGGGGCGCCGATCGGGAAACCGCCCGGGGGTGCGAGACGGCACAGGGATTTCTTCTTGGCCGAAATACTCCCCGCGGAGCGTCCTGCACGCGCCCAAAGGGCTCAGCCAAGGAACCGCTCGGCCACCGCGCCGCTCAGATGCGTGACCCGTCCCCCGGCAATGGTCGCGCCGATCCGGCCCGCGCCGTCCAGCACCACCAGGTCGGCCCGCTTGCCGGGCGCGATCACGCCGCGATCTTGCAGCCCCAGCACCCGCGCCGGTCCTTCCGACACCAATGCCCAGGCACGCTCAATCCCGATCTCATCGGCCAGGATCAGCGCCGCCTGGCGCGGGGCCGGGTAATGGTAGTCGGAGGCCAGCGCATCGCACAGCCCCTCGCGCAGCAGCTCGGCCGCGCTGGCATTGCCCGAATGCGACCCGCCCCGCACCACGTTGGGCGCGCCCAGTACAACCGCATCGCCCTGCCCCCGCGCGACCTGCGCCGCCGCCCGCGTTTCGGGAAATTCCGCGATCGTCACGCCGCGCCCGTGCCAGGCCCGGCGCAAACCGGCCGTGTCATCGTCATGGCTGCCCAGCACCACGCCCGTTTCGGCCAGTCGCGCCGCCAGCGCACCGATTGCCGGGGCAACGCTGGCCATGTGCATATGCATATCGTTCATCAGCGCCAGATGCGCCTCGGGGCTGCGCCCGCCCTTCAGCGCCTGCCCGGTCAGGCGCGGCGGCCGCTTGCCCCGGGCCAAAGCCTCATGCGGCAGGTGATCGTTGAACACCACGTATCGCACACCGAATTCCGCAACCGCCGCTTCAAACGCGTCGTAGTCGTCCAGCATGAACAGTTCGAACCGCAGCTGCGCCCGCAGATCGGTCCCGGCGGCGCGATAATCGCGCAGCGCCCGCAGGAAGCGCAGCGCGAAGTCACGCCCGCGCATGCCGCCTTCCCAGCTCCAGAACTGCGCCAGATACGCGGTGGTGATGCCGTTCGCCGCCAGCTCAGCCTCGGCCGAAACAAGCCCCGTCGACAGGTCCTTCATCGCGCCCCGGCGTGGCGCCAGATGCCTTTCGAATCCGTCACCGTGCAGATCGACGATCCCCGGCAACACCCTGAATCCGGACAGGTCGACCCGCCGCCCCGATCCGGCACCGGTCAGCCGCCCCGCGGCAATGCCCAGATCGCCGCGCTGCATTCCGTCGGGCAACAACAGCTCCGCGCCGTTCAAACTCAGCTCCAGCACCGGTGCGATCCCCTCCGTCCTGCTCCAAAACCGGCTATACGCCGGCATCAGGGGCCCTTTTCGGTGAAATCACCCCGTTGTGCAATCTTTGTTGGGTTCGGGTCGCGCCCGTCTGCCCCCTGCACCCTGCCAGTGCTGAACAAAGGGGGCCAGCTGTTGCGCCACAAGCCGGTGACAGGCCGCACTCGGGCATCCTTCCGCCGCCGGGGTCTGCGCCAGCTCGAAAACCATGCCGTTCATTCCCTGCGCTTCCACCCACCGATCCGGCGCGATCCGCACCAGATCGACCCTGTCGCTTTCCAGTCCCGCAACCATCTCGTCGCTCAGAAGGTCGGGATGGTCCGCGCCCTGCTGCAGCCAAAGCAACAGCACCGGCCGCGCGAACAGCCGCAACGCCAGCTCCATCCTCTCGGCCCAGACCGCCTGCAATTCGTCCCGCACCAGGCGGTATTTCCGGCGCGACACCTGGCGCAACCGGTTCAGCAGGTGGCCGACAAAGGCGAATTCGGTGAAATCCACCGACGGGTAAAGCCGCCTGAGCGGTGCGTTGGCCTTGAGAAAGCGGTCATTGCGGCGCGGGTGCACCGTGTAGAGCCGGTTCGACAGGTATTGCGGCCCCATCAGCTGCAGCACGACCAAACGGGCTTGGCGCGCCATCGCGATCACCGTCGGATCCTGCACGAAACTGTCCAGCCCGGCATTCGCGCTGCCAAGGTTCAGGCTGGTCAGGCCGGTCAGATCCTCGACCAGTGCGGGAAACGGACGCGACACGAATTTGCCAAAGGTTTCGGTACCACCGACAAAACAGACATAGTCACGGGGCAGCCGGCGCGGCGGCCCGCGGAAGGCCAGTTTCGAATGACCATAGTGGCACAGCAGATAATCCAGGGTGTCCGCCCCGGGGTGTTCATACAACATGGCTCCCACCGCTTTCTTCGCAGACGGCGACCTTGGCCCGGAGAGGTTGAAAAAAACCTAAAGGTAAAATTCGAGCTATCTGATTGTACCCCGCCGCTCTTGCAGCCGGGTCCGACACATGCCTATCTGGGAACAAGAACGGATGAGGGACAAGATCATGGAAATTCGCAAAGTCGGCGTCATCGGAGCCGGTCAGATGGGCAACGGGATCGCCCATGTCTTGGCTTTGGCCGGGTATGACGTGTTGCTGAACGACATCAACCAGGACGCGCTGGATGCCGCAGTGTCCCTGATCTCGCGCAACCTCGACCGACAGGTCAGCCGCGAAAAGATCACGGCAAAGGACAAGGATGCCGCGATGGCGCGGATCGCCACCACGCTGACCCTGACCGATCTGGGCAAGACCGATCTGGTGATCGAGGCCGCCACCGAACGCGAAACCGTGAAACAGGCGATCTTCGACGAACTGGGCCCGCATCTGCAGCCGCACACGATCCTGACCTCGAACACCTCGTCGATCTCGATCACCCGGCTGGCCAGCCGCACCGACCGGCCGGAAAAGTTCATGGGGTTCCATTTCATGAACCCGGTGCCGCTGATGCAGCTGGTCGAACTGATCCGCGGCATCGCCACCGATGAAGCGACCTACAAGGCCTGTCTCGGCGTGGTGGAACGCCTGGGCAAGACCGCCGCCAGCGCCGAAGATTTCCCCGCCTTCATCGTCAACCGGATCCTGGTGCCGATGATCAACGAAGCCGTCTATACGCTTTACGAAGGCGTCGGCAACGTGCGCTCGATCGATCAATCGATGAAACTGGGTGCCAACCACCCGATGGGGCCACTTGAACTGGCCGATTTCATCGGGCTGGACACCTGCTTGGCGATCATGAACGTGCTGCATGACGGGCTGGCCGACACCAAGTACCGGCCCTGCCCTCTGCTGGTGAAATATGTCGAAGCCGGCTGGCTGGGCCGCAAATCCGGGCGCGGCTTCTACGATTACCGCGGCGAAAGCCCGGTGCCGACGCGGTAAGGCAGAAAGCAGAGTACAAGCCGCGCAAGCGCCAGTCCGCGGGTTGGCGCTGCGACCGCCGAGCTTGGCGCTTTATGCCGGCCAGACCCGCGTATCATGTCAGCTCAGGACAGAAGTCGACAAAGCGCCAGCCCGTCCGGGCGGACTGGCACTTGCGCGGCGGCCTGCGGCCTCGATCCGCGCATGGATTTCCACTTGGAGACTGTCGATTGCAGGCTGGCGCAACGCATCTGCCCATCACCACAGGCCGCAATCAGCCCTGCAAACCGATCGTATGCTCGCGCAGCCAGGCGATGAACCCGCGCGGGTCCGATGACAGCCGCGCCACCTGCTCGTCACTCAGCGGGTCGCCGATGATCGGCTTCTGCGGCTGGTTGCAGCTATGCACGATTTCGTGCAGCAGCAGCCCCTGGCGCAGCGTCGCCGACATCCGGTTCGCCATATGATACCAGCGCGAATTCTCGCCGAGAAAGCGGATCGGCACCACTTTCGCCCCTGAACGGCGGATCAGCTGTGCGGTGAAAACGTTCCATTCCGCTTCGATCACCGGGCCAAATATGGTCTTCGACGTGGCCACCACGCCCGAAGGAAACACGCTGACAACCCCGCCCTCTTTCAGATGCGCCATCGCGGCCGCGCGCATCGCAACGCTCTTGCGCTGTGCGTCCTCCTCGTGCGGGAAGGGCACCGGGATCAGGTAGGACGAAGCCGACTCATCCAGGCCGGTCAGCAATTCACGGGTCAGGATGCGGTAATCTTCGCGGCGCCGGCCGATCAGTTCGGCCAGGATCATCCCGTCGACCAGACCATGCGGATGGTTGGCGACCACGACCACCGGTCCCTCGGCGGGAATGCGTTCGATCTGTTCGCGCGGCGTCTGCAGGTCGATCCCCATCACGTCAAGGCAGGCGCCCCAGAACGCCTGCCCCTCGGGCGCGCCCCGGCGTTCGAATTCGCGGATCATGCGCAGGATGCTGATCTTGCCGGTCATCCATTCGATCGCCTTGATCGTCAGCGCCGTGGCATTGTTGTCGAAGGTACTGGCGTAGGTCAGGCTGCGCCGGTCATAGGTCGTGAAATTGATCCCCTGATCCGCCTGGTCTTTATGTGCACTGTCCACCACGCGCCCCGTACCGTCCATCCCGCGCGCCTCCGCGCTTACATGCCTTCGCCGAACCGGTCCGCCACCAGCGCTTCGATCGCATCGGCAAGCGCATCCGCGTCCGGCCCGGAGGTCTGGACCTCAATAGTGGTTCCCTTTGAGGCTGCCAACATCAAAAGGCCCATGATGCTGTCACCCGAAGCCGACATGCCGTCACGCGACACCTCGGCCGAGGCGTCAAAGCCTTCCACCACTTCCACCAGCTTGGCGGAAGCGCGGGCGTGCAGGCCCTTTTCGTTGATGATCTTGAGTTGGCGCAATGTCGTTTCTGGCATGCTTTACTGAACTTTGCTTACGATCTGACTGTCAATGTACTTCCGCCCGGCCTCCATGGCCGCGCGCACGGCATCCGCAACACCAAGATGGCGGGATTTGGCCAGCTTGATCAACATCGGCAGGTTGGCCCCATAGAGAATCCTGCGGTTTTCCGGCTGGCAGGCCATCAGCGACAGGTTCGACGGAGACCCCCCGAACATATCGGTCACCACCACGACCCCGTGGCCCTGGTCCACCTCGTCCGCCGCTTCGCAGATTTCGCGTTGTTTCTGGATCCGGTCGTGATCGGCGGCGATTGAAATGGCCCGGATTCCGGATTGCGGTCCGACCACGTGTTCTATCGCGGCCAGGTATTCCTGCGCCAACCCCCCATGCGCGACGATGACGATACCGATCACGCTTGCCTTCCCTTGCTGCCGTTCACTGTCATGTCCGAAACTCGCTGGCCGGCACGTTCCTGCCCACGTTCGAGTTCGCGATGCCTAGTTGACACCTGCCAGCCCTCCTCCGCAAGGGCCTGCGCGATCTTTTCTGCGATGGCAACCGACCGGTGCTGACCGCCGGTACAGCCGAATCCGATCGCGAAATGCGCCTTGCCCTCGTCCAGATAGGCCGGCAGCAGCAGCCTCAGCAGTTCCATGGCCTTGTCGAAAAATGCCGCGAAGCGTGGATCCCGCGCGACATAGTCGGCGATTTCCGCACTGCACCCGTTCAGCCCGCGCAGGACGGGTTCCCAATACGGGTTTCGCAGGAACCGGCAATCCAGAACCATGTCCAGCCCATGCGGCAACCCGCGCTTGTAGGAAAAGGAATTCACCGATACGGCCAGCCGCGCCCCGGCTTCGGGAACGATCAGCCGCTCGATATCCGCGCGCAGTTCATGCGGCGTCAAATCCGAGCTGTCGATCAGGATATCGGCGCGGCCGCGGATCGGCGCCAGCAAGTCGAGTTCCCGACTGACCCCCTGTTGCGGACCTTCCGCCGGCGCCAGCGGATGCCGCCGCCGGGTTTCGGAAAACCGCCGCAGCAACACCTCGGACCGGCAATCGAGATACAGAAGTTCGGTTTCCACCCCGGGCGCGTCCTGCAGGCTGTCCAACGTTTCGATCAGCGCGTTGACGGAAAAATCGCGGTTGCGCACGTCCAGCCCCAAGACCAGGTCGCGGCCCAGCGGCGGATCTTCCAGCAAACGCGGCAACAGGCCAAGCGGCAGGTTGTCGATCGCCTCAAACCCCAGATCCTCCATCGTCCGGATCGCGGTCGTGCGCCCCGCGCCCGAGGGCCCGGTCACCAGCACGATGCGCCGCTGCGCAAGGGAATTTGTATCGGCTTCGCTCATGGCTCAGTCCCGCCTGCCCGCCTTCAGATAGTGCAGAATCGCAGCGGGGAAATGCTGCGCCCGCGCATTGTGCAGCAACGGGCGCGAAAGGCCCAGAACAGTCGTGGATTTTTTCTGCGGCAGGCGCTCGGCCTCGTCGCGGTCCAAATCGACCCACAGACGCGCCTCGGCCGGGCCGCAGGCTTCCGCGCTAAGGATGCCGACGAACCGCGCCTCGATCCGGTTCCGGATCGTTTCCGGCGCATCGGCCCAGATCAGTTCGCCTTCGCGCCAAAGGCAGGTCCGGTCATCGGCGACCAGCCGCGCACCAAGCGCCATCAGCTGCAGCGCCAGCGCGGATTTCCCCGCCCCGGCACGGCCGGTGATGACAACCGCCTGCCCGTCGACCGCGACGGTGCTGGCATGCAAGATCAGGCAATCCCTGTCGGCCGGGCGCGCCACGTCACACCGGCAGGCCCACGACAAAGCGCGCGCCCAGCGGTTCGGAGGTCGGATCGGCATCGGTGGGGCGGATATTCTCGGCCCAGATCACGCCGCCATGCGCCTCGACGATCTGCTTGGAAATCGCCAGGCCCAGGCCGGAATTGTTGCCAAAATCGTTTTCTGGCCGTTCCGAATAGAACCGCTTGAATACTTTCGACAGCGCCTGTTCGGGGATGCCGGGACCGGTATCCTCGACCACCACCAGCACACGATTTTCACGCTGCCGGGCCCAGACGCGGATCGCGTCGCCCTGTTCGCAGAAGCTGGTCGCGTTGGTGATCAGGTTGACGAAAACCTGCGCCAGCCGCGCCTCCAGCCCCATGATTTCGATCGGCTGATCAGGCAGATCGGTGATGAAATCGACCCCCTTTTCGCCGGCCTGTTGGCCCAGGTATTCGCTCAGGTTGCGCAGCATCTGCAACAGGTCGAACGGCTGCTGTTCTTCCTTCACCAGCTCGCTGTCGAGCCTTGATGCGTTGGAAATATCGCTGACCAGCCGGTCTAGCCGGCGCACGTCGTGATCGATCACGTCGAGAAGCTTTTCGCGCTGATCATCGCGCTTGGCGACCCGCAGCGTCCCCACGGCAGACCGCAGGCTTGCCAGCGGATTCTTGATTTCATGCGCCACGTCGGCGGCGAATTGTTCGTTGCTGTCGATCCGGTCGTAAAGCGCCGACACCATGCCGCGCAGCGCTCCCGAAAGCCGACCGATTTCATCCGGCCGCGCGGTCAGGTCGGGAATGCGGATCCGCCCCCCCGCTTTCTGCCGCTTGTCGCGCGCACCGCCCAGTTCGGCGGCGGTCGCCAGGTCCGACAGCGGGTTGGCGATGGTCGAAGCCAGGACAAGGCTCAGCCCCACCGAGACCAGGATCGCGATCAGGAACATCTGCAAGATGCGTTCGCGCTGCGCCCGCACCAGGTATTCGACGTCGCCCGCGGTGCTGGACAGCGCCACGACCCCGGCAACCTCTCCATTCTGTTCGACCGCTGTCGCCACGGTGACGATAACGCCGCCCACTGTCGCCGGCCCCATGTCGATCTGGGTGTCGCCGCGCAACACCTCGGCCGCAAGTTGCCGCGCCTGTTCTTCCACGCTCGGCACGCGCCGCGCCGCCGTCTTGGGCGAAAACGCGCCCGAAACCCGTTCCCACAGCCAGGACAGGCTGTCGATGATCACGGTCGGCCCCGGTTCGGGCATGCCCGCTGTGGGGGCGCCACCGCGCCCCTTGATGCTGGAAATCAAGGCGGCGTCGGGGCTGAAAACAAACGCCTCGATCCCTCTGCGCAGATCGAGCCCTTCCAGCGTCTCGGCCACGTCGACAGTGCCGTCCGCCGACAGGGACGCGGCAGCGCCCTTGGGAATCTGCGCCTCGATCACGTCGGCGATCAGTTCCGCCTGCGACACCAGCGAATTGGCCCGTTCCACCGCGAAGGAATCGCGCGATGAATTCAGCATCAAAACGCCGGCCACCAGGATGTTCAGCGCGATCAGGTTGAAGATGATGATCTTGCGGGTCAGCGGTGATTTGTTCAGCGACAGAAAACCGCGCCGCTGCCGCCGCGCGCGCATTTCCTTTGCAACGGTGCTGTCTGGGGCGACGAAATCGTCACCCAGCACAAGATCACCGCCCTTTCGCGATGACCGTTCCCGCAAATTCATTCCCTCAGCCAGCGCCATGCTCAGTCTTCGTTATACCGGTAGCCGATGCCGTAAAGCGTTTCGATCGCGGCAAATTCCGGATCGGCGCTGCGCATCTTCTTGCGCAGCCGCTTGATGTGGCTGTCAATCGTGCGGTCATCGACATAGACCTGATCGTCATAGGCCACGTCCATCAGCTGATCGCGCGACTTCACAAAGCCGGGGCGCTGCGCAAGCGCCTGAAGAAGCAGGAATTCGGTCACCGTCAGCGACACGTCCGTGCCCTTCCAGGTCACCGCGTGACGCAGCGGATCCATCCGCAACTCGCCGCGTTCAATCACCTTGGTTTCTTCGGTCTCGGCAACCACATTTCCCGCCACCGCATCCTGGCGGCGCAGCAGCGCGCGGATCCGTTCGACCAGAAGGCGCTGCGAAAACGGCTTCTTGACGTAATCGTCCGCGCCCATCCGAAGGCCGAGAACCTCGTCGATCTCGTCATCCTTCGAGGTCAGGAAGATGACCGGCATCGTTGTTTTCTGGCGCAGCCGCTGCAACAGGTCCATGCCGTCCATCCGCGGCATCTTGATATCCAGAACGGCCATGTCCGGCAGGTTGCGGTTAAATGCATCGAGGGCCGACTGGCCATCGTTGTAGGTTTCGACCTCGAATCCTTCGGCCTCAAGGGTCATTGCGACCGACGTCAGGATATTCCTGTCATCGTCCACCAGGGCGATCTTCGACATAGGAGAATTCCTTTTACTGCTCGTATTGCCTGTTTTTTTCTTCATTATGCCCAAATTCTGCCTTCGCAATCAATCGGAAACTGCGAATCAGCCCTGTCCCCGTGCAGATTTCACGGCAAATTCCTCAACCAAAGGATAACTGGCATCACTTTTCGTGCCGCGCCGCACCGGCCAACCGGAGATTTTCACCGTGATTGCGCTAACTTCCGATTGGTTGCGCTAACTGCGCCAAACCGACCTGTTCCTTCATGGAAACGTCATGTTAAGAGGCCGCTTATCGGATGGCTCATCCGATCGGGAACGGGAAAGGAGTTCCGGGCCCGCAGCGAAAATCGCCGCGACAGGTGCGGCTACAGGAGCTTGGCAATATGGCATTTGGACGGGTAAACCCGCAATTCCGGCTGGAAGATCAAGGGATCGAAGGGCTGGGCAATGTCTTTTACAATCTTATGGAGCCTGCGCTGATCGAAGCCGCGCTCAAAAACGGCGAAGGCACGCTGGGCAACGGGGGCGCCTTCCTGGTTACCACCGGCAAGTTCACCGGCCGGTCCCCCAAGGACAAGCACGTGGTCAAAACCGACAGCGTCGCAGACAAGATCTGGTGGGAAAACAACAAGGCCATGTCGCCCGAAGGCTTCGACAATCTCTATGCCGACATGCTCGAGCATATGAAGGGCCGCGACTACTACGTCGAAGACCTGATCGGCGGTGCCGACCCGGAACATGCGATCAACGTCCGCATGGTGACGGAACTGGCCTGGCACGGGCTGTTCATCCGCCACATGCTGCGCCGCCCCGAACGCGCAGCGCTGGACAGTTTCATCGCCGACTTCACCGTCATCAACTGCCCCAGTTTCAAGGCTGATCCGGAACGCCACGACTGCCGTTCGGACACCGTGATCGCGATGAACTTCGACAAGAAGCTGATCCTGATCGGTAACACCGAATATGCCGGCGAGAACAAGAAATCGGTGTTCACCCTGCTGAACTACCTGCTTCCGGAAAAAGGCATCATGCCGATGCACTGCTCGGCCAACCACGCCATCGGCAACCCGGTCGACACCGCGATCTTTTTCGGCCTGTCGGGCACGGGCAAGACCACCTTGTCGGCCGACC
>JAWVXM010000055.1:0-12923 GCA_033723255.1 Thalassovita sp.
ATGAAACCCGGTCCAACCCGTGGCTGGCCGAACTGCAGCAGGACATGTTCGTCGAGATCAACCCGCGTGACGCCAACAACCTGGGCGTTCGTGACGGGGCTCAGGTCTGGGTCGAAGGTCCGGAAGGCGGCAAGGTCAAGGTCATGGCCCTGGTCACCGAACGGGTCGGCGCGGGGGTTGCCTTCATGCCGTTCCACTTCGGCGGTCACTTCCAGGGGCAGGACCTGAGGGACAAGTATCCCGAAGGGGCCGATCCCTATGTTCTGGGTGAATCTTCCAACACCGCACAGACCTACGGGTATGACTCGGTGACCCAGATGCAGGAAACCAAAGCAACCCTTTGCAAGATCAGCGCAGCCTAAGGAGACAAGGACATGGCACGAGCTAAATTTCTCTGCGACGCCGAGCGCTGCATCGAATGCAATGCCTGCGTCACCGCCTGTAAGAACGAGCACGAGGTGCCCTGGGGCATCAACCGCCGTCGGGTGGTCACCATCAACGATGGCAAGCCCGGCGAACGGTCGATCTCGGTCGCCTGCATGCACTGTTCCGACGCGCCCTGCATGGCCGTCTGTCCGACCGACTGCTTCTACCAGACCGAAGACGGTGTGGTGCTGCATTCCAAGGACCTGTGCATCGGTTGCGGTTACTGCTTCTACGCCTGCCCCTTCGGGGCACCGCAGTACCCGCAGGCCGGCAATTTCGGATCCCGCGGCAAGATGGACAAGTGCACCTTCTGCGCCGGCGGCCCGGAAGAGGACAACTCGACCGCGGAATTCGCCAAATATGGCCGCAACCGCCTGGCCGAAGGCAAGCTGCCGATCTGCGCCGAGATGTGCGCAACCAAGGCGCTGCTGGCCGGTGACGGCGATGTGGTCTCGGCGATCTACCGCGAACGCGTGGTGTCCCGCGGCTTCGGGTCGGGTGCCTGGGGCTGGGGCACGGCCTACGAGCAAAAGGGCGAGTAACGCCGCTTAGACCTCGGGCGCGGCGACGGAAACCGCTGCCGCGCCCATCGATAAAATAGGCCCGCGGAGGTTCACCCCGCGGGCCATCCATCTGTCACCACGGGATCGGCCGGTCATGACACATTACATACAAAAAATTCTCGCGCTTGCAGGGGTCCTGATCCTTGCAATCGGAACCATCACAGCGGCCTTTGCCGACACCGCAACCGATCCGCGCGCGGCCACCGGCGGCGCTCAGACCTTGCAGGATATCCTAGCACGGCAGCAGGGGCTTCACATCGATGACAGCTTCCGCAGCGGAGCCGTCGGAGACCCGTCGCGCGCCGCCCCCATGACTGGACAGCTCGGCACGCTTGGCGGCGTGTCTGACGCCGAGTTCTGGCGCAGCTACCGCTATGGGTCGGCCGACATCATTTCCTCGTCACGTGCCCCTGCCGCGGATATCGTGATCCAGGACAGCGGCATGACCTGGCTGAAATTCCGCGCCGGTCCGCTGCGGACCTATGGCGGATACCTTCTGGTCGCGATGATCGGGATCCTCGCCCTGTTCTACCTGGTCCGGGGACGGATCCGCATCGACGGGGAACACGCAGGCACCACCATCCTGCGCTTTTCGACCATCGAACGCTTCGCCCACTGGCTTCTGGCCGGGTCCTTCATCCTGCTCGCCATCACCGGGCTGACGCTGCTGTTCGGGCGCGTCGCGCTGATCCCGCTGTTCGGGCATGAGATCTATTCCCCCTTCGCCATCGCCGGCAAATGGGTGCATAACAACGTGTCCTGGGCCTTCATGGCGGCACTTGTGATGGTGACCGTTTTCTGGATCGCCCATAACATCCCCAACCGGCACGACCTGAAATGGATCGCCGTGGCCGGCGGGCTGTTCAGCAAGGGGGTCCACCCGCCCGCGCGCAAGTTCAATGCGGGCCAGAAGCTGATCTTCTGGTCGGTCGTGGTGCTGGGGCTGTCGATCTCGGCCTCCGGCCTGTCGCTGCTGTTCCCGTTCGAATTGCCGATGTTCGCGCCGACCTTCGCCAAGGTCAACGCGCTCGGCCTGCCCGGCCTGTTGGGCATGGCGCCGCTGCCGACCGAACTGATGCCGCACCAGGAAATGCAGCTGGCACAGGTATGGCACGCGATCGTCGCCTTCCTGTTCATTGCCATCATCCTGGGCCACATCTATATCGGCTCGCTTGGAATGGAAGGCGCCTTCGACGCGATGGGAAGCGGCGAGGTCGACGAACAGTGGGCAAAGGAACATCACGGGTTGTGGTACGAGGAAGTGACCGGGAAACCGGCGCACGCATCGGAACAACACCCGGCAGAGTAACCTGACGGGGGACGGCACGCCCGCTGTCCCCCACGAATTTGGGGAAGAGAAATGAAAAGCATGTATCTGGCTTTTCTGGCAATCATCGTAATTGCCGTTGCAGCGGATTATTCCCTCGGCCAAGCAGGGTTTTCCATCCAGGACGTGACATCGGGGCCCGCGGTCCGACTGGATTGACCTGAACCGGCAAAAGGGATCACAATAGAAATATGAATATTGGTGCCCAGACACCAACCGCTAAGCCTGACCCCGCGGAACAGTCGCAGATTGACCGCGCCATTCGGCATGTCTCGATCCTGGTGATCGACGACGAACCGGGAATGCGTAATTACCTGGTGCGGTTGCTTGATCCCCGTTGCAAGCGGGTCGAAACCGCGGCCAGCGCCGCGGAAGCGTCGGAAAAGCTCGATGCGCAGCATTTCGACCTTGTTCTGCTGGACAACGTCATGCCCGGGCAGTCCGGGCTCGACTGGCTTGAGGAACAGCGCCGCGTCGGCTTCTTCGCCGAGGTGATTCTGATGACCGCCTATGCGGATCTGGAAACCGCGATCCAGGCGATGCGGGTGGGCGCTTCGGATTTCGTGTTGAAACCGTTCCGGTCGAACCAGATCCTGAACGCGATCAACCGCTGCATGGTCGAACGCTACCTTCGGCGGGAAAATTTCCTGCTTAAATACGAATTGATGGCCGACAACCTCGCCGCGCGCGGGCGCCTGATCGGCAACTCGCCGGGCATCGAGACCGTGCGCAAGACGCTGGAACGTGCCGCCCCGATGCCCACCCCGGTCCTGTTCACCGGCGAAAGCGGCACCGGCAAGGAAATCGCCGCACGTACGCTGCACGCGCTGTCGGAACGCGCCGACAAACCCTTCGTGCCGATCAACTGCGCCTCGATTTCGCCGGAACAGCTGTCGGCGGATCTGTTCGGCGAACCCGGTATTCCGGGCGGCGACGGTTTGCTGGTCCATGCCTCGGGCGGAACCCTGTTCCTTGACGAGGTGGCCGAACTTCCCCTGCCCGTTCAGGCCGCCCTGTTGCGGGTGATCGAGGATGGCCGCATCCGGCCCGGCGGCGCGGAACGCGAAGTGCCTTTGAACCTGCGCTTCGTCTTCGCCACCAATGCCGATCTGCAAGCCGTGATGGAAGCGGGCCGGTTCCGCAAGGACCTGTTCCACCGGATCAACGTGATCACCGTGAAGATGCCGCCGCTGCGCGACCGGGTGGGCGACATCAAAGAACTGGCCGAACTGTTCATGGGCAAGTTCTCGCGCCAGCTTGGCGTCGAACCTCTGCCGCTGACCGAACAGGTGCTGTACAACATGGCCCGCTATGACTGGCAGGGCAATGTGCGCGAATTGCGCAACCTGATCGAACGGTCGCTGATCCTGGGCGAATTCCCAAGCGAATTCGCGGGACTTCCCGATGATGACGAGGTCGAAGCGGTTGAATCGCTGCACGCGATGGAACGCCGCCACATCCTGTCGGTGCTGGAAGCCTGCGGCGGCAACCGGGCCGAGGCGGCGCGGCGCCTGGGGGTATCGCGCAAGACCATCGACCGCAAATGCGCGATGTGGAATGTCTGAGACACCACGCCGGCAGATCGCACGCCGCAACACGGTGCGGGTGCGGCTGCTGCTGATCGCGCTGCTGCCGATCCTGATCCTGCTGCCATTGTTCCTGCTGACCACGGTACGCAACTGGACCCACCGTTTCGACGAGGTTCTGATCGCCAAAGTGACCGGCGAACTGACCGTGGCGCATCAACACCTGGCCGGGCTGATGGAACGGCGCGGCACGGCGATTTCGGCGCTGGCGCAATCGGCCGCCTTCCGTGACATCCAGGATGACAAGGCCCGGCTGCGCGCCTTCCTGGAACAGCAGCGTGTCCGCATGGGGCTGGATTTCCTTTACGCGATCGACAGCAAGGGCGCGATCGTCTTTGCCAATGAGGACCGCACCCTGCCCGATCAGCGGGCATGGCCGGTGGTGCAATCGGCGCTGGCGGGGCGGCCCCGCACCGAAATCGACGTGTTCAGCGCAACGCAGCTGCAGGCGATTTCGCCCATATTGGCCCGCGCCGCGCGTTTGAACCTGGTTCCGACCAAGGCCGCCGCGCCGACCAACCGGGCCGAGGAACCGCGCGGCATGATGGTACATACCGCCGCGCCGGTTCCGGGTGGCGCGATCGTCGGCGGGTTGCTGTTGAACCGCAACCTTGGCTTCATCGACGAAATCAACGCGCTGGTCTATCCCGAAGGCAGCCTGACCGGCGGCAACCTGGGCACCGCGACGCTGTTTCTCGACGATGTCCGCGTCAGCACCAATGTCCGCCTGTTCGAAGACACCCGCGCCCTTGGCACCCGCGTGTCGCAGGAGGTGCGCGACAAGGTCCTGGGCGAAGGGCTGAACTGGACCGCCCGCGCCTTCGTGGTGAACGACTGGTATATCTCGGCCTATGAACCGGTGCTGGACAGTTTCGGCAAACGGATCGGCATGCTTTACGTCGGCTTCCTTGAACAACCCTTCCGGCGCGCAGAGCACCGCACGCTGATGTGGATCTGGGGCGGTTTCTTCATCATCATGGGGTTGAGCGTGCCTGTCCTGCTACGCTTTGCCCACGGCATCTTCCGCCCGCTTGAAAACATGAACAGGGTCATCAGCAAGGTCGAACGCGGCGACCTGACCGCGCGCACAGGGATTGCCGGACAGAGCGACGAAATCGCGCGTCTCGCGGCGCATCTGGACGACCTGCTGGACCAAGTGCAGGAACGCGACCAGCGGCTGCGTGACTGGGCCGAGGAACTGGAAAGCCGGGTCGAGGAACGAACCCGCGACCTGCAGGAGGCCAACAAGCAGTTGGAAGTGACGTCAAAACAGCTGATCCTGTCGGAAAAGCTGGCCGCGGTGGGTGAAATCACCGCCGGGGTGGCGCATGAAATCAACAATCCGCTGGCCGTGATACAGGGCAACCTGGATATCGTGGTTCAGGACCTGGGCTCCAACGCCGCGCCGCTACAGACCGAACTGTCGCTGATCCAGGAACAGATCCACAAGATCAGCGTTCTGGTGACCAAGGTTCTGCGCTTCACCCGACCCGAGGAATTCGAACAAAGCGACGGAGGCCTTGACCCGGATGTGGCGGTGCGCGCCACCCTGCCGCTCGTGCAGCACATCCTGACCAGTTCGCAGATCGAGATCGAGCTCGACCTGAATGCCCATTGCGCCGTCCAGATGAATGAAACCGAACTGCAGCAGGTATTGGTCAACCTGATCGTCAACGCGATCCAGGCGATGCCCGAGGGCGGCACGCTGACGATCCGCACGGCGCAGGTTTCGCGAGAGGGTCGTGACATGCTGCGCCTGGTGGTTGCCGATACCGGCCAGGGCATGAGCGCCGAGGTGCGCGACCGGATCTTCGATCCGTTCTACACCACCAAGCGCAGCGAAGGCACCGGGCTGGGCCTGTCGATCACCCGCGATCTGGTCCACCGCGCCGGCGGCGAAATCACGGTGGACAGCCGGCCCGGCGAAGGCGCTACCTTCACCATTCAGCTACCCGTTCTGTCGGCCTGACCTTTTCCCATCCCCGCAACGCAACGGGCGCCGAGATGGCCCCGACGCCCGCGCTTGTCATTCCGTTATGTCCCGACCGGTCATCCCGACAATACCGAGGGCAGCCACAGCGTCAGCACGGGGAAGGCGATCAGCACCGCAACCCGCAACAGTTCGGCCAGGAAAAACGGCATCACACCAAGGAAGGTGTCGCTCATGGGCACATCCTTGGCCTGCGCCGAGATGATGAAGACATTCATCCCCACCGGCGGCGTGATCAGCCCCAGTTCGACCACGATCAGGGCCAATATCCCGAACCAGATCTTCAGGTCCTCGGTGTCCATGCCAAAAGGCGAGGTGTCGGCGCCAGCCCAGTCGCCGCCGTTGAGTTCCACCAGCACCGGCCAGAAGAAAGGAAGCGCCAGCAGGATCATCGACAGGCTGTCCATCAGGCAGCCCAGCAGGATCAGCGCGCCGAGAAGGATCAGCAGCGTCAGCATCGGCGGCAGGCCGGAATTGGCCATCCATTCCGCCATCGCCTGCGGCACCCCACCCCGGGCCATGAAGATTTTCAGCATCTCCGCACCAAGCAGGATCAGATAGATCATCCCGGCGGTCCGCGCGGTTTCCAGCAACGCCTCGCGCCCGTCGGTCCAGCTCAGCTTGCCGCGCAGCAGCCCGATCAGCGTCACCATGACAACCCCGACCGCCGCCGCCGGGGTCGGATTGAAGAAGCCGAAGTAAAGCCCGCCGATCACCACCGCGAAGACCACGCCGACCGGCAGGATGTTCAGCGACGAAGCGATGAATTCCTCGCGCGTGGCGGCCTGCCCCTTGGGTCCCGCCCCGGGCGCGATCAAGACATACACGAAGATGATCAGGATGAAGAACAGCACCGCGATCAGCCCCGGGATCAGCGCGGCCATGAACATGGTGACCACGTTCGCCTCGACGATGATCGAATAGATGATCAGCACCACCGAGGGCGGGATCAGGATGCCCAGAACGCCGCCCGCCGCGATGGTCCCGGTGCCCAGCCGGTTGGAATAGTTGTAGCGTTTCAGTTCCGGCAGGGCGACGCGCCCCATGGTCGAGGCGGTGGCGAGCGACGATCCGCAGACCGCGCCGAAGCCGGCGCAGGCGGCGATGGCCGACATCGCAACACCGCCGCGCATCCAGCCGAGCCAGGCATTGGCGGCGCGGAACAGATCGGCGCTGAGCCCCGTGCGCGACGCGATCGCCCCCATCAGCACGAAAAGCGGCACCACCGACAGGTCGTAGATGGAAAACTGCGCATAGGCGAGGTCCTTGAGCTGCGACAGCATGATCGCGGGACCGTTCAGCAGCGTGATGCCGATGCCGCCCACCATGATCATCGAATAGGCAATCGGCACCCGTATGGCGATCAGGAAGACCAGAACGCCAAGCCCGGCAAACCCGGTAGTCAAGCTGTCCATGAATATTCCCCCATCACCGCGCGGCTTTTTTCAGCGCTTGCAGAAAGCTGATTGTCGACGCCCAGAGTAGCAGCGCCAACGACACCAGGATCGGCGGGAAGGCCCACCAGATCGGGATCTGCAGGATGCCGGTGAATTCCTCGTATTCCCGGTAATCCATCAATCCCGCGCTCATCCGCCACAGCAACAGCGCGGCAAAAAGCACCGCGATCAACGCGGCAAAAAGAGACATCATCGCCACCGCGCGCGGCCCCGAGCGCATGGTGAAGATGTCCGCGGAAACGTTCGAACCTGTCAGCTGGCAGTAGGGCAGAAAGCAGAAGACGGCGATGCCCGCGCCCATTTCCGTCAGTTCGAAGTCGCCGGGAAAGGGTTTGTTGAACAGTGCCCCGGCAAGGATCGACCATGCATTGACCAGCACGACAGCGACCAATACCGCCCCTCCCACCAGCGCCCAGCCGGTGATCACGCGTGTGGCGAGGCCTTGCGGCCCCGCCCCTGTTTTCGTGTCAGCCGACATGGATCAGTTGGCTGCCATGTTTTCATTAACCAGCTTCACAGCCTGGCCATAGAGCGCCTGGCCGTCGATGCCCTTTTCGTCCATCTCGGCGATCCAGCGACCGACGACCGGGGCCACGGCTTCTTCGAACTTGGCCCATTCTTCTTCGGACAGCTGGATGTGCTTGTTGCCCGACTTGACGGCAAGACCGATGCCGAATTCATCAGCGCCGGCCCAGACCTTGCCCACTTCCTCGTGCCACTCGGGACCGGAATTATCGATGAAGATCTGCTGGATATCCGCCGGCAGGCTGTTCCAGCGGTCTTCGTTGATGATCACCGAGAACGAGGTGGTGCCCAGCCGTTTGCCGCCGGGGCCTTCGATCTGGTACTCGGTCTGTTCATGGATCTTCAGCGGTGGGATGATTTCCCACGGGATCAGTGCGCCATCGATCACCTTCTTCGACAGGGCGACCGGGATTTCACCGACAGCGGTCTGAACCGGGCTTGCGCCCAGGGCTTCGATCACCCATGCGCCGGTGCGCGACGGGATGCGCATCTTCTTGCCGGCCAGATCGGCGGGCGAGCGTACTTCGTCGGTGGCCATATGCATCGCCTGACCGCCGTGCACATGCTGGAACAGCGCGACGAGGCCCTTGAAATCCTTGCTGATCTCGGAATCGTACATCTGCAGCATCGCCTTGTTCACGGCGCCGATATCGCCCTGGTAAACGCCGGGAAGCTCGAACACCTCGGTGCGCGGGAAGGCGCCGGCGGCATAGGCGTTCACGATCCAGGCCATGTCGACCACACCGTCGCGCACCTGGCGCGGCAGCTGCGGCGGCTTGCCACCCAGGGTCATCGCCGGGAAGATCTCGATCTTCACGCGACCGTTGGATGCGTCCATGATCCGCTGCGCCCAGGGCACCAGCATCTGGGTATGCGCCGGAGCCTTCGGGCTCAGGAAGTGGTGCAGCTTCAGTTCAAATTCTTCTGCGAATGCGCCGGCGGCACTCGTCGCTGCCAGTGCGATACCCAAGGCGAAGGCCTTGGTCTTACGTGCGAATGTCATTGGTTTCCTCCCGTTTGACTCTCTTTGTTTTTCTAATTTGGACATGGTGCGACTGTCACCTTTTCATCCGTCACTCATACCGGACCTGAAAAACCGCTCTTTCACCTCATCCGGCACGGGGCAGGATGTGATGCCCGTGCCGTCTTGTTTCTTCTTTACCAGAACCCGCTTTTCGAATCCTTCCACGCAGAGCTTGCCATCGCGGATCAGGCGATGTTCGACGTCGAAGCTGGAAGACCCGAAGCGGGTGATCGTGGTTTCGATCACCACCTCGTCGCCGTGGCGCGACGGGATGTGGAACTTTGCCCGCGTGTCCACCATCGGGAAGCCGACCACGCCATAGCGGCGGATCAGCTCTGGCTTGGACAGGCCCGCCGCCTTGAAATGATGCGCAGTGGAGGCGTCGAACCAGCGGAAATAGTTCGGATAGAACACGATGTCGGCGGGATCGCAGTCGCCCCATTCGATCGTGACGGTTCTCTGGCTGGTGAACATCTCAGACATTTGCGGCCCGTTTCAGATCGGGGATCACGGCGACGGGGGCTTCGCCCGCCAGAACCGCATCCAGTTTCGCATGGCTTTCATCGGCAAGCGCCGCCCCGACCGCATCGCGCAAACGGCGGGCCTGACCGGCCTCATCCCCCGCCGTGATCGCCGGGGTGACGACGGC
Source organism: Thalassovita sp. (assembly GCA_033723255.1). Classification (GTDB taxonomy): domain Bacteria; phylum Pseudomonadota; class Alphaproteobacteria; order Rhodobacterales; family Rhodobacteraceae; genus Thalassobius. The sequence continues at coordinate 9,548 of JAWVXM010000055.1, forward strand.
CTCCATGATCCGCACATAGGCCACCTTGCCCCGCTGCAGGGTATCGGAATAACCCTTCAGCACCCGCGGCAGCTCGGCAAGGGCCATGGCGAAATCAGGGGATCGCGCCAGCGCGGATCGCATCGCTTGCAACCAGTTTTCGATCGCCGCCTGTTCTTCGGCAAAGCGATAGGAGCGGCGACGGATATGTTTCAGCGCCGCCACGGTCCGCAGCATCCAGTAGCCGAACACGCCGTTGGAACGCACATGAATGCCGCGCCCCATGAACGGCAGGCCCTTGCCGCGCGCGACACGGGCCATGATCCGGCGCCCGACCGGCGCGGGCAGGATATCGGCGATCTCCTCGGCACGGGGTTTCATGTATTCCGTCACGGTCAGCACCTGCCCCGGCTGCAGCTGCACTTCCTGCCGGATACGGTCGAACCGTTCGGGGCGGGTTTTCAGATAAGCTACCCGGGCCACGTCTTCATAGGCCATCCAAAGCGCCAGCCTGCGGCAGGCTTCAGTCAGCGCATGCAGCGCGCGATGATCGGTCAGGTCCGCCGCCGCGATCAGCGATTGCGCGCGCTCAAGGAACGTATCCGCATAAGCGGCATCCTGATAATCGCGCAGCCGGTCGATCCCATGCCCGATCACCGTGCGAAGCCCTTCGGGCAGCTCCGCCAGGCTGGGTTGCGGTGCCGGGGCGGGCTCTGCCGCCGCGGGGTCTTCGGTGGTTTTCCCCGCCTTCAGCGCCTCGATCGCCGCAACAGCCGCATCGAACCCGGCTTGCGACCGTGCATCGCCCAGCACAGACCGCGCATGAGCAATATCGAAGGGCAGAACACCGCTGCCGCACAAGGCGCCATACATGGTGGCGCTGACGAAGGTGCCGTTTTTCGTGGCCAATTCCCCGAGGTCGAGAAGGTAGCTGTCGCGCGCCATCATTTCGGCCGTCCTGCGCACGTTTTCTTCGCTGTAGCGGCCATCGCCCATCGCGATCTTTTCGGCGGTCGAATAGAACCGCGCGGTGGAGGATATCAGCGTGGTCAGCTTCGGCGACACGAAGCCCGCCGCCATCACCCGCGCCGCTTCGACCAGTTCGGAACAGACCACCGCATCGACGCGTCCAGGCATCGGCACGAGGCTCAGAACCGCATCCACCGCGCCCTTGGGGGCGATTTCGATGTAATAGCTGGTCGAGCCGGTCCGCTGCGCCACCCCGGGGACCGAGGTCGCCTGCACCTTGTGGCCGGCACCGCGCGCCGCCTCGACGATCCAGTTCATCAACACGCCGCCGCCTTCGCCGCCAAGGGCGGCCAGCAACAACCGGAACGGAGTCTTATCGCTCATGCCACTGCGCCCCCTGTCAGCACCCGGCGCAGCGCGGCACGGGTGCGATCCCACCATCCCGGGTTGGTCACGATTTCGGCGCGCCAGAACGACGGGCAGAGCGTGGCGGCATGGGCCACCTCGCCACACAGACCACACCCGACGCAGCCGTTGTTCACATGCGCCACCGGATCGGTCTTCAGGGGATCGGTCGAGGTCTTGATCGTCAACGTCGGGCAGCCCGACAGCCGGATGCAGGAATGATCACCCGTGCAGGTATCTTCATCGACCCCGAAGCGGGTGCGCAGGACCCTTTCGCCCGCTTTCAGCGCCCTGGCGCGAATGGGTTTGATCCGGCGCTGGCGTTCCAGTTGGCATTCGCCCTCGGCCACGATGACCTTAAGCCCCTCGAACGATGTCTTGAACGCTTCGCGCAGGGTGTCGCGCATTTCGGACACCTTGTAGGTATGCACCGTGCGCAGCCATTTCACGCCAACGCCTTTCAGCGCGTCCTCGATCGTGGTTTCGCCATGGGTGGCGCTTTGTTCCGCCGCTTCCAGCTTCAGCGCCTTGTCGGGTGAAGATATCACCTCCTGCGTGCCGGTGGCCGAGGTATAACCGTTCTTCATGATGACAAGGATGCCGTCGCCGCCGTTCAGCAAGCGCGAAGTCACCCCCGACAGCAACCCGTTATGCCAGAACCCGCCATCGCCCATCACCGCGATGGGTCGCTGTTTCTGGAAACTGGCGACCGAGGCGTTCGAGGCGAGGCTCATCCCGTAGCCCAGGATCGAGTTGCCGAAATTGAACGGCGCGAAGGTGGCGAAGGCATGACAACCGATATCGGCGGAATAATGCACCGGGCCGATTTCCTGCTGGGTCAGCTTCAGCGCGGAAAAGAAGGGCCGTTCCGGGCAGCCGGTGCAGAACCCCGGCGGGCGCGGCGGCACCGGGTCGACCAGCAGCGCCTTGGCGTCTTCGCGCAGCGCCTCGATTTCCTGCGAATAGCTCATATCGCCCAGCCGGTTGCCGATCTTGGGCAGGTGTTCGCGCAGGAAGGTCCCCACCCCGGTTCCAATCACCTCGGACGTATATTCCCCCGCCATCGGCAGGATATCCTTGCCCGCCAGCGTCACGGTGGACCCGGCGCGGCGCAGGATGGTGCCGATTTCATTCTCGATATATTCGGGCTGGCCTTCTTCCAGCACCAGCACCGCCTTCTTGCCTTCGACGAAGGACAGGATTTCATCCGGCACCAGCGGGTAAACCACGTTCAGCGCCATGATCGGCAGATCGCATTGACCGCTGCCATCGGCGAGCCCAAGTTCGGTCAGCGCCCGGATCAGCGCGTTGTAGAGCCCACCCTGCACGATCAGCCCGACATCGCCCTGCGACCCGTCGAAGACCTCGTTCAGCCCGTGTTCGGCGATGAAGGCGCGGGCGGCGGCCATGCGTTCGCCGGTCTTTTTCCGCTCGTGCCCGAAGGTCACCGGCGGATGGGCCAGTTTTTCGTATTCATGCGGCGCCGGATCGGCCAGCTGCTTCATCGAAATGGCCGGTTTGACGTTGTCGCGGGCTTCAAAACTGCCCTGCACGTGGCAGGCGCGGATGCGCAGTTCCATCATCACCGGGGTGTTCGACGCCTCGGACAGCTCGAACGACTTCTCGACGCAATTGACGATGCTGGGCAGGTTCGGGCGCGGATCCATCAGCCACATGGTGGATTTCATCGCATAGGCGTGGCTGCGTTCCTGGATCACCGAGGCGCCTTCGCCGTAATCTTCGCCCAGCACGATCAGCGCACCGCCCATGACACCGGGCGAGGCGAGGTTTGAAAGCGCATCCGCCGCCACGTTGGTGCCGACGATGGATTTCCACGTCACCGCGCCGCGCACCGGGTACATGATCGAGGCCCCAAGCATCGCGGCGGCCGAGGCTTCGTTGGTGCAGGATTCGACATGAACGCCCAGATCGTCGATCTGCTGTGCGGCCTGCACCATCACGTCGAGAAGATGCGACACCGGCGCGCCCTGGTAGCCGCCGATATAGGACACGCCCGATTGCA
>JAWVXM010000056.1:0-12828 GCA_033723255.1 Thalassovita sp.
CAAAACGCTGGCCCGGTTCCGGGGCGAATGACGGGTGGATGCAATTCGCCGGGATGCGCGCGGCGCAGGTGGCCGATATCTGGACCGCGGTCTTCGGCAAGCAGGCCGATGACAGGCTTGTGCGCGTGATCGCCACCCATACCGGCTGGCCCGGATTGGAAGACGCCCTGCTGCGGGCGCCGCTCTGGCTTGACGAGGACAAGGGCAACCGCCCCCCCGCCGCCAGTTTCGACGCCTATGCGGTGACCGGCTATTTCGGGTTCGAACTGGGCGATGAAGATTTTGCGCCGCGGATCAAGCAATGGCTGCAATCCGGCGAAGACGATGCCGTGAAACGGACCTTTGCCGCGCTGAAAGACGGATCGGTAAAGGAGCTGACCGAAGACCTTTTTCCCTACCATGCCGGGGTCGCGCGGCAGCATGGGATGGACCTCGTCATGTATGAAGGCGGAACCCATGTGGTGGGGCACGGCGCATGGATCAGTGACGAAGAGCTAAGCGGGTTTTTCCAGCGCTTCAACTACAGCCCGGAAATGGCCACGCTCTACGCGGATGTGCTGGACGCCTGGGCACGTGCGGGCGGCACCCTGTTCAACGCCTTTGTCGATGTCGCGAATTCCTCGCAATGGGGCAGCTGGGGGGCAAAGCGGTATCTTGAGGATGACAATCCCCGCTGGGACAGGCTGATGGGCTATAACACGACACGGCAGGTTGATTGGGATACCCGCCCGGCGGCAGCATTCGGCAATGGTGTTTCGCTTGGAGGCGGGGCCGGTCCGGATCTGCTGCAGGGCACGGGGCTGAGCGACACCCTGGTCGGACGGGATGGCGACGACTGGCTTGACGGCAAGGGCGGAGCCGACGCGCTGCATGGCGGCGACGGTACCGATACGACGGTCCTGCCCGGCACACCCGGCGATTACCGGTTCAGCTGGCTGGGCCCGTTCCTGATGGCCGACGGCCCCGGCGGCGAAGTGAAGATGCTGTCGGTGGAGCGGCTCGAATTCGATGGCGCGCCGGGCCGGCTTTATGCGGTCACGCCCCGGGACTGAACCCGATCCGTCAGTCCCGCGTTGCTTCGCGGATCAGCGTTCCGGCCCCCCGTCCCGCGCCAAAACGGTCTACAACGGTCAGACGCCCGGCCTTCGACAGGCGCAGGCAGGTTTCGGGATCACCGGCTAGGGCGGTGATCGCATCGGCCAGAACCCTTGGCGATTTCGGCGGCACCAGAACGCCGTCCTGCCCGTCCGTGATCAGTTCGCGCACCCCGCCCGCATCGGTGCCGATCACCGGCACTTCGCAGCTCATCGCTTCCATATAGGCGACGCCCAGAGGTTCGCTCCAGCTGGCCAGCACGAAGACATGCGCCTGCAGCAGCTTTTCGCGCACGGTTTCTTCCGGCACAGCCCCCAGCAGCGTCACGCGGTCCTGCAGACCGAAATCGGCGATCATACCATCCAGAACCGTATGGAAACCGCCGCCGCCGGCATCATCTTCCCCGGCAATTTCCAGCCGCAGGTCAACGCCCCTGTCCAGCAGCACCCGCAGCGCCTGCAGCACGTCCTGATGCCCTTTCACCTGGTGCAGCCGCGCACAGGTGAACAGGTGCAGCGGTTCGCCCGGCTGCGGTGGCTGGTAGGGCGCATCGCGGCGCAACCGGTCGGTATCGACGCCCATCGGCTGAATCACCACCCGATCGGGCAGGGCATCGCCCAGCTTGGGCTTGATGTCCTGCAACAACACATCGGTGATCACGGTGGCGAAGCGCGCCCCGCGCCACTTGAACCGCTGGCCCGGACCGTAATCTTCCAGCGGGCCATGCAGGCTGATGGAGTAGCTAAGCCCGTAAAGCCGGTTCGCCAGCGCCGCGATCAGGGCGGCGCGGCCGCAGGAATGCACATGCACATGGGTGATCCCCCGGTCCCGGCAACGGCGTGCCAACCGGCGGGCCGCGGGCAGGGAAATCAGGACATCGCGCCAGAAATCGCGCCCGGCCCCTTCGCGCAGCAATTCCACCAGCGGCAGCCGTGGCAGGCAGGCCAACAGGGCCGGAACCGACGCGCTGGCCAGGTATTCGGTGCGTTCCATCGCCGCCTGCGACCACTTGTGGGAAATCAGCCCCGGCGGTGGCGGCCGGGTGGAAAACAGGCAGGCTTCGACCCCGGCCTCTTCGATCTTCAGGATCTCGCGCCAGAAAAAGATATGGGTCTGCCCCGGGAATTGCGGCACAAGATATCCAAGCTTGGAAATTTGCGGCACGGGCGCCCCTTTCTGAATTAAAGACTTGCGCAACTCAGCTTTCGTGCAAACAAATCCTCGGCAAGGCCAAAGTTAAACCACAAAGGGCTGCTGAACATCGGCCTCGCTGGCAATCGGCAGGGTGCTGTTGCAATATTGAATCAAATCCCGCCGCTTTTCCTTTCCCCGGCGGCCCAAAGGAAAGACCGGTTCGGATAACTTGATGATTTCCGTGATCATTCCCGCCAATAACGAAGGCGCACTGATCGGGGCCTGCCTGTCCGCGCTTCTCGCGTCGGATATGGGCCCGGGCGCGATGGAAATCATCGTCGTCGCCAATGGCTGTTCCGACGATACCGCGGACCAGGCGCGCGGTTTCTCAGACAATGCGGCCTCAAGAGGCTGGTCCCTGCAGGTGATCGAACGAAGCGAAGGCGGCAAGCTGGGGGCGCTCAATGCCGGTGACGCAGCCGCCCGGGGTGATCTCCGCGCCTATCTCGATGCCGATGTCACCGTCAGCCCGGAATTGATGGGTCAGGTGGCCGACGCCCTGAACACCGACGTACCGCGTTACGCCAGTGGCCGGGTCAATATTCCGCGCCCCGAAAGCTGGGTCAGCCGCGCCTATCGCGCCTTTTACCTGACCGTGCCCTTCATGACCGGCGATGTGCCGGGTTGCGGGCTTTTCGCGGTGAACGCGACGGGGCGCGCCCGGTGGGGCGACTTCCCCGATATCATTTCCGACGACACCTATATCCGGCTGTGCTTCGCCCCCGGTGAACGGGTCGGGGTTCCCGCCCGCTATGACTGGCCTCTGGCCGAGGGGCTGGGCAACCTGATCCGGGTACGGCGGCGGCAGAACCGGGGCGTTGACGAAATCGCCGCGCGGTTCCCGGAGCTTCTTGAGAATGACGACAAGCGAAACTATTGCGCCGGGCGGCTTACCCGGAACATCCTGCGCCACCCGGCGGGTTTCGCGGTCTACGCCTTCGTAGCCCTGATGGTGAAATTCGGTTCAAACGATTCCGCCTGGAGCCGAGGCAGATGACAGTATTCCGGGCGAAGGACCCCCACGCATGATCAACATGTTCCGTCGCTTCAGCCTCGGCAGCAGCCTGACCGAACGCGCGCTGCGCAGTTCGGCGATCACGTCGATGGGCTTCATCGCCTACCAATTCCTGCGCCTGCTATCGAACCTTGTCCTGACCCGCATCCTGTTTCCCGAAGCCTTCGGCCTGATGGCGCTGGTTTCGGTCGTGATGATGGGCCTTGCGATGTTTTCCGATGTCGGAGTCAGCCCGTCGATCATGCAATCCGAACGCGGCGACGAAGAAGACTTCCTCAACACCGCCTGGACGATCCAGATCATCCGGGGTGCGGGTCTTTGGATCGCCACCTGCATTCTGGCCTACCCGATGTCGCTGATCTATCAGGAACCACAGCTGTTGTATCTGCTGCCGGTGGCCGGCCTGACCTTGCTGATCAACGGGTTCAACCCGACCAAGCTTGAAACCGCGAACCGGCACCTGCGCGCGGGCCGGGTTACCCTGATCGACATAGGCGTACAGGTGGTCGGACTGATAATCGCCATCATCGCGGCGTGGATCACCGGTTCGGTCTGGGCGCTGGTGATCAGCGGGATTGCCAGCGCGATCGCACAGGTGGTTTTCCTTGCCTACTTCCTGCCCGGTCCTTCGAACCGCCTGCGGTGGGAAAAGGAGGCCGCGCAGGAACTGATCCATTTCGGCAAATGGATTTTCCTGTCCACCATTTGCGGGTTCTTCATCGGCCAGAGCGACAAGCTGGTGATCGGAAAATACCTGTCGCTGGACGAATTCGGCGTCTACAATATCGGCTTCTTCCTCGCCTCCTTCCCGCTGCTTCTGGGCGGCATGGTCACCCGCAAGGTGCTGATCCCGATCTACCGCGAAAACCCGCCAAAGGAGTCGCCGGAAAACTTCCTGCGGCTGCGGAAAATGCGCATCGTCGCGACCGGTCTCCTGTTGGCGATGGTTGTCACGGTCGCCCTTCTGGGCGTGTGGATGGTCGATTTGCTCTACGACCCGCGCTATCAGCGCGCCGGCGCCGTCGTGGTTCTGCTGGCCTGCATGCAGATACCGCAGATCGTCGTGCTGACCTATGATCAGGCGGCCTTGGCGGCGGGTGATTCCAAACGCTTCTTCGTGCTGGCAGCCGCACGCGGCATCCTGATTTTTGCGGGGCTTCTGATGGGGCTGGAACTGGCGGGGCTTCTGGGGGCCTTGCTGGGTCTCGGGGCGGCCTATGTCGCGGCCTACCCGGTCGTCGTCTGGCTCTCGCGGCACCAAGGCGCCTGGGATCCGCTGCACGACACGTTATTTGCGCTCACTGGGCTGGCCGCCGCGCTGTTTGTTCTGTGGTTGCACTGGGAAGAAATCACGCAGCTATTGCCGTGAATTGTTGCCTATTTGGCAACCAAAACTGCGAGTTTTCAGTATTAATAAGGCCAAAAAGACGGTCTAATGCCTCAATACCACCTAATTCTGCCCGTACCTGAGTAATAAGCGTATAAACCACTCGAGCCTGTCTGAATGTCGGAAACAATGGAAACGGCGCCGCCGCATGCGGCCGATATTGCGATTGTGGGCATGGCGGCGCACCTTCCCGGTGCAGCGTCGGTTCAAGACTACTGGACCAACCTGCGCGACGGAATCGAATCGATCCGGCATCTTTCCAAGGAAGAATTGCTCGCGTCCGGCGAGGCCCCGCACCTGATCGAACGCGATGATTACGTGCCGGCGGCCGCGATGCTGGACGGCTTCAAATCCTTCGATGCGGAATTCTTCGGCTTTTCCCCGAAAGAGGCGGCGATCCTCGACCCGCAGCACCGGCAATTCCTCGAAGTGTCGTGGGAAGCGCTGGAAAATGCCGGCCACCCGCCGGAAAACTTCTCTGGCCCGATCGGCGTGTTCGGCGGCTGCGGCATGGGCAGCTATTTCTATTTCAACATCTGTTCGAACCGCGATCTTGTCGACAGCACCGGCATGTTCCTGCTGCGCCATACCGGCAATGACAAGGATTTCATGGTCACGCGGCTTTCCCATGTGCTGGACCTGAAGGGTCCGTCGGTCAACGTGCAGACCGCCTGTTCCACCTCTCTGGTGGCGACCCATTACGCCTGCCAGTCGCTGCTGAACGGCGAATGCGACATGGCGCTGGCGGGCGGGGTGACGATCGAACTGCCGCACGGGCGCGGCTATCTTTACAAGGAAGGTGAAATCCTGTCGCCCGACGGCCATTGCCACACCTTCGACCACCGCGCGCAGGGCACCGTGTTCGGATCGGGCGCGGGCGTCGTGGTTCTGCGGCGGCTGGAAGATGCGATTGCCGACGGCGATCACATCTGGGCGGTGATCAAGGGTTCGGCCGTCAACAATGACGGCGCGGCCAAGGCGGGCTACCTTGCCCCATCGGTCGACGGGCAGGCGGCGGCGATTGCCGATGCGCTTGCCCTGTCCGATGTCAGTGCCGACACCGTGGATTACGTCGAATGCCACGGCACCGGCACCTATCTGGGCGACCCGATCGAGGTCGCCGCGCTGACCCAGGCGTTCAATGAGACCACGGACGAGACCGGGTTCTGCCGCATCGGATCGGTGAAAACCAATATCGGCCATCTGGACACGGCGGCGGGGGTGGCCAGCCTGATCAAGGCAAGCCTTGCCTTGCACAACCGGCAGATGCCGCCGAGCCTCGGATATGAGGCACCCAACCCGGCGATCGATTTCGGCCATTCGCCGTTCCGGGTGAACGATAAGCTCACCGACTGGGTATCGCACAAGGGGCCGCGCCGGGCCGGGGTGAATTCGCTGGGCGTTGGCGGCACCAACGCGCATGCGGTTCTGGAAGAAGCCCCCGAACGGGCCGCGTCGGAGGAAAGCGACTGGCCGTTCCAGATCCTGACAGTATCGGGCCGCACGAAATCCGCGCTGGAGGCGAATGCCTCAAATCTGGCCGCGCATCTGCGCGCCCATCCGGATCAGCCCCTTGCGGACGTCGCCTGGTCCCTGAAGGAAGGCCGCCGCGCATTCGAACGCCGCCGCGTGGTGGTGGCCGAAACCCACGAAGACGCCGCAGCGCAACTGGAAGCCAACGATCCCCGCCGTGTCTTCACCCATCAGGTGGTGGGCGACCGGCCCGAGGTCGTCTTCATGTTCCCCGGCGGCGGCGCGCAATATGCGGGCATGGCGCATGACCTTTACGAAACCGAACCGGTCTTCGCCGAATGGATGGATCGCGGGCTGGAGGTTCTGCAGGGAAAGATCGATTACGACATCCGCGCGCTGTGGCTGCCCGAACCGGGGGCCGAGGCCGCGGCGGAGGAAAAGCTGAAAACGCCTTCGGTCCAGCTGCCACTGATCATGATCGTGGAATACGCGCTGGCGCAGCTGTGGATCAGCTGGGGGGTGACGCCTTCATCGCTGGTCGGCCCTTCGATGGGCGAGAACACCGCCGCCTGTCTGACGGGCGTGATGAGTTTCGAGGATTGCATCGGGCTGGTGCATCTGCGCGGGCAGCTGTTCGACACGGTACCCGCAGGCGGGATGCTGAGCGTGTCGCTGCCGGCCGAAGAACTGAAACCGCTGCTGGGCGATGACCTGGATCTTGCCGGCGTCAACGCGCCGGGGCTGTCGGTCGCTTCCGGCCCGCAGGCGGCGCTCGACCGGCTGGAAGCGGAGCTGAAGGCGCGCGACGTGGATTGCCAGCGCATCCCGATCGACATCGCCGCGCACAGCCGGATGCTGGCTCCGATTCTCGACCCCTTCCGCGCCTACCTGCAGTCGATCAAGCTCAACTTGCCGCAGATCCCCTTCACCTCGAACCGCACAGGCCAGTTCATCACCGCCGATCAGGCCACCGATCCCGACTACTGGGTCGGCCACCTGCGCAACACGGTGATGTTCGCCGATTGCATCGGCACGCTGGCGCAGGGCGGTGACAAGGTGTTCATCGAGGTCGGGCCGGGCAAGGCGCTGGCCTCGCTCACCGGGCAACATCCCGACGTGACCCCGAACCAGGTGATCGGCACCCTGCGCCATCCGCAGGACGATATCGCCGACGATACCTATTTCGCCGCGATGCTGGGCCGGGTCTGGGCCGTGGGCGTCGATTTCGACTGGCACCAGATCTGGGGCGAGGCGAAACGCAATCGCGTCGTATTGCCGACCTATGCCTTCCAGCGGCAGGACTATTTCATCGAACCGGCCGAACCGGGCGAAGCCCCTGCCGATGAATGGCTGATGCGGCGGGACGACATGGATGACTGGGCCTATCGCCCGGCCTGGAAACCGCGCTATGCGGATTGCGCCGTCGATGTCGCCGGCGACCTGTCCGAAGCAACGCGCGAGGTCTGGCTGATCTTCGAAGACGATACCGGCGCGGGGGCGGAGATTTCCAGACGCCTGCGTATGGCGGGGCATCACGTCACATCCGTCCGGCCCGGCGATGGCTTTGCCAGAACCGAAACCGGCTACATCCTGCCACCCGAACACGGTCGCTCGGGTTATGATCAGCTGCTGCAGGACCTGTCGGCACGGGGCGAACTTCCCACCCGTATCCTGCATCTGTGGCTGCTGACCGAGGATGAGAAATTCCGCCCCGGCTCCAGCTTCTTCCACCGCAATCAGGAATACGGGTTCTATTCGCTGCTGTTCCTTGCCCAGGCGCTCAGCGAACAGAATGTTCCGATGCCGTTGCATATGACAGTGGTAACCTCGGATGCCGCGCAGGTGCGGGACGAGGCGTTGCGATACCCGGACAAGGCCACGGTCATGGGACCTACCCGGGTGATCCCGCGCGAATTCCCGGGGATCACCTGTTCCGTGGTGGATGTTCAGATTGCCGGGGGTGGCCGCAAACGCAGGGATACGGGGCTTGCCGATCAGCTGCTGGAAGAAGCCCTGTCGGCCCCCGCCAACACCGTCGCCGCGATTCGGGGCGACAAGAGGTTTGAACTGGAATTCAGCCAGAGCCCGTTCGAGTCGCCACAGGATCTGCCGATCAAACAGGGCGGCACCTATCTGATCACCGGCGGGTTCGGCGGTATCGGCACGACGCTGGCCGAGGCACTGATCGCGCGCGCGGGCGCCCATATCGTGCTGCTTGCCCGCACCCGCCTGCCCGACCGCTCCGCGTGGGATGGCATCACGCGAAACAGCGCGCCGAACGATCCGCTGGCCCGCCGCATCCGCACCGTGCAGCGGCTGGAACAGGCCGGGGGGCAGGTTCTGGTGCTGCCCGCCGATGTCAGCAATGTCGAAGACATGCGGGACGCGGTGCAGGCCGCGACCGACCGCTTCGGCGCAATCAACGGGGTGATCCATGCCGCCGGCACCATCGCCGATGCACCGATCCTCGGAAAATCGCTGGCCGATATCGAAGACGTGTTCACCCCGAAAATCCACGGCACCCAGGTGTTGGACGCGCTGTTCCCCGACGGGTCGCTCGACTTCATGGTGCTGTTTTCGTCGAGCTCCACCGCGACGGCGCCTGCGGGTCAGGTCGATTACGTCGCCGCCAACGAATACCTGAACGCCTTTGCAAAATCCCGCGCGGGCGGACGGACCAGAGTCATGGCGATCGACTGGGGCATCTGGGCCGATGCCGGCATGGCCGCCGATGCGATGGCGGCGCGCACCGGCGCTGCGAACGCCGAGGAACCGGAACCGGCGGGGCGCCCCCTGCTGGACCTCAAAAGCTTCGATTCCGATGGCGCGCGGCTGTTCACCAGCACCTTCAACGCGCGCGACCGCTGGGTTCTGGACGAACACCGCACCACGCAGGGCGACATATTGCTGCCCGGCACCGGGTACCTGGAACTCATCGACGAAGCCTTGCGCGCGCAGGGCGAGGCCGGGCCGTACGAGATCCGCGACCTGTTCTTCCTGTCGCCGATGCAGGTTTCCGACTCTGGCGATCGACAGATGCGCCTGCGCCTGCCGCGAAGCGATCAGGGGTATGACGTCGAGGTGCAAAGCGCCGATGCCGGAACCGGCCCGTTCGAAATCAACGCGCAGGCCTCTATCGCCCTGCTGCCGCTGGCCACACCGGAAAAGATCGACCTCCCCGGCATTTCAGCGCGCTGTGGCACCCCGCAGGTGGCGCCCGAGGGCGGGTCGCTGACCACGCCACAGGAAAAGCACCTGAATTTCGGACCGCGCTGGCGGGTCCTGAATACGCAATCCTATGGTACGGGCGAGGGCATCGCGCGGCTGACATTGCCCGCGCAGTTCCGCGCCGAGCCGAACACCTATGCGCTGCATCCGGGCCTTCTGGATATCGCGACCGGCTGGGCGATGCAGCTGATCGACGGCTATCAACCGACCCATCTCTGGGTGCCGGTGTCCTATCATCGCCTGCGCGTCTTCGCGCCGCTTCAGGGCGAGGTGATCAGCTGGGTCCGCAATGCCGGGGAAAACACGGGCGCCGGGCCGATGACGACATTCGACATCACCATCGCCGCACCGGATGGCACCGTTTTGGTCGACATCGAAGGGTTTTCGATCCGCAAGCTGGAAGGCGATATCGCCGTCACCCGGCCCGAGGCGCAACCGGTCGGCACAGGCCATCGCCCGCTGTCACCCGCCGAGGAACGGCTGCAGCATAACCTGTCGCAGGGCATCCGCCGTGATGAGGGCGCCGAGGCATTCTTCCGCGCGCTGGCCAGCGGGCAATCGCAGCTCATCGTGTCCTCGCTCGACCTGCGCCGGCTGATCGAGCAGGCCGGGCAAAGCAGTCAGTCCGAAAGCAGCGAACAGAAATTCCAGCGCCCCGAACTGGATCAGGACTACGCCGCCCCGGACACGGAAGTGCAAAAGCGTCTGGCGGGCTTCTTCGAGGAACTTCTTGGGGTCGATCAGGTCGGTATCGATGACAGTTTCTTCGACCTTGGCGGTCATTCCCTGATCGCGGTGCGGCTGTTTGCCAAGATCAAGAAAAGCTTCAGCACCGATTTCCCGATCTCGGTCCTGTTCGAAGCCCCCACCGTGCGCAAGATCGCAAGCTTGATCCCCGATCAGGCTGAGGCCGAAGACGCAGCGAAACCCGCCGCGCCCGAACGCCGTTTCACCCATGTGGTGCCGATGCATCAGGGCGAAGGCGGGCCGAAAACGCCGTTCTTCCTGGTCGCAGGCATGTTCGGCAACGTGTTGAACCTGCGCCACCTTGCGCATCTTCTGGGCACTGACCGGCCGTTCTATGGGTTGCAGGCGCGCGGGCTTTTCGGCGATGCTGACCCGCATCGCAAAATCGAGGAAGCCGCGCGCGATTACATCGCCGAAATGCGACAGATGCAGCCCGAAGGCCCTTACATGATCGGCGGATTTTCCGGCGGCGGCATTACCGCCTATGAAATCGCCCAGCAGCTGACCGCAGCGGGCGAAGATGTGGCGATGCTGGTCATGCTCGACTCGCCACTGCCGGTGCGCCGCCCGCTGTCGACGCGCGACCGGGCGATGATCCAGTGGCTTGAACTGAAACAGCGCGGCCCGGCCTATCCGTTGCAATGGGCTTTGAGCCGCATCCGTTGGGAAGTCGCCAAGCGGCGCAAGGGGGCGGAGACCGGTGACAGCCCGGCACAGTACCACAATGCCGAGATCGAAGCGGCCTTCCTGCAGGCCGTAGCCGGATACCAAGTGAAGCCGTGGAACGGGCCGCTGCACCTCTATCGTCCGCCTCTGCAGGGCAAGTGGCAGGTGGCGCCGGACCGGTTGGTGAATGCCGAACGCGCCTATGTTCTGCCCGACAACGACTGGTCGCAATGGGCGCCGCATCTGCAGGTCTTCGAAGTCCCCGGCGACCACGATTCGATGGTTCTGGAACCGAACGTGCGGGTTCTGGCGGCCCGGATCCGGGCCGCTATCGACGCCGCGGAACAGGACTCGGACCGCCAATACATTCCCGACAGGGCGGCAGAGTGACCCGATGACCGAACCGCGCCTTCTGACCGTGATCCTGAATTACCGCACCGCCGACATGACGCTTCGGTCGGTCGAAGCCGCGCTGAAAGCGATGGAAGGGATCGAGGGCGAGATCATCGTGGTGGACAACGCCTCGGGCGACGGGTCCTTTGAGAAACTGCTGGGGCAGGCGATGGAGCGCGGCTGGACCCTGAATTCCCGCGTCCGGGTCCTGCAATCGGGCCGCAATGGCGGATTCGGCGCCGGCAACAATTTCGGGATCCTCGCCGGGTTGAGCGACGACAGCCCGCCCGATTACATCTATGTCCTGAACTCCGATGCCTTTCCCGCCCCCGATGCGATCCGGAATCTCCTCGATTATCTTCAGTCCCATCCCGAAGCCGGTTTTGCCGGCAGCTATATTCATGGTCCCGAGGGCGATCCGCACCTGACCACTTTCCGCTTTCCCTCGCTGGCCAGCGAATTCGAAGGCGCGATCCGCTTCGGTCCGATAAGCAGGGCGCTGTCGAACAAGCGCGTCCCGGTCGAGGTTCCCGATCGGACCATGCCGGTTGACTGGCTGGCCGGGGCAAGCCTGATGATGCGGCGCGAGGTGCTGGACGAAATCGGGCTCTTCGACGAGGCCTTCTTCCTTTATTTCGAGGAAACCGACATTTGCCTGCGCGCGCAGCGCGCCGGGTTCCAGACGGTTTTCGTGCGCGAAAGCGACGTGACCCATATCGGGTCGGTGTCCACCGGCATGAAGGAATGGCGCCGGGTGCCGGGATACTGGTTCGATTCCCGCCTGTATTATTTCGCCAAGAACCACGGCGCCTTCTATGCCGCGCTGGCAACGCTTTCGCATCTCGCCGGGGGTGTCCTGCACAGGCTGCGCCAGTATCTTCAGGGCCGCCCGGCGGCTGACCCGCCGCATTTCCTGCACACCTTGCTGCGCCATGACCTGGCGGCGCTGTTCAAACGCCGCCGCCACGCCGCGGTGCCCCGCCTGACCGATCCATTGTCCCGGCCGGACGGTTCCCTGATCGTATCGGAGTAAGCCCATGCCGCATTTTTCCACCGTTCTGATCGGCAACGAATCCCTGGTGATCCAGTGCGCGGACATCCTGCGTGACTGCGGGCACCGGATCGAAGCGGTGGTCACCCGCAACGGCGAGGTGGCGAAATGGGCGGCGGGCGCCGGATTGCGCGTCGAAGCGCCGGGCAAGGATCTGGGCGCGCGGCTGGCGGGGCTGGAATTCGACTGGCTGCTCAGCATCGCTAATCTCGACATCATCCCCGGTGACGTTCTTGCGATGCCCGCGAAGGGCGCGGTGAATTTCCATGACGGTCCTTTGCCCGCCTATGCCGGGCTGAACGCGCCGGTCTGGGCGCTGGCGGCGGGCGAAGAAACGCACGGCATCACCTGGCACATGATCGAAGGCGGCATCGACGAGGGCGATATCCTTGTGCAGCGACATTTCGATATCGCGCCCACCGACACCGCGCTGACCCTGAACACCCGTTGCTACGAGGCCGCGATCGAAAGTTTCCCCGATCTTGTCGGCATGTTGGCCAGCGGTGCGCCGGACCGGAAGAAACAGGACCTGTCGCAGCGCTGCTATTTCGGCCTGTCCCACCGCCCGGCGGCGGCAGC
>JAWVXM010000057.1:0-12744 GCA_033723255.1 Thalassovita sp.
CGGAATAGTCTCTTTTTCATCGATCATCCGCCGGATCTGCCGCGCCACCCGTTCGGCCAGCAGCACGGTGTGGGGTTTCGCGCCCAGCCGGTCGACCGGCGCGGCCCAGTCTTCGTCTTCCTCGTCACCGGTCTTTTCCACCAGCGGCCACAGATCGACGCGCCCCGGCAGGTCGTGTTTGAACGCGCGGTGTTCCGAGCCGGTGTGGAATCCCGATGCCTTGCGGTCCTTGAACACCTCGTCGACCAGCGACAGGATCGCGTGTGAAGACCGGAAACTGAATTGCAGCTCCATTTCGTTCAGCGGTTTTTCGGTGGCGGACAGACGGGCGGCGAATTCCGCCTGCATCCGGTCGAATTCACCCGGATCGGCGCCCTGGAAGGAATAGATCGACTGTTTCTTGTCGCCGACCACGAAAATCGTGCGCTCCACTTCCGATCGCGCGCCGGAGCCGGAGGTGAATTCCTGCGCCAGCAATTCGATCACCTTCCACTGGGCGGGGCTGGTATCCTGCGCTTCGTCGACAAGAATATGGTCGATGCCGCCGTCGAGGCGATACAGAACCCAGGCCGCCACCGCCGGATCGGTCAGCAGGTCGCGCGCCTTTAGGATCAGGTCGTCGAAGTCGAGCCAGCCCATTTGCTGCTTGCGCGCCTCATATGCGGGCAGGAAGACGCGGGCGAAATCCTGAAGCGCATGGGTGCGCCGCGCCGCCGCCAGCGCCAACCGCCGGGTGCGGGCATCTTCGACGCGGCGCATGAAATCTTCCAGCTTGGGCAAAAGCGTGCCCATGTTCCCTTGGGTCTTTTTCGTCGGGAAAGACCCTATCTTGGCCCCAAACGGGGATTTCGCACTTTGGCCGAACAGGAACACGCCTTCCAGCGCCGGTAAGGAATCAAGGCCAAGCCGTGGGATCAGCCGCAGTTTCGCCGCCGCCTTCTGATCGGTCGAACTGCCACCTTCCAGATGCGAGATGACGTCGCGCAGCAAATGGTCTTCGCCGCCGAGGAACACCAGCGCTTCCAGCGTTTCCTCGTCGAAACCGGGGTCGAGATCGAACAATTCCAGACACTGATCTGGCCCAAGTGGCGATTGCAGCGCTGCGCGCTGGTTCACGATCGCGGCGGTCAGGCCGTCGAAATCTTCGCCGGTGAAATGATGCGCGACGCGGCGGATCACCCCGGTCTCCGGGCCTTCGGCCAGTTCCTGCACGATCTCGGCGCGCAACAGGGCCGCCGCGCGCTCTTCCATTTCCGCGAATTGCGGGCTGACCCGGGCCTCTAGCGGGAAACGGCGCAGCAGCGAGGAACAGAAGGAATGGATCGTCTGGATCTTCAGCCCGCCGGGCGTTTCGATGGCGCGGGCGAACAGCGTGCGGGCGTTGCGCAGGTCTTCGTCGCTGGTCTCGCCCGAAATGCCCAGTTCCAGTAGTTGCAGCCGCAGCTTGTCATCACCCAGCATCGCCCATTCGCCCAGCCGCTTGAACAGCCGGTTCTGCATCTCGCTGGCCGCGGCCTTGGTATAGGTCAGGCACAGGATGTGCTGTGGCTGCACCTGTTCCAGCAAAAGCCGCGCCACCCGGTCGGTCAGAACCCTTGTCTTGCCTGACCCGGCATTGGCCGACAGCCAAGTCGAATGTTTAGGACGCGCCGCAAGAACCTGTTTTTCTGTCGCCTCGTTGCGGGTCATGTCAGGTCCTCCGGGGCGGATTTGGTGGTGACATCCCATTCGCCGAAGCGCGACAGCTGGTCGTAATCCGAAATGTCGCTGTCCTTGAACAGCGCGCGGCGCGCCGTATAGCCCTGTTTTTCCCCGAAATAGCGCTTGATCAGGGTTTCGAATTTTTCCCAGACCTGTTCGACCGGTTCCTCCGACAGGGGCGCGGGCACTTCGGCCGGCTTCGATCCCAGCCCGATGAACACCGCCTCGGTCACTTCGGCCGGGCCGATGTTTTCGAACCCACCGCGTTCGATCATCGCGGCTTCAAGCAGCAGCTGCTTGTCGAAAATCCGCTGTTGCTTGGCGCTGGGCGGGGTGCCGGTCTTGTAATCATAGATATGGGCGCGGCCCGTTTCATCCATGTCGATGCGATCCGCCTTGCCCACCAGGGTGAAATCGATGTCGTCGAAGCACACTTCGCCCTTTTCTTCGAAGAAACCCGGCGTCGCGCGCGCTTGCCGTTCCTTTTCCGAGGCCACGAACCAATCCGCCACCCGCGCGATCCGTGCGGCCCACAGCGCGCGAATGTCCGGCCAGGGCACGTTTTGGGCAAGAACAGTGTCTGAAATTTCGTTCAGCCGCGCCGCGGTCAGCGCCCCGGGTTCGGCCCGGACCTGATGGATGAACTGTTCCAGAACCGAATGGGTCACGATCCCGCGCAGCAACGCGTCGGGCGCGCGCATCAACGGGTCGAGGGGACGAAGCCGCAGCACGTGGCGGGCATAGATCGCGTAAGGGTCACGGATCAGCCGCTTGATTTCGGTCACCGACAGGCGCTTGGGCCGCGCGGCGACCGGCGGGCGTGGCGACGGTCGCGGCGCTGGCGGCACCTGGCCCGGATCTTCCAGCTTGCGCGCCATTGCCAGCCATCCGTCACCGCGCGCGCGGGCGGATTGCAGCGCGACATCGCCGCCCTGCCCCGGCAATCCGTTCAGCAGGTTGGTCATCCGGTTGAGCCAGCGCGACGGCACGGTTTCGGCATCGTCCGACCGCACCGAGCGGGTCAGCCAGACCTGCGGCGCGCCGATCGCCTGCTGGAAATCATGCGCCGACAGCCCGATCCGCCGTTCCGGCAGCAACAGGCCCGCATCATGGCGCATGCGGCGGTTGAGCCAGGGATCGGGCGCGGGCATTTCCGGCCAGCTGCCTTCGTTCAGACCGCCGAGGATCACCAGGTCGGCGCCCTGAACGCGGGCTTCCAGCGTGCCCCAGATCAGGATTTTCGGATGCGGCGCATCGGGGTTGCGCACTTCGCCCTGCGACAGCACCGCGCCGAACAGGTCACCGTAATCGGCCGCCGACAGGGTGCCGCCATGTTCGGCCTCGCCCGTCAGGGTCTGCACGGTTTCCGACGCGGCGCGCCCGGCATCGCCGGACCACAGCGCGCTGTCGCCGGTTGCGGCACTGCCCGCGGCGATGGTTTCGGCCAGCGCGATGTGGCGGCTGACATGATCGGCCAGGTCCATCGGTGCGGCGTCATCCTTGGCGATGAAATTGCCGATCACCCAGTCCATCCAGCGTTCCGCCGCCGGGTCTTCGCGCAGCGACGCCCAGATCCGCATCTGGTCGGGGTCGGGGAACGGCATGCCTTTCCTGCGGATATGCAGTTCAAGTTCCCGGGTCAGCAGAAGATGCGGGCCACGATCGCCGCCCGAATGGGTCAGCGGGTGCATCAGCAGGGTCAGCAGGGATTCCGAGGTCAGCTTGCGATGAAACAGCGCCGCGACATGGCGCAGGAACCGCCCCGGGGCCGACAGTTGCAGCGGCGTGCCGGCGGAATCGTCGGGCACGATGCCCCAACGGTCGAGCGCCGATGTCACCTGCCGGGTCAGCATCCGGTCGGGGGTGATCAGCGCGGCGGTAATGCCTTCATCGGTCGCCTGCCGCAGCCGCAGCGCGATGGCCAGCGCCTCGTCACGCTGCGACGGGGCCTCGATCACGGTCAGGTCGGCGCAGGCTTGATCGAGGTCCTGCAACCGCGGGCCTTCTTCCAGCCAGCGGTCGGTGACCGGCGCCGGGCGCAGCGCCAGCGAAACCAGACGGTTGCGCGGCGGACAGGGGGCGGGGTCATCGGTCCAGAGCTGCACGTCGCGTGGGCCGATGCCCAGTTCGTCCATCAGCTTGCGGAAGCGGTATTGCGGGTGGTCTTCGGCCGACAGCGCATCGCCAAGGTCATCCCAGGCCGAAATCGGCATGTCGAAATCGAAACCGGGCAGCACGATCGCGCCCTGCGGCAGCTTCGCGACCTCTTTCATCAACAGCATCGTGGTGCCGCGCGACCCGGTGGACCCGGCAAGGATCAGCGGATGTTGCGGCGGCGCGTCCTGCCAATCCCGGGCAAGCGCCCTGACGATCATGCGTGCGCGGGTTTCGCCATCTGGGGATTCATGGCTGTCGGCGAAATAGTGCTGCACGATGTCGAGAAAGTTCAGCGCCCGTTTCCAGTGGCCGGATTCGTCGCTGATATCGAGATTGCGCAGCACGTCCGGGTCCACCCCTTCGCCGTGCATTTCATCCATCAGGGACGCAAGGCTGTCGGACAGGTCATAGAGCGAGGCGCGCGGGGCAAGATCGGGCTGGCTGTCGAGCAGGCGCGACACCAGCTGCGAGACTTCCAGCCGGCGGCGCAGCGGGGACACCGCGTCGGGAATATCGGGCAGGATGCGGCCCATCCCGGGGTCGGTCACCAACCCGATCCGCGGCAGCAACAGCGCGGGACCGGCATCGAACAGGTCGCGGATGCGCCGTGCCATCCGCCGGGTGTTGACCATCAGCGTCGTGCGGGCCAGATCCTGCGGCGGTGCGTCGCCGTGGCGCCGCATCATGCCCGCGACCAGAATTTTCGGGAAATCCGCGCCGGCGGGAATACCGAAAACGCGCGGTTTTTCGGACGGATCAAACATCGCCACAGCCTATCATCTTTTCTGCCAGGGCAATCCCCCCGGGATGGCCGACATCGCACCATTGGCCAGGATAGCACAAGCCGAAAAGCCGCCCGTCCCGAAGCATCCGGTCCCAGAGAAGATTGAGCGAGAAGGCTTTTTCCCCGATTTCCACCAACCCGTCGGTCTTGATGATCTGCACGCCGCCGTAAACCGCGCCGGGGCCGCGGGTCAGGCGCCCCCCGTCATCCAGCACGAAATCGCCCTGCCCCGCATGGCCCACGGCCCGGTCGCGCGGGATGCAGATCAAAAGCGCATCCATGCGGTCCGGATCCCAGGCATCGGCCAGCAGGGTCAAAGGGTTGGGCCCGTTCCACACCACATCGGTGTTCACCGTCATCACCGGCCCCCGCCCCAGCAGCGGCAAGGCGGCGCGCAGCCCGCCGCCGGTTTCAAGGATGTCGGGGCTTTCTTCGGAAAAGCCGATATCGCGCCCGGACAGGTGGGCGCGCAGCATGTCGGGCCGGAAATGCAGGTTGGCGACGACCGTTTCGGCGCCGAAATCATCGACGAGATCCAGCGCGTGGTCGATCAGCGCGCGGCCGGCGACCTCGATCAGGGGTTTGGGGCGTTTGGCCGTGAGCGCCCCCATCCGGGTGCCAAATCCGGCCGCGAACAGCATTACGGATTTCGGGCGCATTTCAGTCTCAATTCCTGCAGGATTTCGGGCGCGGGCTCTGGCAGAGTGTCCAGCACGAGGCCGCGCACCGGTGCCAATGCCGGGTGATCGAGGTCGCGCCGCAACAGGTCCCAGACGCGCGGGATCAGGTCGATGTAATGCACCTTGCCGTCGCGCAGGCAAAGCCGCGCGAACACCCCGAGGATACGCAGGTTGCGCTGGGCACCCAGCAGGGCATAGGCGCTGCGGAACGATTCAGGATCGAGCCGGTTGTCGCGGACATAGCGATCGATCATCGCAGCTTCGATATCGGGGGGCACATCGCGGCGGGCATCCTGCAGCAGCGACACCAGATCATAGGCGCGGTGCCCGGTCATCGCGTCCTGGAAATCCAGCAGCCCGACGCGGGCTTCGCCAGACCGTTCGGGCAGCCACAGCAGGTTTTCGGCGTGATAATCGCGCAGGATCAGGACCGATCGATCGCCTGCATGCCGGTCGAGCAGCGGCAGGAAGGCATCGCGGAAGGCGTGTTCCGATCCGTCATCCTTGCCCAAGCTGCCGGCCCGGTACCATTGCCATGCCAGCGCGGCCAGATCGGTCATGACCCCGGGCGTGTAACCGGCAAGCCCTTGCGGCGGATCGGCCCGGTGCAGCCGGGTCAGGACATCGGTCGCGGCCTCGTAAAGCGGGCGCTCCAGATCGGGGCGCGCGGGAATGACCCTGGCGAAAAGGTCATCGCCGAGATCTTCCAGCAGCAGGAAACCGTTATCGGCATCCTCGGCCAAGATGCGCGGCGCGCTCAGCCCAAGCCCGGACAGGTGGCGGGCGATCCGGGTGAAGGGGCGGACATCTTCGCCCTTTTCCGGCGGCGCATCCATCAGCACGGCGGTTTCATCGCCCCGCTGCAGCCGTTCGTAACGGCGGTTCGACGCGTCGCCGGCCAGAGGACGGCGTTCCGCCCCTGCCCAGTCGGTGCGCGACAGGAAACGATCGGACAATGCATCCCGCCCTGTCATCCCGCGAGTCCCTTGAGCTTTTCATCCCATTTGCCGTCGCTCCAGTTCAGTCGCAGGCGGCGGGTGTCATCGCCGGTGGTTTCAAATGCAAGGGTCAGGGCATCGGCGGGGGCAAGTTCGGCCAAACGGTCGGGCCATTCCACCAGGCAGATGGCGGTCTCGAACGCCTCTTCCAGACCAAGTTCGACCGCCTCGTCCGGTCCCGACAGCCGGTAGAGATCGGCATGCCAGATCTCGGTTTCGCCGGTGTCATAGACCTGCACGAGGGTGAAGGTGGGCGATGGCACGTCTTCGGGTTCGGGCAGCAGGAACTGGATCAGGGAGCGCGCGAAATGGGTCTTTCCGGCGCCGATTCCGCCCTCCATCAGGATCACGTCGCCCGGGCGCAGTTTCGCCGCGATGAAACGGGCCAGATGGGCGGTTTCGTCGGGCGAATGCAGGTCGATGATCAAGGGGAGGCTGGCCATGCCCGGAGATTACCCGGAAGCGCGGAAGCTGCAAGCCGGTTCAGGCGCTTTCGGTCATCGCGTGCTGCAGCCTTGCCGGGCGGGCATAGTCGAAAATCACCATGCTGGCGCCGTTGCGAATCCGGGCGACGCGGGTATTCAGCCGGGTGCCGTCGCGCAGCTGAACCGTGCCGCCCTTGTCGGATCCGGGCGTGCCGGAGGTGACGAAACGCGCGATTTCCTGCCATCTCGGGGAAGGCAGGCTTGCCTGCTGCCAAAGGCGCAGGGAATCCTGGATCGTAACGTCGATGAAACCGCTGTCGGGATCTGTTTTCCAGATATCGCGATACATGTGGTTGCAGAAGCTGAGCCGACCGCCGGATGAAAACACCGCCACTGCCAGGCTGAGATGATCGAGCGCCGACTGGTTAAGTTCCAGGTCGGTGCGGAACCGCCGGGTCAGCGATACCTCGGCGCTGACATCTTCGAACAGGAAGGCCACGGCGCCATCCGGATGCGGCCGCCCGCTGACCCGGTAGGTCAGCCCGTCGGGCAGGTTCCAGGTTTCCGTGTAACGGCCATCGGCGGCGGCGTTGACCAAGTCGTCCAGCCGGTCGCGCCATGAACTGTAATCCTTGGGTTCCGGCATGGTCCGATTGTCGCGCAAATGGTCGAAAAAGCTGTGCAGGCTGGGCCGGTTGCCGAGAAATTCCGCCGACAGGCGGGTCAGGTCGATCAGGGCCGGATTGAACAGCGCCAGTTCGCGTTTGCGGTTGAAAATCGCCAAACCGATCGACAGTTGGGCAAAGGTCTTGGTCAGGGTCTGAACGAAATTCTTCTGGGCGTCCTGCGCCTTGACCACCGCGTTGACATCCGTCGCGTAATGCATGGTGAAGCGGCCGGACTGCACCGATGTCACGTCATACCACAGCTGTTCCGACCCGGTCTTCAGTGTGACGGATACCCGGTTGCGCGATGGAACGGGCGGCTTGCGGTCGGGGAGGTCGAAAAGCACCGGGTTGATCTTGAGAGCGGGGTCGATGCAGGCACGTGCCAGAAGGTCATAGGCGGAATTGCTCCAGCAAATCCCGCCGTTTCCGTCGGTTTGCCAGATCGGATAGGGCGCGCCATGGACTGCGCTGCGCAAGGTGTCGACCCGCCTCGCCCAGACCCGGTGCTGATGCAGGTCGGCGGCTGTGGGGGCCTTGTCGCCTAGATGTTCGATCAGGCTGACGCGGATCAGGCCCTCGATATTCTCGATCTGCGCCTGCGAACGGGGGCCGAGGTCGATCGAATCCAGGGTGATCGGCTTGCCGTTCAGTTCCGACGGCGGTGCAGCGGGAAAATCGGGAAAACGTGGGGCAAGCTTCCTGGCCAGCTTCTGCCAGTCGCCGGGATCGTCATCGCCAAGTTCAAGCAGGGCCCCGCCGCCATCGCTGGTATCGATCAGGTTGGAGCCGTCATAGAGGAACCGGGTCGAAACGTCGGGCCCGGACGCGGCGTTCGACCGGGCCGGCGCCGTTCGCGTGATGAATTGATACGTGATCGCGGCAACGATCAGCGAAATTGCGCAAACCAGAAGCAAGCTTTGGAAATCAAGCATGGCGCACCCTTTCAGCAACCCGCAAAGGTTGAGAAAATTGGGTTAACAAATACTTAATTGCGCAGCGTCAGATCTCCAGCGGCCGGTTTTCCCCCATCGGAACCCGGGTGTCACCCGTTTCCGCGTCGATTTTGCGCCGGGGCCAGACGACTTCGATGATGGCACCGCATTTGCTGGAATTGGGGCAGACCGGCATATGCGGATCGCGCCCATTGGCAAAGCTCAGCTCGGCGCCGGAACGTTCCAGCAATGTCTTGGCTATGAACAGCCCCAGCCCCATGCCTTCGTAACCGGGACGCTTGGATTGATCCGACGATCCGCGGCGGCGGCGCATGAACGGTTCCCCGATGCGACCGATCAGGTGTGGCGGGAAGCCCTTGCCGTCATCCATGATCCGGACGCGGATTTCATCTTCGTTCCATCCGGCTTCGACCCAAACGTTTTCGGCGGCGAAATCGACACCGTTCTGGATCAGGTTGCGCAGCCCGTGGATGATTTCCGGGCGCCGCAGGATCGACGGCTGCGCCTGCGGGTCCAGACCATCACCGGCCAGATCGAAATGCAGATGCTTTCCGCGATCCATATGCGGCTCGGCCGCTTCGCGCAGCACCGCTATCAGCGGCGCCTGGTGCAGGTGCAGGTCATCCTTGCCGGCCCGGCCCATCGACTGCAGGATATCGCGGCAGCGATCGGCCTGTTCACGGATAAGCCTTGCGTCTTCCTGCAGTTCGGGCCGGTCTTCCAGGTCCTCGATCAATTCCGCGCTGGTCAGCTTGATCGTTGCCAGCGGCGTGCCCAGTTCATGCGCGGCGGCGGCCACCACCCCGCCGATATCGGTCAGCTTCTGTTCCCGCGACAGCGCCATATAGGTTGCCTGCAGCGCATCCGACATGGCGTGCATTTCCACCGTGACGCGGCGCGAATAGGCACCGAGGAAGATCACCGCGATCACCGTGGCGATCCAGTTGCCGAACAGGAACACATCCGGCACCCGCATGATGAAACCCTGGTGGGTTCTGAGCGGCAGGTGGAATTCGGCCAGAAGCGTGACCACCAGGATCGCGGTGATGCCCAAGAACATGGTGGATCGCAGCGACAGTGCCGAGGCCGATACCGTCACCGGCCCCAGGATCAGGATCGAAAACGGGTTGTGCAGCCCGCCGGTCAGGTAAAGCAGGGCCGATAGCTGCAGCAGATCGAACAGCACCATCAGCAGGTTTTCGGTTTCCGTCAGCCGTTTGCTTTCGGGAAAGATGAACATCGCCACGAGGTTGCCGAGAACCGACAGCGAGATGACGAACAGGCACAGGCTGAGTTCGAGACGCAGGTCGAAAAGTTCCTGGGCGACGAAAATCGCCGTCAGCTGCCCGGCGATGGCGGCCCATCTGAGCAGCGTGATGGTGCGCAGCTTGATCCAGTTGCCGCGCTCCTGTCCCTTGAGAACATCGAACTTCGTTTCTGCCATTTGCGCGACTTCGCCCCGTTGAAATTCTGCATTCGGTGATAGATATGCACAGAAGACCGATCAATAACACCGTTCCCGGAGCAAGGACATTGTCATGAACCGCACTTTCGTCGCCTCGATTTCGGCCGCCGCCGTCACCGCCCTTCTGGGTGTGACGTGGTTGGTGTCCTCCGGGCCGGGCTCTGAAGACAAATATGCCGATTGCCGCAGCGGGGCCGTGGCGGGCGGCGCCCAGATCGGCGGGCCGTTCACGCTGGTCGATGAAACCGGCAAGACGGTGACCGACGCGGACGTGATCGATCAGCCCAGCTTGCTGTATTTCGGCTATACGTTCTGCCCCGATGTCTGCCCGCTGGACAATTCCCGCAACGCCGAGGCGATCGAGATCCTGGAAAGCCGGGGCAAGATCGTGAAGCCGGTGTTCATTTCGATCGACCCCGACCGGGACACGCCCGAAGTGTTGGCCGATTTCACCGATTACCTGCATCCGCGCATGATCGGGCTGACCGGCACGCCGGAACAGATCAAGGCGGCAAGCCAGGCCTACCGGACCTATTACAAGAAACAGGAACCGGAACCGGGCGACGAGGAATATTACCTGGTCGACCATTCCACCTTCACCTATCTGGTGTTCCCCGATGACGGATTTGTCGACTTTTTCCGCCGCGACCTGACGCCGGAACAGATGGCCGACAAGGTGCAGTGTTTCCTCGATGCACATGGCTAGGTCTGGATCGTTTGACGCAAGTAGGGCCGCACTATAGAACCTGTTAAACGGTGCGCAGGACCTGGAGGAACGACATGGCGGAACAGTTGCAGGATATCGGCGAGGATAAATCGCTCCTGATCGTCGATGACGATGAACCGTTTCTGAAACGGTTGGCAAAGGCCATGGAAAAACGCGGTTTCGAAGTGGAGACCGCCGGATCGGTCGCGGCCGGCAAGGCGATCGCCACGGCCCGCCCGCCGGCCTATGCCGTTTGCGACCTGCGTCTGGAGGATGGCAACGGCCTCGACGTGGTGGAAGTGCTGCGCGAAAAACGCCCCGACAGCCGCATCGTGGTGCTGACCGGCTATGGCGCCATTGCCACCGCCGTGGCGGCGGTCAAGATCGGTGCCACCGATTACCTGTCCAAGCCGGCGGATGCCACCGACATCACCAATGCGCTTCTGGCCGGTGACGATGAATTGCCGCCGCCGCCGGAAAACCCGATGAGCGCGGATCGCGTGCGCTGGGAACATATTCAGCGTGTCTATGAACTGTGCGACCGCAATGTCAGCGAGACCGCGCGGCGGCTGAACATGCATCGCCGCACGCTGCAGCGGATCCTGGCCAAGCGCAGCCCGCGCTGAGCGGTCGGTTTCCGACCGGATGGTGCTGCCGGTCCGCGATCAGAATTGCCAACTGGGTCTGCCCGGTTTCAGCACCCCTGCAGCAGGGTGTCGAAGCGCGCGGTGTAATCGCTGCGCACCTCGACCGGGGATCGCAGGCGGATCGTCAGCCCCTCGATCACCTCCGCGTCGGGCCTGCCGAAAAACTTGTTCGCCTCGGCAACCGAGAAGCCGGCGATCTGGACCGCTTCCATCCAAGCGCTGATCCTGTCGGCTTTCTTGATCTGTTTTTTCACCTTGGCCGGGATCGTAGCGGGCAGGCCGAAGCGGATATGGATCGCTGTGCTCAGCCGTTTGTCCAGTTCGTCATATCCCGGCCCGACCGCCGCCTTGACCGGGGAAATCATGTCGCCGATCACGTATTCGGGCGCGTCGTGCAGTAGCGCGGCCAGCCGCCATTTCACCGGCGCCTGCGGGTACATCCGGGTGAACAGGTCTTCGACCAGCAACGAATGTTCCGCCACCGAGTAGGCGAAATCGCCCAATGTCTGCCCGTTCCAGCGCGCCACGAAGGCCAGCCCGTGGGCGATATCCTCGATCTCGATATCCATCGGGGTCGGGTCCAGCAGGTCCAGCCTGCGGCCCGAAAGCATGCGTTGCCAGGCGCGGGGTTGTTTGGCGGCCATCACGGGGTCTCCTGATCCATGGGAATTAGGTAGCGCCCCGTGAAATGCGGTGCAACGGCAACGATTTTGGCTGACGTGGCGGCAGGACGGGCCCTGGATACCTCCAAAAAGGCGTGAAAGACCAATCGTTCATTGTCTGACCGGGGGTCGGGTGCTATCTGCCATGCAAACTGTGCTTGTAAGGAGCCATCCGAATGGCAAACGATTATATCGTCAAAGACATCAATCTGGCCGAGTTCGGCCGCAAGGAACTGGATATCGCCGAAACCGAAATGCCGGGCCTGATGGCGCTGCGCGAGGAATACGGTGACAGCAAGCCGCTGAAAGGCGCGCGGATCGCAGGATCGCTGCACATGACGATCCAGACCGCGGTTCTGATCGAAACGCTGGTCGCGCTGGGCGCCGATGTGCGCTGGGCGTCGTGCAACATCTTTTCGACCCAGGATCACGCCGCGGCCGCGATCGCCGCGACCGGCACCCCGGTGTTCGCCATCAAGGGTGAAACGCTGGAAGAATACTGGGATTACGCCGACCGCATCTTCCAATTCGAGGACGGCGGCGCCAACATGATCCTCGACGATGGCGGCGATGCGACGCTGTACATCCTGATGGGCGCGCGGGTGGAAGAAGGCGAAACCGACCTGATTGAAACCCCGACCTCGGAAGAAGAAGTCGCGCTGTTCGCGCAGATCAAGAAGCGGCTGAAGGAAAGCCCCGGCTGGTTCACCAAGCAGCGCCACATGATCCAGGGCGTGACCGAGGAAACCACCACCGGCGTTCATCGCCTGTACCAGATGATGGAATAGGGCCACCTGCCTTTCCCCGCCATCAACGTGAACGATTCCGTTTCCAAGTCGAAATTCGACAACAAGTACGGCTGTAAGGAATCACTGGTCGATGGCATCCGCCGCGCCAC
>JAWVXM010000058.1:0-12602 GCA_033723255.1 Thalassovita sp.
CTCGACGACGGCCAAGTTGCCGCGCTGAGCATAGGAATTGTAACCGTCGATATCGCCGCCGAAGACCAGCCCGCCCTTGTCCGACTGGCTGACATAGAAATGGCCCGCGCCGAAGGTGATGACGCCCGGAATGGTCGGTTTCAACCCCTCCGACACGAAGGCCTGCAACACGTGGCTTTCGATCGGCAGGCGCATCCCGGCATGGGCCATGACCCGGCTGGAACTGCCCGCGACCGAAACGCCGACCTTCTTCGCGCCGATGAAACCGCGCGACGTTTCCACGCCCAGCACCTGACCGTTTTCGATGCGAAAACCCGTCACTTCGCAATTCTGGATGATGTCGACGCCGCGCATGTCGGCACCCCGGGCATAGCCCCAGACCACCCCGTCATGGCGCGCCGTGCCCGCGCGCGGCTGCATCAACCCGCCCTTGATCGGGAACCGCGCATTGTCGAAGTTCAGGAACGGCACCATCTTGCGCAATTCGTCCCGGTCCAGCAGGCGCGCACCGGCGCCCGCCAGCATCATCGCGTTGCCGCGCCGGCGATAGGCGTCGCGCTGCGCGTCGCTATGGATCAGGTTGATGACGCCGCGCTGGCTCACCATCGAATTGAAATTGGTGTCCTGTTCCAGGTCTTCCCACAGCTTCATCGAGAATTCGTAGAACGGTTCATTCCCCGGCAGCAGGTAGTTGGACCGGATGATCGTCGTGTTGCGCCCGACATTGCCCGATCCGATCCAGCCCTTTTCCAGCACCGCGACATTCAGTTCACCGAACGTCTTGGCAAGGTAGTAGGCGGTCGCCAACCCGTGCCCGCCGCCGCCCACGATGACGATGTCATAGGACGGCTTGGGCGCGGGATCGCGCCACAAGGGTTGCCAACCCTTATGCCCTGTCAGGGCCTCCTTGAAGACGCGAAACCCGGAAAAACGCATGGTATTTTCTTTCTTTGCGATCGGTTGGAACGATCAGATGTCGAGCGTGTGCTGCTTTTCCCAGTTCGAGAAATGCGACACGAAGGAATTCCATTCCTGATGCTTCATCTTGATGTAGGAGGCCGAGAACCCTTCGCCCATCATCGCCTTCAGCTCAGCATCCGCGTCATAGGCGCGGACCGCGTCCAGCATGTTCAGCGGCAGTTTCGGCGCATCCTTCACCGTGTGGCCCTCGGCATACATGTCGATGTCATAGCGCTTGCCCGGATCGGCCTTGGACCGGATGCCGGACAGGCCGGCCGCGATGATCACCGCCTGCAGCAGGTAAGGGTTCACCGCCCCGTCGGGCAGGCGCAGTTCGAACCGCCCCGGCCCCGGCACCCGCACCATATGGGTACGGTTGTTGCCGGTCCATGTCACCGTGTTGGGCGCCCAGGTCGCGCCCGACATGGTGCGCGGCGCGTTGATGCGCTTGTAGGAATTCACCGTCGGGTTGGTGATCGCCGCCAGAGCCTCGGCGTGTTTCATGATCCCGCCAAGGAAATACCCGCCCTGTTCGGACAGGCCCACTTCGCCGATCTGTCCACCGGCATCGCCCGCGAACGCGTTGACCTTGCCGTCCAGATCCCAGACCGAGATATGCGAATGGCAGCCGTTTCCGGTCAGGCCTTCGACGGGTTTCGGCATGAAGGTGGCGCGCAGACCGTGCTTTTCGGCGACCGATTTCACCATGAACTTGAAGAAGCTGTGGCGGTCGGCAGTGACCAGCGCATCGTCGAATTCCCAGTTCATTTCGAACTGGCCGTTAGCGTCCTCGTGGTCGTTCTGATACGGGCCCCAGCCCAGTTCCAGCATGTAATCGCAGACCTCGGCCACCACGTCATAGCGGCGCATCACCGCCTGCTGGTCGTAACAGGGTTTTTCGGCAGTATCGAACGGGTCGGAAATCTTGTCACCCTCGGGGGTCAGCAGGAAGAATTCCGCCTCGATCCCGGTCTTGACGCGCAGGCCCGCCTCGGCGGCTTCGGCGATCAGCTTCTTCAGCACGTTGCGCGGCGCCTGTTCGACCGCCTCGCCTTCCATGATGCAATCGGCGGGGACCCAGGCGACATCGGGTTTCCACGGCAGCTGGATCACCGCGTCCGGGTCCGGCACGGCCAGCATGTCGGGATGCGCCGGCGTCATGTCGAACCAGGTGGCGAACCCGGCAAACCCGGCGCCGTCTTCCTCCATATCCGCGATCGCGGCGGCCGGCACCAGCTTGGCGCGCTGAGCACCGAACAGATCGGTGTAGGAGATCATGAAATATTTGACGCCTTTTTCCTCGGCGAATTTGGCAAGTTTGCTCATTGTCTTTCCCTATTCCCTGCTGGTGTCAGAGGGGCCAATGGCCCCCCTTGGCGTATTGTCGGTTCAGAAACCGGGCTTGCCCGGGTACCAGTTGGTCCCGGCCAGCGGCACCTGCGCCATCGCGGCGGCTTCCATGGTCAGCGCGCACAGGTCCTCGGGTTCGAGGTTGTGCACGTGGTTGTGGCCGCAGGCGCGTGCCAGCGTCTGGCATTCCAGCGTCAGCACGTTGAGGTAGTTGCGCAACCGACGACCCGCCGCTTCGGGATCCAGCCGTTTCATCAGTTCCGGGTCCTGCGTGGTGATGCCCGCCGGGTCGCGGCCCTCGTGCCAGTCGTCATAGGCGCCGGTGGTGGTGCCCAGCTTCTGGTATTCGGCTTCCCATTTCGGATCGTTGTCACCAAGCGCGACCAGCGCCGCCGTACCGATGGCCACCGCATCCGCGCCAAGCGCCAGTGCCTTGGCCACATCCGCGCCGGTGCGGATGCCGCCCGACACGACCAGCTGCACTTCGCGGTGCATGCCCAGATCCTGCAGCGCCTGAACGGCGGGGCGGATACAGGCCAGGGTCGGCTGGCCGACATGTTCGATGAACACGTCCTGCGTCGCCGCCGTGCCGCCCTGCATCCCGTCGAGAACGACCACGTCCGCCCCCGCCTTCACCGCCAGCGCGGTGTCGTAATAGGGGCGCGCGCCGCCGACCTTGATGTAAATCGGCTTTTCCCAGTTGGTGATTTCGCGCAGCTCCAGGATCTTGATTTCCAGATCGTCCGGCCCGGTCCAGTCGGGGTGGCGACAGGCGGAGCGCTGGTCGATGCCCACCGGCAGATCGCGCATGCCGGCAACGCGTTCGGTGATCTTCTGGCCCAACAGCATGCCGCCGCCGCCCGGTTTCGCGCCCTGCCCCACCACGACTTCGATCGCGTCTGCGCGGCGCAGGTCATCGGGGTTCATGCCGTAGCGCGACGGCAGGTACTGATAGACCAGCTTCTCGGAATGGCCGCGTTCTTCCTCAGTCATGCCGCCGTCGCCGGTGGTGGTCGAGGTGCCCGCCATGGTCGCGCCACGGCCCAAAGCTTCCTTTGCGTTGCCCGACAGTGCCCCGAAAGACATGCCCGCGATGGTGACCGGGATTTTCAGCTCGATCGGCTTCTTGGCAAAACGGGTGCCCAGCGTGACCGAGGTGTCGCATTTTTCGCGATACCCTTCGAGCGGGTAGCGCGACATCGACGCGCCCAAGAACAGCAGGTCGTCGAAATGCGGCACCCGCCGTTTCGCCCCGCCGCCGCGGATATCGTAGATGCCGGTGGCCGCCGCCCGGCGGATTTCCGAATTGATCTCGTTCGAAAAGGTCCAGGACTGGCGCGGTTCGGTTTGCGGTGTCTTGTCCATGTCGCGCTCCTCAGTATTCGTCGGCGTGGTCGATGTTGAAATTGTAAAGCTTGCGGGCAGACCCGTAGCGCTTGAACTCTTCCGGCTTGGCATCCGCCCCGGCCTTTTCCAGCAGGTCCTGCAGCAATTCGAAATGTTCCGGGCGCATCTCTTTCTCGATGCAATCGGCGCCCAGCGATTTCACGCTGCCACGCACGAAAAGCCGCGCCTCGTACAGGCTGTCGCCCAGCGCGTCGCCGGCATCGCCCAGCACCACGAGGTTGCCCTTCTGCGCCATGAAAGCGGACATGTGGCCGATATTGCCATGCACCACGATGTCGATCCCCTTCATCGAGATGCCGCAGCGCGACGACGCGTTGCCCTTGATGTTCAACAGCCCGCCATGCCCGGTGGCGCCAGCGTATTGCGACGCGTCGCCTTCGATGGTGACCACACCGGACATCATGTTTTCTGCAACCCCCGGCCCGGCCGACCCTTCGACCGTGACACTGGCGTGCTTGTTCATGCCGGCGCAGTAATAGCCGGTCGATCCCTTCACCTTGACGTTCAGCGGACCATCAAGGCCGCAGGCCACGGCATGGCTGCCGCGCGGATTTTCGATAACGTATAGGTCATTTGCCGGCGCCTTGGCGGCGGCCTGAAGCGCGGTGTTGACCTCGCGCAGTTCAGTTGTGCTCATGTCGATCGTGACGGTCATGACTCAGCGCTCCCAGAAATAGACGGTTGCGGGTTCGGGTTCCCAGACGCGGGCGGTGTCGATGCCCGGAAGGTCTGCGAAGGCCCGGTATTCCGATGCAAAGGCGACGTAATCTTCGGTTTCGGCCATCACGGCGGGTTTGCAGGCGATCGGGTCGCGCACGACGCCGAAACCGTTGCGAGTGCCGGTCACGAAGGTGAAGAACCCGTCGAGGTCTTCGATCGTGCCTTCCAGCGCCTCGCCCAGGCTCGCGCCGTCGGCGATGCGCGACGAAATATAGGCCGCTCCAACTTCGGTGTCGTTTTCCGAGCGGGTGAAGACACCCTTCCGGGCCAGCTTGCGCCGCATCTGGTTGTGGTTCGACAGTGATCCGTTATGCACCAGGCATTGGTCGTCGGCGGTCGAAAACGGGTGCGCGCCCATTGTGGTCACCGCGCTTTCGGTGGCCATTCGGGTATGACCGATCCCGTGCGATCCACCCATTTCGCGCAGACCGAACCGGGCCGCGACATCTTGCGGCAGGCCGACCTCCTTGTAGATCTCCATCGAGGCGCCGGATCCCATGATCCGAAGCCCCTTCTCTTCGAGGAATGCAATTGCGGCGGCTTCCTTGTCTTCGGGCAGGGTAAGCACGGCGTGGGTATCCACCACCTTGATCGTCACCGGCGCATCGATCACCGCGCAGACGGCGGCATCGAGATCGTCGAACGCCTCGGCAGGGGATTCCGATTGTACGGTGATTTTCACCTTGCCCGGCGCTTCCTCACCGTAGATCGCGATCCCGGCACTGTCGGGGCCGCGATCGGTCATGGTGATCAGCATATCGGTGAGCATATCGCCCAGCTGCGGACGCAGATCGTCCTTTTTCAGGAAGAGGCCAACAATGCCACACATAGGTTCCTCCGTAGGGTTGCCTTAATCGGCACCTGAGCGCCGTTAAGCAATCACTACGGAGAAATTGATTTTCCCTTCAAGAAAGTTTCTTCTCACCCTCTCGATTATATGAAAGACCCCGGGGAGTTGCCCAATTTGCAGCCGCCAAAGCCGCGCAAAACGGCATTGAGCCCATTATTTGGACAATATGTGAAAGATCAGCGTTGCTGCGGATAGGAAATGACCGACAGATACCGCACCGGGAATTCGATGATCTCCTCGGGCCCATGCGGCGCATCCGAATCGAACAGCAATGAATCCCCCGGCTCCAGCAGGTAGGTCTTGTCGCCGTGGCGATAACTGACCCGCCCTTCCAGAACATACAGAAGCTCGATCCCCTCGTGCTGGAAGGCCGGGAACCGGTCGGACGCATCATCGAGGGAAATCAGGTAGGGTTCGACCACCACCCCCGAATTGTTCGACCCGATATGCCCCAGCAGATTGTACTGGTGCCCGGCCCGCGTACCTTCGCGCGCGACCTCGGCACCTTCGCCAGCCTTGACATGCATGCAGCCGCGTTCTTCCTCGTAACCGGAAAACAGCTGTACCAGCGGCACGCGCAACGCATGTGCGAGGATCGAAATCGTGTTGAGGGACGGGGAAATCACCCCGTTCTCGATTTTCGACAGCATGCCGACGGACAGGCCGGCCTGCGCGGCAAGGTCGCTCCCTGTCATCCGCTGACGTTTACGCAATTCCCGCACCTGTCGCCCGATCGCAACCTCGAGGTTCTTTTCCCGCTGTTCCCGCACCGCGTGGGGGTTTTGCCGCAAAGCGCTTCCGGAGTTTTTCAAACCCATATCCTCATCCGTCACAACATCGTCGTTGACTGACCATGTGATCGGTCACGCGCCATCGCTGTTGAATGCATATTCCTCTAGAGAAAATTCATTTACCACAGCATAATCTTCAGAACCCGGCGAAAGCTCTGCCGCAGATCCCGTGCCAGGCCCGGTCCTGCAACTTACTCCGGGCCGGGGTGAAATAGATCAGTTGCACGCCCTCTCCGGCCTTCAGGCTGCTGTCTTCGCGCGGGAAGCACAGTGCGCCGTTGGGATGCAGCAGCGTGTCGGGACAGTCTTCCTGCCAGAGGTATCACCACAATTCCGGCGCCAGTTCGGGATCGCCAGCCAGCCATACTGCCCCCCGCCAGCGGGCATGAGACCGATCGTCGTCCCCTAGCCGCCGCGCTGCAGCGGCGTGGCGCGGCGGCCGGCCGGGATCGCCCGGCGCCCGGTCAGCCGTTCGTGTTCCTGCAACGCGTAGCGGTCGGTCATGCCCGAGATGTAATCGGACACGATCCGCGCCAACGCGATCTCGCCTTCCGCCTCGGCCACCGCCTTGCGCCATTGCGTGGGCATCAGGTCGGGCTTGTCCATGAATATCGGGAAAAGCTCGCGCACCACATCGGTGACAAAGCTCCGGATTTCAACCACTTCCGGGGCACGGTACATGCGATGGAACAGGAATTCGCGGATCACTTTCAGCTGCGCCCAGAGATCGGGCGAGAACTGCACCATCATCCGCCCCGCGTGACGGATATCATGCACCGAGACGGGGTTGAGATCGGCCAGGTTGTGACGGGTCACCGCGATCACGTCCTCGACCAGCACGCCGAAGAAACGGCGCAGCGCCTCGTGCCGGCGGCGATAGTAATTCAGCCCGGGATATTTGCGGTCGACCTCGGCGAAGCATTCCCTGAGGATCGGCATCTCGGCCAGTTCGTCGGTGGAAAAGAGTTCCGCCCTGAGCCCGTCATGAAGGTCGTGATTGTTATAGGCGATGTCATCGGACAGGGCCGCAACCTGCGCCTCGGCGCTGGCATGGCTATGCAGTTCCAGATCGAATTCGGCGTTGCATTCGGCCAGCGCCCAGGGAATTTCACCGGTGACCGGCCCGTTATGCTTGGCGATGCCTTCCAGCGTTTCCCAGGTCAGGTTCAGCCCGTCCCATTCGGCGTAATGCCGTTCCAGCGCGGTGACGATGCGGATCGCCTGCGCGTTGTGATCGAAGCCGCCATATGGGGCCATAAGTTCGGCCAAGGCATCTTCGCCGGTGTGGCCGAAGGGGGTGTGGCCAAGGTCATGGGCCAGTGCCACCGCCTCGGTCAGTTCTGGATTCAATCCCAGCGTCCCGGAAATGGTCCGTGCCACCTGTGCCACCTCGATCGAATGGGTCAGCCGGGTGCGGAAATAATCGCCTTCGTGCTCGACGAAGACCTGAGTCTTGTGTTTCAGCCGCCGGAAACTGCTGGCATGGATAATCCGGTCGCGATCCCTTTGGAAACACGACCGGAAAACACTTTCCTCTTCCGGGCAAAGCCGTCCGCGGCTGGCCGCGGGATCAGATGCATAGGGGGCTGTCATGCGAAAACGGGTCCTTGTCGCCTGTGCCTGCCGAACTTATATTGTCGGATGCAACCGTGACGATACAGTTTGGAGCCCCGAATGCAACTTCCCCCCAAGGTGACCGAACGCGCCTTTGCCCGGCTGGCCGAAATCGGCGCCGCCGAACAGGGTCAGGCGCTGCGCATCGGCGTGGAAGGCGGCGGCTGTTCGGGCTTCCAGTACGATATCCGGCTGGATCAGCCGGGTGAGGACGACCTGGTGCTGGAAGGCGGCGGCGAAAAGGTGGTGGTGGACAGCGTGTCCCTGCCCTTCCTGACCGGGGCCACGATCGATTTCAGCGAGGAACTGATCGGCGCGCGCTTCGTGATCGACAATCCAAACGCGACCGCGTCCTGCGGCTGCGGCACGTCGTTCTCGATGTAAGCCCCTTTCTCTGTTCCCCAAATACTCAACACCCCCGCCCCGCCTGTCAAACGCGCCCTCATGTCTTGCACCCCCCACCCGCTTGCGGGCATAGAGGCGGTGCAGAAGGAGGCCGGCTATGAAGATCGCGACGTTCAACATCAACGGGATCAAGGCGCGGGTGAACGCGCTGAGCGACTGGCTCGACGAGGCCCAGCCCGACGTGGCGTTGTTGCAGGAGATCAAGTCGGTCGACGAAGCCTTCCCGCGCGAAGTTTTCGAGGACAAGGGATACAACGTCGAAACCCACGGCCAGAAGAGCTTCAACGGCGTCGCGATCCTGTCGAAACTGCCGCTGGAGGACGTGCGCCGGGGCCTGCCCGGCGATGACAGTGATGAACAGGCGCGCTGGATCGAGGCGACGGTGGTGGGCGAAAAGGAAGCGATCCGCCTCTGCGGGCTTTACCTGCCCAACGGCAACCCGGTGGAACTGCAGGAAGACGGAACCCCGGTGCCGGGCGGCAAATACGATTACAAACTGCGCTGGATGGACCGGCTTCATGCCCGCGCGCAGGACCTGCTGGCCGACGAAATGCCGGCGCTGATGGCGGGCGATTACAACATCATCCCGCAGGCCGAGGACGCACGCCGCCCCGAAGCATGGCTGGAAGACGCGCTGTTCCGCCAGACAAGCCGCGCCGCGTTTCGCCGCATCCTGAACCTTGGTTTCACCGAGGCGTTCCGCGCCCGCACCAGAGGGCCGGAGCATTATTCATTCTGGGATTACCAGGCGGCAAGCTGGGATCGCGACGACGGGATTCGCATCGACCATTTCCTGTTGACCCCGCAATGTGCCGATCTGCTGCTCGACTGCCGGATCGACAAGGAAATACGCGGTCGCGAAAAACCGTCGGACCACGTGCCGGTCTGGGTCGAACTGGACGCCTGAGGCGTGCTTCCCCCGTGGAAATCGGGAAAGGGGGCGCTGCCCCCTCCGCGCGCAAGCGCGCATTCACCCCCGGGATATTTCCGAAAAGAAGAAGCCGCTCGGTTCATCGCTGCGCGGTTTCGTCGTGGGTGTAGAGCCAGTCGAACTGGTGCAGCATGGATGACGGGCCAAGCGCGCCGCCCAGTTTCAGCGCCATGTGCGCGGCGAAGCGGAGCGGGCCCGAACGCAGGTGGTATTTCCAGGCATTGCCGGTAGCCGCGTTGATCACCCTGCGGGCGCGGGCTTCGCGGCGTTGCTGATAGGCGGCGAGCCCGGCACCGATGCTGTCGGTTCTGGCCACTTCATCGGCCAGCGCCCAAGCGTCTTCCAGCGCCATGCAGGCGCCCTGGGCCAGGAACGGCAACGTCGGATGCGCCGCGTCGCCCAAGAGCGCGCAATGCCCCCCCTGCCAGACCCGTGCGACGGGGTGGCGGAACAGCCCCCACAGATGCACCTCGTCGACGCGGGACAGCATCGCCTGTGCCTCCGCACCGAAATCGGCGAAGGTCGCGCGCAGGTTTTCCGGGTCGTCGCGGTGATGCCAGCCCTCGGCAACCCAGTCGCTGCGTTCCTGCACCGCCACCAGGTTCAGCGCCGATCCGTCGCGCAACGGGTAGCTGACAAGATGCCGGCCCGGCGCCATGTGCACCCAGGCCTCGGCCGGGCGGTTTCCGGCATTGGGCACGATGGCGCGCCAGGCGACCTGCCCGGTGAAGCGCGGCGCATCGGCACCGTTCAGCGCCGGGCGCAGGCGGGAATGCAACCCGTCTGCGCCGACGATCAGGTCGGCGTCGATCACCGTGCCATTGGCGACATGGGCGCGCGGGCGGGCGCCCGGATCGACGCGCGTCACCTGCTGCAACAGCCGCAGATTCACCCCCGCATCGCGGGCGCCGCGCGCCAGGATATCGATCAGGTCGGCGCGGTGCACGAAATGGTAGTGGCGGTTTTCCAGCAGCCCCAGATCAAGGCGCAGCACCTCGCCGCGGCGGTAATCGCGCAGGCTGATCGCATCGGCGCGCACCGATCTCGCCGCCAGGTCCTGCCCCAGCCCGAGTGCGTCGAGCACTGCGAAACCGTTTGGGCTGATCTGCAGCCCCGCGCCCACTTCGGCAATCGCCTCAGCCTGCTCCAAGAGCGTGACGGAGGCGCCGCGCAGCGCCAGAGCCCGCGCCGCCGCCAGCCCGCCGATGCCGCCGCCGATCACCAATATGTTCAGTCCGATCACGCCCATCTGCCTGCCTGACACGAAAAACGCCGGGACCGTGGCCCCGACGTCTTATGCTGTTCCGATGTACATTACCCGATCAGTCGTCGCGATGCACTTTTTCACGCCGCTCGTGACGTTCCTGCGCTTCCAGGCTCATCGTGGCGATCGGGCGCGCGTCCAGCCGCTTCAGGCTGATCGGTTCGCCGGTCACCTCGCAATAGCCGTATTCGCCTTCGTCGATGCGGCGCAAAGCGGAGTCGATCTTGGCGACCAGCTTGCGCTGGCGGTCGCGGGTGCGCAGTTCCAGCGCACGGTCGGTTTCCTCACTGGCGCGATCGGCCACGTCGGGAATATTGCGCGTTGTTTCCTGCAGCCCTTCAATCGTGTCGCGGCTGTCATCTAAAATTTCGGCTTTCCAATCCAGAAGCTTGCGCCGGAAATATTCCAGCTGCCGCTCATTCATAAATGGTTCGTCTTCTGCCGGTCGATAATCATCGGAAATAAAGGTTTCCGCCTTCATCTCTTTCCCCTCATCAAGGCCATGATCTGTCAATGTAGTATCCTTTGACATATGGCTGCCTCCCGGCGCCCGTCTATCCCAATGGATTGGGAATGTCACTACCCATAACGCCATAGATTGCGGGGGACCGCACTTCGCTATACTGTGCCGAAAAAATGTGCATTCGAGGGTAATGAGCAGATGAAATTCCAAGGCACCGATGCCTATGTGGCGACCGATGACCTGACGGTTGCAGTGAACGCGGCGGTGACGCTGGAACGGCCCTTGCTGGTCAAGGGCGAACCGGGCACCGGCAAGACCGAACTGGCCAAGCAAGTGGCCAGTGCCCTGGGCCTGAAGATGATCGAATGGAACATCAAGTCCACCACCAAGGCGCAGCAAGGCCTGTATGAATATGACGCCGTCAGCCGCCTGCGAGACAGCCAACTGGGCGACGAACGCGTCCATGACGTGAAGAACTATATCCGGCAGGGCAAGCTCTGGCAGGCCTTCGATTCGGAACACAAGGTCGTGCTGCTGATCGACGAGATCGACAAGGCCGATATCGAGTTTCCCAACGACCTTTTGCAGGAACTCGACAAGATGGAGTTCCATGTCTACGAAACCGGTGAGACGATCCGCGCCAAGCATCGCCCGATCATCATCATCACCTCGAACAACGAAAAGGAACTGCCCGACGCCTTCCTGCGCCGCTGTTTCTTCCACTACATCCGCTTCCCCGACCACCAGACGATGCGCGATATCGTCGATGTGCACTACCCGGGACTGAAGCGGGATCTGCTGGAGGAGGCGCTGAAAGCATTCTACGATCTGCGCGACGTTCCGGGGCTGAAGAAAAAGCCGTCGACTTCGGAGCTGCTCGACTGGCTCAAGCTGCTGCTGGCCGAGGACGTGCCGCCAGAGGCCCTCGCAAACGACGACCGCCGCAAGACCTTACCGCCGCTGCACGGCGCACTGTTGAAGAACGAGCAGGACGTGCACCTTTTCGAACGCCTGATTTTCCTGAACCAGAGGGAAGGTCGCTGAGTATCGCCTGAACACGCGAACCCATGCTGATCCGATTCTTCTTCATGTTGCGGGAAGGGGGCATCAAGGTCTCCATCACTGAATTCCTGACCCTCCTGGAAGTGCTCGAACGGCGTATCGCGGGATACAGCGTGGATGAGTTCTACTACCTCGCCCGCGCCGCCCTGGTCAAGGACGAGGCGCTTTTCGATCGATACGACCGGGTGTTTGCGGCGCATTTCAAGGGCGTCCAGGAGTTGTTTGGCGATGCTACGGCCGAAATCCCCGAAGAGTGGCTGCGCAAGCAGTTCGAACGCATGCTTTCGGACGAGGAAAAAGCCCTGGTCGAGTCGCTCGGGGGCTGGGACAAGCTGATGGAAACGCTCCGGAAAAGGCTGGAGGAGCAGAAGGAGCGGCACGAGGGGGGCAGCAAGTGGATCGGCACCGGCGGCACCTCGCCGTTTGGCGCCTACGGGTACAATCCGGAGGGCATCCGCATCGGGCAGCAGGGCTCGCGCCAGCGCCGGGCGGTGAAGGTCTGGGACCGGCGGGAATTCCGCAACCTGGACGATTCCGTGGAACTGGGCACGCGTAACCTGAAGGTCGCCTTGCGTCGCCTTCGGCGCTTCGCCCGCGAGGGGGCGGCCGAGGAACTGGACCTACCGGATACCATCGAGTCAACGGCCCGGAACGCGGGCCTGCTCGACATCAGGATGGTTCCGGAACGCCACAACGCCGTGAAGGTCCTGCTGTTTCTGGACATCGGCGGGTCCATGGATGACCACGTGCGTGTCTGCGAAGAGCTCTTTTCCGCTGCTCGCAGC
>JAWVXM010000059.1:0-12531 GCA_033723255.1 Thalassovita sp.
ACGCCGCAGCGGTCGCCGTCGCCGTCGAAGCCGAGCGCGAAATCGGCGCCCGATTTCTTCACGCTGTCAGCCATGTCGTGCAGCATTTCCATCGCTTCGGGGTTCGGGTTGTAGTTGGGGAAGGTGTAATCGAGCCGGTTATGGCTTTCGACCACCTCGACCCCCAGCCGTTCGAACAGCTTGGGCGCGAAGGCCGAGGCGGTGCCATTGCCGGTGGCGCAGACGACTTTCAGCTTGCGGGTCATTTTGAAATCGCCGACCAGGTCGTCCATATAGGCGTCGAACACGCCGCCCACGGTTTCATAGGACCCGCCCGACGCCGGTTCGCCCTTGCCCTCAAGCACGATGTCGCGCAGCTCGGCCATTTCGTCGGGCCCATGGGTCAGCGGCCGCTGGAACCCCATCTTGACCCCGGTCCAGCCATTCGGGTTGTGCGAGGCGGTGACCATCGCCACCGCGGGCGCATCGAGGTGGAACTGGCTGAAATAGGCCATCGGCGTGATGCAGGGGCCGATATCCTTGACCTGGATACCCGCCTGCATCAGCCCGATCACCAGCGCCTGCTTGATCGCCAGGGAATAGTCGCGGTAATCGTTTCCCACGGCGATCACCGGGTCGAGCCCGTG
Source organism: Thalassovita sp. (assembly GCA_033723255.1). Classification (GTDB taxonomy): domain Bacteria; phylum Pseudomonadota; class Alphaproteobacteria; order Rhodobacterales; family Rhodobacteraceae; genus Thalassobius. Next base: position 627 of record JAWVXM010000059.1, read on the forward strand.
CCGCCGCATCTGTGTGCCGATGCCAAGGCCAAGCGCCGTCATCCCCGGCAGGTTGATTTCATCGGGGTACTTCCACCGCGCATCATATTCGCGGAAACCGGTGGGCTTGATCATCGGATCGCGGAGGAATTCCCAGGTGTTGGGAGTGACGTCGAAATCGGGTTTGGTCACGGCAAGGCTCGCTTTGAAATTACAGTCGGGCCTAACTTGTATGCCCACCATAGGGCGGGAACACAATAAAGGTGTGGTGATTATTGCGGCAGTTTGATCCGGTCTGCCCGCAGAATAAGCAGGCAGACCGGGGCATGTCAGGTCGACACCTGTTCGCGCAGGATCGACGCGGTCAGCGAAATCATCAGATAGACCCCCGACAACACGAGGAAGGCCAGGATGGTGTTTTCGAAGGACCGCGGATAGGTCGCGTCATCCGGTGCCACCGGCCGCACGGAGGTGGTCAGGTAGCGCACCTGGCGGTTGGCTTCCAGGGCGGTCTGCTTTTCGTTCTGCAGCGCCGACTGCAGGAACAGGTCCGCAGTGGCCAGGTCCGCCTGCGCCATCTGGATCTGGGCCGCCTTGGCCGCCAGCGAAGTGTCGCCATTGGTGGCTTCGTTCAGGCGTGCGCGCTGCTTATCAAGTTCGGCCCGCAGCAGCCGGGTTTCGGTTTCCAGGGCTTCTACCTTGGACCGGTTCGGGCGCGGATTGTTCAGCTGGGTCTGCAATTGCAGTTCCTTGTCCTGCAGCTGCATTTCCACGTTGTTGATCAATGCCCGGATAGAGGCCATTTCGCCTTCGGGATCGAGAAGCGTGCCTTCCTGCAGCTTCACCAGCCTCTCCTGCGCGTCGCGCCGTTCCTGCTTGGCCTGTTCCAGGCTGGCACGGGCTTCGCGCATCTGGTCTTCGCGCTTGCGTTGGGACAGTTTGTCGACCCGTTCCTCGGCATAGGAAATCAGGTGTTCCGAAAAGGCGGCGCTGACCTGCGGATCGGCGGCGATCACTTCCATGCGGATCACGCCTTCGGTCGGATCGTAACCGATCTTCACGTTGCGCTTGTAGATCTTGTAGGCGCTTTCATCGCTGGCATCAGACGGCAGCCGCTTGATCGGGTCGATGAAGTCTTCGCTGAAATGCGCCTTGTAGCCGAGATCCCCGTCCAGCCGTTTCATCGCGTCGCGTGACATCAGGTAGCTCTGCACCGCGATCGCATCCTGGTTGGTGGCGAACTGGGTGCCAGACAGCAGGCCGCCCAGACCCGATCCGCCCGGGGTGGAATCGGCTTCGAGGATCAGGAATTCCGACTTGGTCGCGTAAAGCGGGGTGGCGACGAAATAGTAGTACCAGCCGACAAGGATCGTCGGCAGGAAGATGAAAAAGGCCAACCGGGTGAGAAGCAGGGTCATCTTGCGCCGGCGGCGGCGTGCGATATCCTGCTGGATTTCCATGATTTCCGCGCTCCGGCGTTCCGCCGGGCTGACCTCGGTTGATGGCAGCCTGCTTTCCTGCGGCGAAATCGTTTGCGGAAGCTGGGTTTTCGCGGGTTTCGCGGGCGGCTTGGCCTGCGGTTCCTGCTGGCCTTCCTGCGGCACGACCAGTTCCAGCATGGTCGAACGTTTGAACGGGTCGATGCCGTTGGCGCGCAGCTGCCGCACGGCGTCGAAGTCCGAGGTCGGGGCGAGCCCGCGTTTCTGCGCGACGCGCCGCGCCATGCGCAGCTGTTGTCCGGTCAGCGCTTCCCTGCGGATGGCGTCGATCTGTTCGTCGATATTGGCTTCCTCGGGGGACGATACCATGCCGTCCAGGGCCGGCTTTGCCGGAGGAGGGGCGCGCCTGACCCGGGCCTGAGCCTTCTGCGGTGAGTCCTCGGGCGGCGTCGGCGCAGCTGCGCGGGAGCGGACATCGGTCAGGTGGCTGCGGCTGGATTGTGCCGGTGCAGCAGGGCCCAGAGTCGCGTCGGTATGCGCGTCTTCCGGCGCGTTGCCCCTGCGCGACGCGGGCGCCGGAGTGTCGGCGTTCGTGCTGCGGCGGATGCGGAACTTCTTAGCCTTGGGTTTCATAGTCATAAAGCTGTTTCGCCTCTTCCAAGGTGTCAAACATATGCAGCTTGCCATTCGAAAGAACGGCCGCTGAACGAGCAAGCTTTTCAAGCGTCGCAGGCTGGTGCGAAACGATGATGACGGTGGTGGTGCGCAGCCTTTCGCGCAAGATGTCACCGGCTTTCTTGTTGAACTCGACATCGGTCGAACCGGGCATGCCTTCGTCGATCAGGTAGATGTCGAAGTCCAGCGCCAGCAGCAGGGCGAAGGAAAAACGGGCCTTCATCCCCGAAGAATAGGTGCCCAGGGGTTGGTCGAAATATTCGCCCAAGCCGCAGAGCCAGCGGCAGAACGCTTCGACGTAATCCGGGTCGAGCCCGTAGAGCCGGGCGATGTAGCGGCTGTTTTCCACCGCCGAATGCTTGTTGACCACGCCGCCCATGAACCCCAGCGGGAAGGATACGCGCGAGGTCCGGCGGATCGTGCCTTCGTCGGGTTTCTCCAGTCCCGCCATCATGTTGATCAAGGTGGTCTTGCCGGTGCCATTCGGGGCCAGGATGCCAAGCGATTGTCCAAGTTCCACGCGGAAAGACACGCGGTCAAGGATCACCTTGCGCTGTGTTCCGGTCCAGAAGGACTTGCTGACATTCTCGAACTCGAGCATTGGGCGCTCCGGCTCTCCTCTTCCTTCCCATTTGGCCTGACCACAAGTCTTATGTCGATTGTTCGGTAACGACCGGGCGGGAATTCCAATATAGATATGGCATGAGGGGATAGGCAAAAATAAGGCCAAATGTGGAAAAACCGGCACCATTCGGCGCCGGTTTCCCAAAATTGTTTCCTGATTTCAACTCAGAGTTCTTGCTTGGTAACCTTGCATACCTTTCCCGCGATGACCGAGATGATCGCGGCGCCGAAGCTGAACAGGGCCCCCATTTTCGCGGCGTCCTGCACGGCCCCGCCCGGGAAGGCGACCGAGGCCACGAACAGCGACACCGTGAAGCCGATGGCGGCGACGCAGCCGATCACGAACAGGTCGATCGTCCGCATCCCCTGCGGCAGGCCCAGGCGCAGGACATGGGCGCCGATGATGCCGAAGATCAGAACGCCTACCGGCTTCCCGATCAGCAGGCCGCCAAGCACAAGCCATGTCGGTTCGGAAATCGACGAGAATTCCACCCCGGCATTAAGCAGCCCGAAGAAGAACAGAATGATTTCGACCGGGTGCTTCAGCGCGTGTTCGATATGGTTCAGCAGGTCGTGCAGGTATTGCTCGGCTTCGCTGAAGATTCCGAAGGCGCGGTCGGCATGCGGGATGGTCGGAACGATCGGCAACAGGCCGAGCGCGGGGTGGATGCCGGCCTCCTGGAACCCGTACCAGCTGGCGCAGGCGGCGACCAAGTAGGGCCAGAAGCTGAGTTTCTGGCGCATCCAGGTGGAATTCGGGCGGTCCTGATTGCCACGGTCAAGGTAACGCGGCAGCCAGTTGGCGAGCACGAAAACAGCGATGGCCGCGCCCAGAGACAGCAGCAGCCATTCCGGCGCCAGTTCGGCCGAGGGGTAGAAGATGGCAAGGATGATCAGCCCGGCAGCGTCATCTGCGATCGCCAGCAGTAGCAGGAAGCGCACTGCCGGGTGACCGGCGCCGAAGACCACTCGGCCGACCAGGTAGGAAAAGGCGATATCGGTGGCGGTCGGGATCGCCCAGCCGTTCTTGACCGCGTCATAGACATCCGAACCCATCACCATGGCAAGGCCCAGATAGACCGCGATCGGTCCCAGCATGCCGCCGGCGGTGGCGAACAGCGGCGTCGCGGCCTTCTTGCCGCGCAACGACCCGTTCTTCAGGATGATCGCTTCCCAGACTTCCTTGGCGGCGATGGCGAAGAAGAAGGCCATCAGCACGTCATTGATCAGGTAGTGCAGAGTCAGGGTGCGGTGCCCGTCATGCAGGTGACCGATCGGGGCGTGATCCCAGATCTTGAAGTCGACAAAAGCATGGTAGCTATGCGCGTCCAGGTTGGCCCAGAACAAGGCGATCACCGCGCCAATTATCAGGAGCAGTGAGTAATTTGTTAGAAAGTTCCAGACGCGGTACATGTGCTCTCCATCCCATTGGTCGCAATTTCGCGCGAGGATTAGGCGATTTACACCGGGTGAGCAAGCTTTCGCGCCGTGATTCCGGCCGAATAGGGCGGTTGGAGGGTAAAGTTTTTGTGCCCGGCATATGATGGCGCTCGGCGGTGGGGGCAGACCTCAGGAAACGGCGGTCCTCCTAATGGGCTCTGCCGCCATCACGCTGCGCATCTTCCGCTTGAGTTCAGGCAACAGATCCGTTTCGAACCACGGATTGCGGCGCAGCCAGCCGGTATTGCGCCAGGACGGGTGCGGCAGCACGAAGACGTCGGGCGCATAGGCGCGCCAGTTGCGGACCGTTTCGGTTAGGTTGGTCTTCACCCCGAGGTGGTTGCGATGCGCGTAGGCCCCGATCAGGATTTTCAGCTGCAGATCGGGCAGCGCCGCCATCACCCTGTCGTGCCAGGTCCGGGCGCAGATCGGTGGCGGCGGCAGGTCGGCGCGTTTGGCGTTGTAGCCGGGGAAACAGAAGGCCGCGGGAACGCAGGCCACCCGCTCGAGATCATAGAATTCTTCCGCGCCGATCCCCAGCCAGTCGCGCAGCCGGTCGCCGGAACGGTCGAAAAACGGTTTGCCCGCCTCATGCACCCGCATTCCCGGCGCCTGTCCCGCGATCAGAACCCGGGCCGAGGGGCGGAACCACGGCACCGGGCGCGGTTGGTGCCGGGTCGCGGTTGTCGCGAACTGTTGGGCGCAGAGGCGGCAGGTGGAAATTTCTTCGTTCAGCGTCATGTTTTCACGTGTCCGCGGTGTTGCGCGGGCTGGTTTGGTCTTGTTCAAAGATGGGGCGCGCGATACCGCAGGACAACCGGGAAGGAAAAACTATGACTGAGGCGACCGCGCTGGATGCCGCCCATGCGGCGATGGACTCAAATGAAGGTGATGAAACCGCGCGGCTGCGGTTTTACGAACGCCTGGCCGACAGCGAACTGTTCCTGCTGCTGGCCGAGGAACCGGTGGACGAGAATGTGACGCCGGAAGTGTTCGAATTGTCCGATCACAGTTTCGTCCTGGTGTTCGACCGTGAAGACCGGCTGGCGCAATTTGTCGGCCGCCCGGCCCCCTACGCGGCGCTGTCGGGGCGGGTCATTGCCGGGCTTCTTGCCGGGCAGGGCATCGGGCTCGGGGTGAACCTTGAAGTGGCGCCGTCGTCGATCCTGATCCCGCCCGAGGCCATTGCATGGCTGTCCGATGCGCTGGGGCAGGGGCCGGACGAGACCGAGGCGCGGATCGAGGAAATCGGCCGTCCCGCCGGCTTGCCCGAGGCGCTTTTTCAGGCGCTCGATGCCAAGCTGGTCACCGCGGCGGGGCTGGCGCATTCGGCGTATCTGGCGGCGGCAACCTATGAAGGCGGCACCCGTAATCACCTGCTGGCCTTCGTCGATGCGGTCCCCGGCGCCGAGGACGCGCTGGCCAAGGCGGTGTCCGAGGTTCTGACCTTTTCCGGCATTGAGGCCGGGGCGCTTGACGTCAGCTTCGTGCGGGCCAGCGATCCGCTGGCGGCGAAGCTGGCGCAATGGGGATTGCGGTTCGACCTGCCGCAGCCGGAACAGGACGAGGTGCAGGAAATCGGCCGCGCCGCACCCGGATCGGACCCGGACAAGCCGCCGATCCTGAGGTGAAGGAGTGCCGGGGGTGGGATTCCGGCAAATACTGCCTCAATATCCCAGGTCGCGGTTCACCAGGTGCAAAAACGGTTCCCCCGCTTCGCCGCGCCGGATGTTTTCGGCGATCACTTCCGAGGCCGTTTCGGGCCGGGTCTCCGACGCGATATGCGGCGTGACCGTGACATTCGGGCGCCCCCAATAGGGGTGGTCCGCAGGCAACGGTTCGGTGCGGAACACGTCGAGCGTCGCGTGTCCGATCTTCCCGGTGCCGAGCGCATCGAGCAGCGCGTCGTCGTCGATCAACTGGCCCCGGCCGGGATTGATTACCACCGCGCCGTCGGGCATCCAGCCCAGGCTTTCGGCGTTCAGCACGTTTTCCGTGGCCGCGGTGAAGGGCAGCAGAAGCACCAGGATATCGGCCTTTTCAAGCGCCTGCCGCAACCCGTCCGTCCCGGAATGGCAGGTGATGCCCTCGATCTGTTTCGGGCTGCGGCTCCAGCCGCTGACACTGAAATCCAGACCCGCAAGGGCTTTGGCACAGGCGCTTCCCAGCTCCCCCAGGCCAAGAACCGTCACCCGGCGGTCGCGCGCCAGCGGGGGAACCTTGGGCAGCCAGTCGCCTTCCTGGTGGCGCAGGAAGAAATCGATATCCAGATGATGGCGCAGCACATGTCCGGTCACCCATTCCACCATGCCCTGCCGCAACCCGTAATCGACCATCCGGGCCAGCGGGATTTTCAGCGTCTCGTTGCCGGTGATCGCTTCGACACCGGCCCACAGGTTCAGAACCGCCTTGGCGCGCGTATAGGGGGTGAAATCCTGCAGCCAGCTTGACGGCGCATAGATGATGTAATCGACCCCTTCGGGGGGCATCTCACGGGACAGGGTCGCCTCCACCCCGACAGCTTCCAGCGCCTTTTGCAGCGGACCCTGGTAGATTTCCCACTGGGCTTTGTCATGGGCGAACAGGACGTTGACGGTCATCTTTTACCTCGGCTTGTGGATATGCGCGCTTTGAACCAACCCGAAAGCGGCCAGAAGCACAAGCATCGCCGAGCCGCCATAGCTGACCAGGGGCAGCGGCACGCCCACCACCGGCGCCATTCCCATCACCATCGACATGTTGACGGCGAAGAACAGGAAGAAGGTCACCGCGATCCCGAGCGTCAGCAGCGACGAGAACCGGTCCCTGTTCGACAGCGCCGACGAAATGCAGAAGACGATGATCAGAAGGTAAAGCGTCAACAGCGACGCCGCACCGAGGAAGCCGAATTCCTCGGCCAGGGTGGTGAAAATGAAATCGGTGTGCTTTTCGGGCAGGAAATTCAGCCGCGATTGCGTGCCCTGCATGAAGCCGCGCCCGGTCCAGCCCCCCGATCCGAGAGCGATCTTGGACTGGGTGATGTGATACCCGGCCCCCAGCGGATCGCTGGCAGGATCAAGGAAGGTGTCGATCCGGCGGTACTGGTAATCCTGCAGCAGTTGCCACGGCGTGCCGCGCGATTGGAACACGGCGGTGACAAGACCCACCCCCATGCCGATCACCACCGCGAAATACCCCCAGTGCACGCCGGCGAAGAACATCATCGACGCGCCGGCGAAAACCAGCAGAAGAGACGTGCCCAGATCGGGCTGCTTCAGAACCAATGCGGTGGGCAGCAGGATCAGGAACACCGGAACCGCCACCCAGAGCGGCCGGGATACCCGCTTCAGCGGCAGCCAGTCGTAATAGGCCGCCAGCAGCATCACCAAGGTGATCTTGGCGAGCTCGGAAGGTTGCAGCCGCATGAAACCCAGGTCGATCCAGCGTTGCGCGCCCATGCCGACCGTGCCGAAGAATTCCACGAATAGCAGCAGAACAAGCGCCCCCAGATAGGCCACCCCTGCCACGTTGCGCCAGAACCAGATCGGGATCATGCCGACGACCACCATCACCACCATGCCAAGCGCGAAGCGTTTCATCTGCGGTTCGGCCCAGGGGGTTAAGGATCCACCGGCCACCGAATAGAGCATCAGGAAACCGAAACTGGACACCGCCGTCAGCAGAAGCGCCAGCGGCCAGTTGAGGTAAAGCAGCTTGCGCAGCCCCGAGGGGACGGATTTGACGGTATATTCAAGATAGCTCATGCGCGGTCCCGCCCGTTTCCGAGGATTTCACGCCGTTCGCGGCGCAGCCGTTCCTGCTGCGCCTTGACCCGGGACCGGTCGGCCGTGGGATAGGCTTCGAGCGGTGGATCGCCATCATAAAGCGCCTGCAGCGTGACATCGCGGGCGATCGGCGCGGCCGCGGTCGACCCGCCGCCGCCATGTTCCACCACCACGGCGACCGCGTATTTCGGGTCCGTGTAGGGGGCGAAATTCACGAACAAGGCATGGTCGCGCCGTTCCCACGGCAGGTCCTCGTTGCGGGTCACGCCCTCGGCGCGTTCGGCCGCGGTGATGTTGCGCACCTGGCTGGTGCCGGTTTTTCCCGCCATGCGGAAGGCGTCTTCGATGATGCGCGAGCGATAGGCCGTGCCGCGGCGGTTGTTCGATACCGCGTACATCGCCTTGCGCACGTCTTTCAGGAAACTGCCGTCGATCTCCAGCGGTTCGCCGCCGCGATGCGGCTGTTCGATTCCGTCGATCGTCTTGATCAGCCGCGGTTCGACCGCCCGTCCGGTGGCCAGCCGGGCGGTCATGACGGCCAGTTGCATCGGTGAGGCCAGCACGTAACCCTGGCCGATGGCCGCGTTCGCCGAATCCCCGATCAGCCATTCCTGACCGTAGGTTTCCAGTTTCCAGCCCTTGGTCGGGGCCCGGCCCCGCGCCACCGCCGACATGGGGATGTCATAGCGTTGCCCCAGTCCCAGCTTTTGGGCCATGGCCGAAATCTTCTCGATCCCGACCCGCATCGCGAGGTCGTAATAATAGACGTCGCAGCTTTCGCGCAGCGAGGTCTGCAGGTCCACATGGCCGTGACCGACACGCTTCCAGCAATGGAAACGCCGGTTGGAAATCTCGATATGACCGGGGCAGTAGACGGTTTCGTCCGGCGTCACCAGTCCCGCATCGAGCGCCGCCAGGGCAGTGACCATCTTGAAGGTCGACCCGGGCGGATAAAGCCCCTGTACCGTCTTGTTGGCAAGAGGTCGGTAGGGGTTGTCGGTCAGCGTCTTGTAATCGGTGACCGAAATGCCGCGCACGAAGAGGTTCGGGTCGAAAGACGGGGCCGAGGCGCTGGCGAGGATATCGCCGGTATCGCAATCCAGCACCACGGCGGCGGCGCTTTCCTGCCCCAGCCGGGCCTGGACATAGTTCTGCAGCCGGTGGTCGATGGTCAGCTGCAGGTTAGCCCCGGGCTGGCCTTCGCGGCGGCTCAACTCGCGCATTTCGCGGCCCATCGCGTTGACCTCGACCCGCTTGGCGCCGGCCTTGCCGCGCAGCTGATCTTCCAGTTTCGCTTCGATCCCGACCTTGCCGATCTGGTAGCGCGGGATCCGCAGCAGCTGGTCGGGGTCTTCGATCTTGCTGAGATCAAAGTCGGAAACCGGTCCGACATAGCCCGTGACATGGGCGAAATCGCGGCCCAGAGGGTAGAGCCGGGACAATCCGACCTCGGGGGTAACGCCGGGCAGCGCGGGGGCGTTCACGGCGACGCGGCTGATCGCGTCCCAACCGACGCGGTCAGCGACGGTGACCGGCAGGAACGGCGCGCTGCGTTTCATCTCCGTCAGGGCGCGGTTGGTTTCTTCGTCGTCCAGCTCGACCAGCGCCGACAGGCGCCGGATCACGTCGTCCACGTCGCCGGCGTCTTCGCGCACGATCACGATGCGGTAGCTGGGTTCGTTCTTGGCGATGATCGCGCCGTGACGGTCGAAGATTTCGCCACGGGCCGGCGGGATCAGGCGGATATTGATCCGGTTCTCTTCGGCAAGAAGGCGGAATTCATCTGCCTGTTCGACCTGCATGTAGCGCATCCTGAGCGCCAGCAGACCACCAAAGCCGATCTGCGCCCCGCCCAGCAGAAGGGCGCGGCGGCTGATCTTGCGCGTGCTGTCCGCGCTTTCGCGGGGCGAACGTCTCATGTTCTCAGCGCCTCGGCGTCATTGGCGGCGATCCTGCGCACTCCGAACAGCACATGGGATGCCGCGGCGACCAGCGGGTAGGCAAGGATGCTCATGACGAGCTGGATCAGGGTCAGCCCGGCCGGCGCCTGCGGGATCAGCAGCAAGGCCAGAATCATCCGATTGCCGAGCATCAGAAGGATCAGCATCACCGAAACGGTCAACCATTCCACCGGGAAAGCCTGGTCGCGCAGGCTGCGCGAACGCCGCTTCAGGGCTTCGCAGGTCAGCACCGTCAACGCAGCCAGCAATCCCGGCGGTCGCTGGAACAGCAAGTCGGCCAGCAGGAAGATGACCGCCAGCATGATCACCGGCAGGTAATCGGGGCGGCGCACCGCCCAGGCATAGGTGAACAGGATCAGCAGATCGGGACCGGTCCAGCGCCGGGGGATGGTTTCCAGCGGTAAGAGCTGAAAGAAAATGATCGCCAGCGCCAGGCCGACATAGGCCAGGCGCATGACCCATTGGCGGGATGTCAGTGCCTCACTCATTGTCCTGCCCGTCCCGAGCACCGGCTTCGGCCGCGGCCAGCGGGGCATCTTCGGGGATGATCAAAGCACCGGTTTCGGTGATCGCTTCGGTGCCGGGATTGCGCAGCACCCGCAGGAATTCCAACCGTTCGTAATCCGCGGCAAGGCGCACGCGCATCCGCCCGCCCGGATCCTGTGCCACCTGGCCGACCAGCAGCCCCGAGGGGAAGACACCACCGTCGCCGGATGACACGACCCGGTCGCCCGGGCGCACCTGGTCGGGATCTTCCAGGAACGTGATCGGCGGCGCGGCGGTGTTGTCCCCCATGATCATCGCGTGCTGGCCCGAGGGCTGGATCACGACAGGGATACGGCTGGACGTGTCGGTCAGCAGGATCACCCGCGACGTGGATTGCCCGACGCCGGAAATACGGCCGACCAGCCCGATCCCGTCCATCGTGGCCCAGCCGTCGACGATGCCGTCGCGCGCGCCCACGTTCAGCAGCAGCGATTGCCGGAACGGCGACCCGCTATCGGCAATCACAACGCCGGTGACATGGGTCAGCCGGGGATCCAGCCGCACGTTGTTGAGATCGAGAAGTCGGGCGTTTTCCTGTTCCAGTTGCAGCGCGGCTTCTTTCCACGCCTTCATCTGCTGCAATTCGCGGCGCAATTCGCGGTTCTGCTCGACGATGCGCTGATAGGACTGGAAATCGCGGATCAGATTGACCGCGCCGGTGACCGGCGCCATCGCCCAGTCGAAGCTGGGAACGACCTTGTCGACAACCTGTGCCCGGAACCGTTCCACCCGCGGGCTGTCGATGCGCCAGACCAGGAACACCGCGATCAGGCACAGAACGACAAGCCCTGTCAGCAACCGCTTCAGGGGGCCGAGGTAATCTTCGCCCTGTGATCTGTCCTTCGCCAAGCTTTCCCCTCTTCAGGAAAAGGTGGGGGCGTCAGCTGTCGTAGTCAATCGCGTGACGCAGTTGCTTTTCGTATTCAAGCGCCTTGCCGGTGCCGATGGCCACGCAGTTCAGGCTTTCGTCCGCGATCGACACCGACAGGCCGGTCGACTCACGCAGCGCCAGGTCGAGATCGCCCAGCAGCGCGCCGCCGCCGGTCAGCATCACGCCGCGATCGACGATATCGGCGGCCAGGTCCGGCGGGGTGGCTTCCAACGCGGTCATCACCGCTTCGCAGATCTGCTGCACCGGTTCGGACAGCGCCTCGGCGACCTGTGCCTGGCTGATCTCGGTTTCCTTCGGAACCCCGTTCAACAGGTCGCGGCCGCGGATCTGCATCGACGCGCCGCGCCCGTCATCGGGCATCCGCGCGGTGCCGATGGAGCATTTGATGCGCTCCGCCGTCGCCTCGCCGATCAGGAGGTTATGCTGACGGCGCAGGTAGCTGATGATCGCCTCGTCCATCCGGTCTCCGCCGACGCGGACGGACCGCGCATAGACGATATCGCCCAGGCTCAGCACGGCCACCTCGGTGGTTCCGCCGCCGATATCGACAACCATGTTGCCCGTCGGGTCGGTGATCGGCATCCC
>JAWVXM010000060.1:0-12434 GCA_033723255.1 Thalassovita sp.
CCACCCGGGTGATCCCGAAGCGGCCGATACCCTTGCCGCGATCGAGGCGGTATCGGCAGGGATGGCATTCGAGGCGGACGTGTCCGACGAGGCGCAGGTGGTCGCGTTCTTCGATGCGGTCGAAACCCGGTTCGGAGCGCCCGATATCCTTGTGAACAATGCCGGCATTCTGCGCGAGGCGCCGCTGACTGAAACCCGGATCGAGGATTTCGATCAGGTCATCGCGGTGAACCTACGCGGTGCTTTCTTGGCCGCGCGTGAATTCGCCCGCCGGACCAGCACCGGCCGGATGATCAACATCGCCAGCGATCTCGGCCTTCTCGGGCGCCCCGAGATGTCGGCCTATACCGCGTCGAAAGGTGGTATCATCGCGCTGACCCGGACATGGGCGCGGGAACTGGCGCCGGGCATTCTGGTCAATGCCATCGCACCGGGATCGATCGAGACCGACATGACCAGCCCGGAAAGCATGAGCCCCGAACAGCTGGCTCAGGACATGGATACCCCGCTCGCCCGTTTCGGCCGGCCGGAAGACATCGCGGCGATGGCCCTGCACCTGGCGGGACCGGGCGGCGATTTCATTACCGGTCAGGTCCTTGGGGTGAACGGCGGCAGCGCAATGCAATGACCTAGGAAGCAACGATGACAAGCGATCCTTTTTTCCAACCCGTTTCCGGTTTCGACCTGCCCCGTTTCGCGGGCGTGCCGACCTTCATGCGCCTGCCGCATGTCAATCTTGACGATCCCCGGCTCAAGGATGTCCAGATCGGGCTGATCGGCGTGCCGTGGGACAGCGGCACCACCAACCGTCCCGGCCCCCGGCATGGGCCGCGGCAGCTGCGCGACATGTCGACGATGATCCGGGCCCAGAACGGCGCGACCGGCGTGCGGCCCTTCGAGGTGGCGAATTGCGCTGATCTTGGCGACGTGGCGCCGAACCCGGCGGATATTCAGGACAGTATGGCGCGGATCACCACCTTCTACGACGCTGTGCGCGAGGCGGGCATCATGCCGCTGACGGCGGGCGGCGATCACCTGACATCGCTGCCGGTCCTGCGGGCGATGGCGAAACCCGGTCCTCTGTCGATGATCCATTTCGACAGCCATACCGACCTGTTCAAGGACTATTTCGGCGGCACCCAGTACACCCACGGCACGCCTTTCCGCCGCGCCATCGAGGAAGGTCTTCTCGATCCGAAACGCGTGGTGCAGATCGGTATCCGCGGCACCACCTATGACAGCGAGGACCGCGACTTCGCCGACAGCGTCGGCGTGCGGGTCATCCCGATCGAGGAATTCCATGCCCGTGGCGCCGAAGACGTGATGGCAGAGGCGAGGGAAATCGTGGGTGATACCCCGACCTACGTGTCCTACGATATCGATTTCGTCGACCCGGCCTTCGCGCCCGGCACCGGCACGCCGGAAGTCGGCGGCCCGAACTCCTATCAGGCGCTCGTCGTGGCGCGGCTTCTCGCGGGGGTTAACATCGTCGGGGCCGACCTTGTCGAGGTTTCGCCGCCCTTCGATGCCTCGGCTGCGACCGCGTTTCTTGGCGTTTCGATCATGTTCGAAATGCTGTGCTGCATGGTGAACACCCTGCCCAAGGGCTGAGCGGGTCAGCTCAAGACAATGCTGATGCGAATGAAACGGGGCGGTCCATGACCGCCCCGTTCTCTGTTCGGGGACAAGCTCCGGAAACATTCGTTCCGGGGGAACATTGGGCCGAAAGGGTTCGGTGATCGTGTATGGCAATAAAACGGAGGGTGTTGCCGAAGCCAAGGATGCGATCCAGACCTCCATGAACCGGATCGAAAAACACTGGTCGCAAAAACATAAACGAATGGCGCCAAATATTTCCGACGGGGATCGTTGGCGTCTTTCTTTGCGGGGCGGTTGGCGTGCCAGTGGGAAGACCCATTGATGATTGCGGCGAATTCCGTTCTAGTCGAGGTGCAACTAGGGAGGAATTGGCGGCATGGAACAGCTTCCGCCAGGAAAACTGCGCAACCGCTGCGATCCCGAAACGCTGCCGTTTCGGACAACCGCTGAAATCACGGGGGACTGCGATCTGATCGGACAGGACCGCGCGCTGGACGCGATTCGGCTGTCTTCGCGGTTGCCGCATCGCGATTTCAATCTTTTCGTGCTGGGACCAAGCGGGACGGGGCGGCATTCCGCCGTCGACAGGCTGCTGAAGGAACAGGCCGCGAAACGCCCGGTGCCGTCCGACTGGGTCTATGTCAACAATTTCGGCGCGGAGCATAAACCGATCGCGCTGCGTCTGCCGGCGGGGACAGCCACGGCACTGCGCAGCGAAATGCAGGATCTGGTCGATGATCTGGCCAGTGACATTCCCGCCCTGTTCGAATCCGACGAATACCAGAGTCAGCGCCGCGCCATAGAGCAAGAGCTGGGCGAAGCGCAGGAAACGGCGATGGCGGATTTTGCCGATCGCGCCAAGGCCGAGCAGGTCGCGCTGCTGCGTACTCCGATGGGGTTCATGCTGGCGGCGCTGCATGACGGCCAGATCGTCAAGCCCGAGGACTTCCAGAAGCTCGACCCGAAGGAACAGGCCGAGATCGAGGAAAAGATCGACCGGCTGCAGGAAGACTTAGCCGAAGTGCTGCGCCAGGCGCCGAAGCTCGAAAAGGAACATCGCAAGAGAGTTGAGGACCTCAACGCCAAGATGGCCGAACGCGCCGTAACGGCCCGCGTGGCAGAGGTGAAGGCCGAACTGCTGGCAATCGAACCGGTGGCGAAATACCTTGAGGCGGTGAGAAAGGACATCATCGCCCATGCCGAACTGTTCCTGATCGCGACGTCGCAGGCCAATGACGGCCCTTTCCCCGAAGCGATCCGTCGCTTCCATCACCGCCCCGAATTCGACCGCTACATCGTCAACGTGATGGTGTCACAAAGCAGCGACGCCGATGCCGGCGCCCCGGTGGAAACCGAACATTTGCCGACTTTGGACAAGCTCGTCGGGCGCATTGAACACGTGTCGCAGATGGGATCGCTTGTCACCAATTTCACCATGATTAAGCCGGGCGCCTTGCACCGGGCCAATGGCGGCTACCTGATGCTGGATGCGCGCAATGTGCTGTCCGAACCCTATGCCTGGGATGCGCTGAAACGCTGCCTTCGCAACCAATCGATCGGCATCACCTCGCTGGCCGAGCGGCTGAGTCTGGTGTCGACCACTTCGCTTGAACCGGACCCGATTCCGCTCGATCTGCGGGTGGTGCTGGTAGGCGACCGGATGCTGCACGCGTTGCTGGTCATGCTTGACCCGGATTTCAACGAATTGTTCAAGATCCAGGCCGATTTCGAGGAAGCGGTCGATCGCAGCCCGGAAAGCATGTCCCTGTTCGCCCGGCTGATCGGAAGCTATGTCACCCGCGAAGGGCTGCGCCCTCTTACCGCCGGTGCGGTTGCCCGGCTGCTGGACGAAGCCACCCGGGTGGCCGAGGATGCCGCCAAGCTGTCGCTGCGGCTGAGAGCGGTCGTTGATCTGCTGCGCGAAGCCGAACACTACGCGGTCGGGCGCGATAGCGCGGAGGTCGAAGCCGAGGATATCGACCGCGCGATCTCGGAAAAGGAACGGCGCGCATCGCGCATCAAGGACCGGGTGCAGGAGGCGATCACACGGAAAACGATCCTGATCGATACCGAGGGCGAAAAGCCGGGCCAGATCAACGGGCTGTCGGTCGTCGGGCTGGGCGATTACCGGTTTGGCCGGCCGTCGCGGATCACCGCGCGGGTGCGCATGGGCGCGGGCAAGCTGATCGATATCGAACGCGAGGTGGAGCTGGGCGGGCCACTGCATTCCAAGGGCGTGATGATCCTTTCAGGCTACCTTGCGTCGCGCTATGCGTTGGATGTGCCCTTCTCGCTGCATGCCAGCCTTGTATTTGAACAAAGCTATGGTGGCGTCGACGGCGACAGCGCGTCCTCGGCAGAACTCTATGCGCTTCTGTCGGCACTGTCCGGCCTGCCGATCAAACAGGGGCTGGCGGTGACAGGATCGGTCAACCAGAGCGGCGAGGTTCAGGCGATCGGCGGGGTGAACGAAAAGATTGAAGGCTTCTTCGAAACCTGCGCCGCGCGCGGCTTGACCGGCGATCAGGGCGTCCTGATCCCACAATCGAATATTGAACACCTTATGCTGCGTGACCCGGTCGTGAAGGCGGTCGAGGCGGGCAAATTTCGGATCATCGCGGTGTCGACAATTGACGAGGGGATCGACATTCTGACCGGCACGCCGGTGGGCGAACGGCGCAAGGACGGGACATTCGCCGACGGCACGGTCAACGCGCTCGTGGAAGCGAAACTGCGTGAATATGCCGAAACCCGGCGGGCTTTTGTCCGCGGACCGCAATCCGAACAGAACGGGCCGAAGCCATGACCGGCAAGACGGCGCAAACATGGCGCATACTGATCGGGGCGGGGTCCTTCCTCGATGCCCGCGATGCGCTCGTGCTTCTGCGGCAGATGGATGGGCCGCACGCGAGCGAAATCGGCGGCGTGCTGGTGGAGGAAACGGTATTTGCCGAGGCGGTCGACCTGCCAGGACAGCGGGTGGTGACCGCAGCCGGTGCGATGACCGTGGTGCCTTCGGCTTCCCAGTTGCAGCGGCAATTCGAAAGCGATGCCAGGGCGTTCCGCGAGATGCTTTCAGATATCGCAGGCAACCGGAAATGGAGTTTCGAGCGCCGCCAGGGCGAATTGCTCAGTCACCTGCGCGACGCCGCGCGAGGCTGGGACATGCTGCTGGTCGGGCATCGCAGAACGCACCGGTTGCCGGGGCGGGTGATCCTGGTCGCGCCCGTCGCCGGCGTTTCCGACAAGGCTGCGGGCTTCGCGCGGGATCTGGCGCAGGCGCTCGATACGAGTGTTCACCGCTTCACATTGTCGGCGACGGCGGCGCCGGAAGATGCAGGAAACGAACACTTCGTCACCCAGGAGGCGCTGCGGGAACGGCTTGACCGGATGCCGGTGGCCGCGCTTGTCCTCGACATGCCTGTGGATGGGCAATCAGCCGATGCCGATCTGCACGCGCTGATCGCCGCGGCACGCTGCCCGGTCTTCGTGCTGGAAGGTGCGGGGCGGGACGCGCAGGCGTGACCCGCCCTTTGGCTCAGGCTTTGGCCTTGCCGTCATAAAGGCTGACCTTTTCACCTGCGCCTTCGGTCAGGGCCTCGGCCCGCGCGGTGCGGATTTCATCGAACAGTTTCAGGCTTTCCGGCGAAAACAGCTCTGCCGGTGGGGCGAAATGCATGAAGTTGCCGGTGCGATCGATGCCGCGCGCCAACATCGCGTAATCGCTCTTGGCCCGCAATTGCCGTGCATTGGGATTGAGGTAGCGGATCGCGAATCCGATGCGCCGGTCGTCGGAGCTGTTCGGACCGGAACCGTGGATGGTTAGCCCGTGATGCAGTGACATCTGGCCGGGCTGCAATTCGATATGGGTCTTGTCTTCTTCGGCGACCTCGACCGCGATTTCCTGACCTCGAGACAGCAGGTTGTTTTCCGAGAACGTATCGTTATGCGGCAGGATCGGGTTCTTGTGGCTGCCGGCGACGAAGTCCATGCAACCGCTTTCCACCGTGGCAGGCGACAGCGCGATCCAGGCGGTCACCTGGTCCGAGGTTTCGCCCATGCCCCAATAGGTCAGGTCCTGATGGGTGCCGACGATATGGGTGGTATGCGGTTCCTTTATGAAGAATTCGGCTGACCAGATCAGAAGGTCGGGGCCAAGAACGCCTTCCACCGCATCCAGAACGCGCGGGTCCATCGCGATGCGCGCGGCCAGCGGCATCACGCAGTTTGAATTGATCCGCTTGTATTGCAGCAGCGGGTGGGGCAGGTCGGCTTCGCGCCAGTCCCGTTCGATCCCTTCCAGTTCGGCGCGCAGCGCGGCGGCCTCGGTTTCGGAAAAGATTTGCAGCGGGAACAGGTAACCGTCGCGCCAGTACTGATCCTTTTGCGCGTCTGTCAGTTTGCGGTTTTCAAGCCGGATCGGGTCAGGCATGGTTTTCTCCGGGATGGCCTCAGGGGCGATTGAAATGGTATACCATTTTTCAGTATGTCGTGTCCGTTGCGAAAAGCCATAACAAACAGACATGAACACAGAAAAAAACGCGCTGCCGCGGGAAGGCGGGCAGGGCGGGAAGAACAGAAAGGTGGCAAGATGAGCCAGACCACTGCGAAGACGGTGATGATCGAAGAATTCGGCGGACCCGAGGTGATGAAACTGGTCGATCGCGAGGTCGGCGAACCGGGGCCGGGCGAGATCCGCATCAGGCACAAGGCCTGCGGGTTGAACTTTATCGACGTCTATCAACGCACCGGGCTTTATCCGCTGCAGCTGCCGACAGCGCTTGGCATGGAAGCCGCCGGCGTGATCGAATCGGTGGGCGAGGGTGTGACGCATCTCAAGGTCGGCGACCGCGCCGCCTATGCCTCGATGCCGCCGGGATCCTATTGCGAAGCGCGGGTCATGCCCGCCGCACAGGTCTGCCCGCTGCCCGATGGCATCTCGTTCGAGGAGGGAGCGGCGATGATGCTCAAGGGGCTGACCGTGCAATACCTGTTCCGCCGCACCACGCCAATCGCCAAGGGGGACACGGGTCTGTTCCATGCGGCGGCGGGCGGCGTTGGATTGATCGCCTGCCAGTGGGCGCGCTCCGAAGGCATCACCCTGATCGGCACCGCGGGAACGGATGAGAAATGCGCGCTGGCCAAGGAAAACGGCGCCAGCGACGTGATCAACTACCGGACCGAGAATTTCGAAGAGCGGGTGAAGGAAATCACCGGCGGCAAGGGCGTCGACGTGGTGATGGATTCGGTCGGTAAGGACACGTTCGAGGGTTCGACAAACTCTCTCAAGCCGTTCGGGATGATGATCACCTTTGGCAATGCCTCGGGCAAGGTGCCGCCGGTCGATGTCGGCATGCTGGCGGCGAAGGGATCGATCAAGCTGACGCGGCCGACCCTGTTCACCCATATCGCCGATCACGCCACCTGTCAGCAGATGGCGCAGGACCTGTTCGAAAAGGTGATCTCGGGCGCGGTCAAGATCCATATCGATCAGCGCTTCCCGCTTGAGCGGGTCGCCGATGCGCACCGCGCGCTGGAGGCGCGCCAGACCACCGGTGCGACGGTTCTCGAACTGTAAGCGAAAAAAATCCGACGGGTCGTTACCGGCCCGTCGGAACACACTAGGATCGTTTGGGAAGGGTTATTCCCAGTCGACTTCGAATTTCGTGACCACGTCGGCGATCTGCGCGTCGGTCAGTTCCACCGCGTCGCTGCCGCGCAGCAGCAGGGTCAGTTTCGCGGTTTCTTCCAGTTCCTCGATGGCATAGATCGCGCCTTCCAGGTCCTTGCCGGCCACGACGGGGCCGTGATTGGCCAGCACGACGGCCGAGCGTTTGCCCGCCAGCCCGCGCACCGCGTCGCCCATCGCCGCGTCGCCGGGCCGGAAATAGGGCAGCAGCTTCACCTTGCCCAGCCGCATGATCGAATAGGCGGTCAGTGGCCGCAGCATGTTGTCGGGGTCGGTTTCGGGCAGCATGGAAACGGCCACCGAATGGGTCGAATGCAGGTGCACCACCGCGCCCGCGCTGCGCCGGGTTTCGTAGAAGGCGGCGTGCAGCGGCATTTCCTTGGTCGGCTTGTCGCCCGAAATGTGCCGGCCCTGCGCGTCGAACCGGCTCAGCCGGCCCGGGTCGAGCCGGCCGAAGCTGCTGCCGGTGGGGGTAACCAGAAGCCCGCCATCTTCCGTCCGGACCGAGATATTGCCCGAGGCGCCGCCGGTCAGGCCGCGGTCGAACATCGAGCGGGCCCAGAAACAGATGTCTTCGCGCAGCTTGTTGTCGCGTGTCATGCGTCTGTCTCCAGTATCTGTGCGGCCTTGGCAAAGAAATCCTCGGCGCCGAAATTGCCCGACTTGAGGGCGAGGACGAGATTGTCGCCCGCCCGCATCGCCGGCACGCCGGGATCGATCTCGGGGCCGATCTGCATCGCCTCGGGGGCCAGCGCCTCGACCACCGCGCCGGAGGTTTCGCCGCCGGCGCTGATCAGCCGGGTGATGCCGCCCGCCACCAGCGCCCGCGCGGTATCTGCAAACAGCGCCTCCAGCCGTCCGGCCACCGCGTCGGTGCCGTATTTTTCCTGCGCCGCGCGCACGACCTCGGGGTCGGCCGAGGAATAGATCAGCGGAATGCCATCCTGCGCCAGCGCCCAGTCTGCCAGCTCCGCCGCCTCGACAGTGCCCGCCATCACCTCGTCCGCGGTGATCTCGCGCGCCGGGTTGGTGGCGCGGTGCAGCGCCACCTGCGCCCGCGTCGCGATCGAACACGACCCCGACAGCGCCGCAACCTTTCCCGGCTGGCCGCGCCAGTCGCTGGCATTGCCCGCCAGCTTGCCGCAAGCGCGGAAGTTGCCGGGCAGGCCAAGCGCGATGCCCGATCCGCCGGTGATCAGCGGCAGACCGTCGGCGATCTTGCCCAGAACCAGCAGGTCGTCGTCGCGCACCGCGTCGGCCACGATCAGGCGGTGGCCCTTTTCGTCTTCCGCGCTCAACCGTTCGGCGGCGGCCTCGGCCCCGGCCCAGATCGCGGATGCGGGAAGGTGGCCCACCGTGCCCTGCGACTGCAGCGCCAGCCAGCGGCGCAGGTCGGGATCCGTCATCGGCGTCAGCGGGTGGTTTTCCATCCCGCTTTCGCTCAGCAGCCTGTCGCCCACGAACAGGTGGCCCTGATAGATCGTCCGCCCGGTCGCCGGGAAGGCCGGGCAGACCAGCACTTTACGCGCGTCCAAAGCATCGGCCAGCGCCTCGGCCACCGGGCCGATATTGCCTTGCGGCGTGGAATCGAAGGTCGAGCAGTATTTGAACAGGATCTGTTCGCAGCCCTGCGCCAGCAGCCAGTCGAGCGCCTTCAGCGACAGATCGATCGCCTCCTGCACCGGGATCGAGCGCGATTTGAGCGCCGCCACGCCGGCCTCGACATCCGCCGCGGCGGGCGTGTCGGGGATGCCGACATATTGCACCGTGCGCATGCCCGACTTGGTCAGCGTGTTGGCAAGGTCGCTCGACCCGGTGAAATCGTCGCCGATACAGCCCAGCAGCATCATGCGTCTCCCGGCAGCTTCAGGCCCGCCTGTTCGGCATAGACCCGGGTGATCGCCGCGTCGTCGATCAAGCCCAGCCCGGCCTCGGCCGCCTTGCAGTAAAGCGCCAGCGCGGTCGCGGTGATCGGCACGTCGAGCCCGGATGCATCGGCGATTTCCGAAACTATCCCAAGGTCCTTGGGCCAGATGTTGATCGCGGAACGCGGGGTGTAATCGGCGTCGCGCACATGCGGCGCGCGGTTTTCGAACATCCACGAGGTGCCTGCCGATTGCGAGATCACCTCGATGATCCGCGCCACGTCGAGCCCTTGCGTGATGCCGAAGGCCAGCGCTTCGCCCATCGCGGCGATATGAACGCCTGCCAGCAGCTGGTTGGTGGCCTTCATCGCCGAACCCGGCCCGGCGCTGTCGCCCAGCCGGTGCACGGTTTCGGCCATCGCGTCCAGCGCCGGACCGGCGGCGGCGAAGGCGGCCTCGCTGCCCGAGGCCATGATCGACAGCTGCCCCGCCGCGGCCTTCACCGCGCCGCCCGAGATCGGTGCGTCGAGGTACGCGAGCCCGCGCGCCTGCGCCTTTGCCTCCATGTCGCGGGCAGAAGCCGGCGGCACGGTGGCGCAGGACACGATCACGCCGCCGTCAGTCAGCCGCGCGGCATAATCCGGCGCGCCGAACAAAACGGTTTCCGTCTGCGCCGCGTTGAGGACGACCGATACAAGGATATCGACCCGCTCCCCGCCCAGGTCATCGGCGGCATGGCCGCCCTTGGCGCACAGATCCTGCACCTTCTGGGCGTCGATATCGGCGCCATAGACCTGGTGCCCGGCCCGGACCAGCGTTTCCGCCATTCCGAACCCCATCGAGCCCAGCCCGATCACGAGTATCGATTTCTGTTGCATCGTTCGTCCTCTGATACGCGCGGCCTTACTCGGCCGCGACGGTTTCCTGGCGCTGGCTGCCCAGGCCTTCGATCTTCAGTTCCATCACGTCGCCGGGACGCAGGTAGCGCGGCGGGGTCTGGCCCATGCCGACGCCTTCGGGCGTGCCGGTGGCGATGATGTCGCCCGGGCGCAGTTCCATGAACTGCGACAGGTGCGAAATGATCTGGCGCACGGTGAAGACCATGTCGGAAGTGTTGGAATTCTGCATGGTTTCGCCGTTCAGGCTCAGGCTGAGGTTCAGAGCCTGCGGATCGGCGACTTCATCGGCGGTCACCAGCCACGGACCGGTCGGGCCGAAGGACGGGGCGGACTTGCCCTTGATCCACTGGCCGCCGCGATCCATCTGGAAGCTGCGTTCGGACATGTCGTTGATGGTGCAGTAGCCAGCGACGTAATCCAGCGCGTCCTCTTCCGAAACATAGCTGGCGGCCTTGCCGATCACCACGCCCAGCTCGACTTCCCAGTCGCTCTTTTCCGAACCGCGCGGGATGATCACCGGGTCGAACGGGCCGGACAGGGCCGAGGTCGCCTTGTTGAACACGATCGGTTCGGACGGCAGCGGCAGGCCCGATTCTGCAGCGTGCTTTGCGTAGTTCAGGCCGATGCAGAAGAAGTTCGGCACATCCGCAAGGCAGGCACCGATGCGTTCGGGGGTGACGACGGGCAGGCTGTCGATGTCGATGGCACGGATCGCCTCGATCGCGTCCAGCGAGATGTTTTCACCGGCGAAATCGGCAACCTTGCCGCTGAGATCGCGGACATTGCCATCGGCGTCCAGAATGCCGGGTTTTTCCTGTCCCTTGGGACCATGACGAAGAAGTTTCATCGCTGTTTTCCTTTACTCGGTTGGTCAGGAGCTTTCCTGCCGGAAATGCCCCTGGATATTGCGTTGGATATGCTCGATATGGCTGTCGGTTTCCAGACGTACCAGCGTTGCATCGCGCGCTTCCAGCCCGGAAACGATCAATCCGTGCTGTTTAAGCACGCGATCACGGTCCCAGGCCTGACGCGCGGACAGGAACCGCACCCGCCACAAACGGGCAAGAAGTTGTCCGTGCAGTTCCTCAAGCCGGGAATTGCCGGATGCGGCGGAAATGGCGCGGTGAAAGTCCATGTCGGTTTCGAAGAACCGCAGCATGTCGCCTTCCTCGGCCAGCCGGACCATATGTTCATGCAGCGCGCGGATGGTTTCGATCTGAGCATCCGTCGCATGGATACAGGCCAGATCGCCCGACAGGACTTCGAGCGCGCGAATGATTGTCAACTCGTCCTCGACCTGTTGAAGGCTGGGATCGGCCACGACCGGGCTGAGAGAGGGGCGGAGGATCAGTAGCCCTTCCTTGGCCAGGATGCGAATCGCTTCGCGCATGGGGGTGCGGCTGACACCCATGCGCTGTGCATTCTCACGCTCGCCCACGCTGCTGCCCGGTTCGAGTTCACCCAGCAGTATCGCATGGCGCAGGCGGTTCGCTATTTCCTCTGCCAATGTTGGCGCAGTCATGCCGAATCCTTCCCCTGAACGCCGCCGAAATCCGTCGGTTTCGAGATTTCTGCGGCGTCGCCTACTTTTTGGTATACCAAAGGCCGAGGGGAATGGTATACCAAAAATTGGGCGCGGATTCGATCAGGTTCGACGTCCGTGGAAATCTGGTGGCCTGAGGCGGGGGAGGAGACCTTGGACTTGGTTCACCGGGAACAGACGTAGGGAGGAAATTTCCAAATGAAATCGTCCATTATCGCAGCGGCGGTCGCGACCGCGATTGCTGTACCCGCAACTGCCGACACGCTGCGGATTCAGACGCACTATGCGCCGGAAACCATTTCGGGTCAGCAGATCCAGGGCTTCATCGATGACGTGCACACCATGTCCGGTGGCGACCTGCAGATCGAGATGTTCTTCTCGTCTTCGGTTGTGAAATCGGTTGAAACCTTCGACGCCGCGTCGTCGGGTATCCTCGATTGCGACATGACCGGTGGTGCCTACCAGACCGGTAAGAACCCCGCGTTCCAGTTCGTCGGCGACATCATGGGTGGCTACGACACTCCGTGGCAGCAGTATTCCTGGCTGTATCACGGCGGTGGCTTCGAAGCGGCCGACGCGCTGTACGGTCAGTACAACATGAAGCTGATCGGCTGGTGGATCAACGGTCAGGAATCGATGTCCTCGTCCAAGCCGATCGCCGGTCCCGAAGACCTGAAGGATTGGAAATTCCGTTCGCCGCCGGGCCTGGAAACCGAAATCTTCGCAGCAATGGGCGCAAGCCCGATCGTGATGGATTTCAACGAAATCTTCACCGCACTTGAGACGGGTATCATCGACGGCGCGGATGCGGCGAACCTGACCAACAACGTTGGTCTGGG
>JAWVXM010000061.1:0-12282 GCA_033723255.1 Thalassovita sp.
CAGGCGTCTTCCCCGCCCAGGCCCAGACCTCGTCGAGCATCGACTCGGCGAAGCCGGGCGCCGCCAGGGTGATGCGCTCGTGGTTGAGCTGGGAGGTGATCAGGCCCCAGCCGCCGTTCAGCGGCCCGACCACGAAGGGCACTCCGATCCGGGCGCATTTTTCGGCGATCGAACTGGAAATCGTCGGGCTGAGCGGGGTGATGCGATGCACGATGTCGTAGAATCCGGCCTTCAGAAGCGGGCCGAACTGCTGCCAAATCAGCCGTTCGAAATACGGATAGGACAGCGCATTGACCAGCTGCAGCGCGGTCCAGCCCTTGCCTTCGCCCATGCGCAGCGCCTTGCCCAGCGACCAGAGCGGGCGGGCGATGGTTTCGGAATCGATGGCGGTGAAATCGCGCCCCTCGACAAGCCCCGCGCGCAGGAAGGCGTCGCGGTTGCGGATCTGGGTGACGATATGCACATCCACCTTGCGGCCGATGGCGCGCGCCAGCGACCAGCCCACCAGCGGCACGCTGACCCATTCGGGATTTGCGGCCTCGGCGATGATGAGAACGCGCATGGGGCGGTCGGTTGCAGGCGAAACGGCTGTCATGGCTACATGATACTTTGCAGTTTCATCTTCGGCTTGCTGGCATCGGCCGCGCCGTTTTCCTGCGTGACCGTGCCCTTTTCGGCATAGCCCAGAAGCGCCCCCGCCATCAGCCAGGTGATCGGCGTCAGCGTCGCGTTGGGCAGCAGGTCCAGGACGTTCACGCCCAGGATCAGGCACAGGCCCGCGGCGGACAGGGGAACAATGGCCGCGCGGTCCTCTTGATACCTGGCCAGCAACAGGAAGACCGGCGAGGCCAGCAACACGAACTGGGCCAGAAAGCCGACCCAGCCATAGATGCCGATGGCGATCACCCATTGCCCGTCGGTCACGGTTTCAATTTCGCCGGTCACCGGGTCGAGGATATGGTTGCGGCCCCAGCTTCCCCAGCCGAAGAACGGGCGATCCATCGCACGGTCCAGCAGCACGTTTTCATTGTCGAACCGATAGCGCAACGAACCGGCGCGTTCGGCATCGATCTTTTCCGCCACCTGCAGGATTGATTCTTCGGGCACGACCCCGGCCCCTTTGAGTGCCGGATAGGCGATGGCAAACGCGACCAGCACCGCCGCAATGCGTATCTGCATCCTGCCCGGAACAAACAGCAGCAACGGAAGAAGAACCGCCGCGTAGAGGATGGACGCAATCGATTTGCACAGGATCAGGACTGCGGCCATGTAGAACAGGGCAAGAAACAGCATGGCCTTCTTTTGGTTTTCGGACGTGCGGAACAGGATCGCGATCGATGCAAGGCTGATCATCGCGAAGAACGCCACCCAGAGGCCATGATACAGGAACACGATTGGCCTGAAGCCGCCATAGCGGACCATCTGATCGAAATAGTGCTGGAAATATCCATAGATCCAGATGTTCAACTGCGGGCTCAGCCGGATTTCCAGCAGCATGGGCAGCGAATAGACCAGCCCCGCGATACAAAGCGCCGCCAACAGGTCGCGCAGATCGCGTTCCCCCATGAGAAGGGCGCGGCCGAGCAGCATCGGAACGGTCAGCAGAAACTGCTGCAGAACCAGTGACACCACGTCCTTGATGCCCAGGCCCGGCAGCCCGATGCGGCCATGGAAAACCGGGTCGAGATTTGTCAGCCCGGTCAGCACCGGGATGAAGATGAAGATCAGCAAAGCGGTCACGGCCAGCCTGCTTTCGGGGATCAGGCGCAGCTTGCCGCGATACAGGGTCACGCAGATCAGCAGCAGGGTGAGGCTGGGAATCGTCTGCTTGTTCAGCGCCGGTACCAGCGGGAAATTGAAGGCGGCGGGCGGCGGTGGCAGGAACAGATAGGCCACCATCACGCTGGCCAGCAACGCGCGCCCGGCGGGCAGGGCGCGAAACAACCCGATCGATATCAGGGGCCACAGCCCCAGCACCAGATATGCAAACGCGTTCGGCATTCAGCGCCTGTTCATTGCGAAAAGACCGGTGTCACATTCCGGCCCTGTTTCTTTCATATCAATTCCCCGATCCGTTTATAGGCCCGTTGGGGCAGAATGATGGCATCGCGGACAAATTTAGGAAAGAATTAACAGCTCCTGCCGTTTTGAGGTCAGGATGCTGCTGCAATCAATAATACCAACCCCGTTTCGACAAAACCCTGTGACCTTGGACAAGCTGCCCGAAAATCGCCCTCTGAAGATCGCCTATCTTTGCGATGCCGATCCGCGTGATCGCAACCTCTATTCGGGGGGAAACGCGCGGATATTCGATGCGCTGCGCAGCCGGTTCAGCGATGTTCACGTGATGCCGATTGGCTGGGGGTGGGCCGAGCCGGTGCGCAGGCTGGTTCTTGCGATGCCCGAACCGCTCATCCTGCGGGCCAAGTGGCGGCTGCACCTGCTGTTGTCTCGGATCATCGCGCGGGTCGTGGCGAAGGAACTGAAGCGGCAACGGTTCGACGTGTTGTTCTGCGCTTACAGTTTCCACGCGCTTTATCACCTGAAGCCTCCCTATCCGATCACCACCGTGTTCACATCGGATGCAACCCCGACGGTTTACAAGAATTCCGAGGTCGGCCAGAGCTTCGACAGCTACCTGAGCCTGTCGCGCCGGTTTGACCCGCTGATCCAGCGGGCAGAAGCAGAGGTGTTCCGGAAAACCGACCTTCTGCTCTGGCCCTCCGAATGGTTGAAGGAGGAAGCTGAACAGGCTTTCGCGCTTGATCCCGGGCATGGGCAGGTGGTGCCCTGGGGCGCCAACATCGCCGATCCAGGGGGGCAGGAAACCTTGCCGAAACTCGGGCCCGGTGCGCCGGTCCGGATCCTTCTCGTCGGGCGCGACTGGTTTGCCAAGGGTGGGCCGATCACCGCCGAAGCGGTGCATTTCCTGCGCGACTGGGGGATCGATGCGCGGCTGACCGTTGTTGGCTGCACCCCGCCCGAAACCGGTCTTGGCAACGCGTTGAGCGTCTACCCCTCGCTCGACAAGGCGAAACCGGAGGAGCTGAAGCTGTTCCAGGATCAGTACCGGCAGGCGCATTTCATGATGATGCCGTCATTCGAATCCTATGGCTTTGCCTTTTGCGAAGCCTCGGCTTTCGGTCTGCCGTCGCTCTGCGCCCGGGTCGGTGGGGTGCCGGTGCGCGATGGGATCAACGGGTTCGTGCTGCCGCCCGACGCCGGGCCCTTGGCCTATGCCGAGATTGTGCGGGATTACCTGTCGGCACCGGATCAATACGATGCGCTCCGGCGATCGACCCGCCGGGAATACGAAACGCGCCTGAACTGGGATGCGTGGGCGGAAAAAACCGCGGCCCTGATCAATGCCGCGGTCGAAAAACGTGAAAGCTAGGTGCGGACGTTATTGACCGGTTCCGGCCAACACCACAGAAAAGGTCGCCAGCAGCAGCTTGAGGTCAGTCAACAGCGTCAGGTCCCGATGGTAAGCCGCGTCGAAACCGGCGCGTTCGCGGAAGCTGCTTTCGTTGCGGACCGAGGTTTGCCAGTAACCAGTGATGCCGGGGCGCATGTCGAAATATTCGGTGCCCGGGTAAAGCACGCGCTGTTCGCACATCATCGGGCGCGGGCCGACCAGCGACATATCGCCCGTGATCACGTTCCACAGCTGCGGCAGTTCATCCAGCGATGTGCGGCGGATCAGCCGGCCGAAACGCGTGATCCGGGGATCGTTGCGCAGTTTCTGATTGGTGTTCCATTCGCGGCGCGCTTCAGGATTGCTTTCGAGGTGACGCTTCAGCGCGACATCGGCATCGGGGATCATGCTGCGCAGTTTCCACATGCGGAAGATCCGGCCATCGCGTCCGACGCGCATCTGGCCGTAGAAGGGCGATTTGCCGTCCAGGGCGACGATCGCGGCCAGCAGGGCAACGATCAGTATGGCCGGGGGCGCCATCAGCACGACCAGGGCAAGGTCCAGGATCCGCTTGCCCAGCGAGCGATACAGCCCGGTCGGCATCGGCCGGACCGCGTTCGCGCTTGCTGCAGGGTTGAGACTGGACGTGTCCAGTGCCGCACCGACATGCATGTTCATCGCCGACCCTCCCCAGGGTTTCAAAGCATCATGTGCCAACCCCGGTTGGAACCAGGGTGCAAATCTCCATCCCACCGCCGCCGGCGCAGCGATGGGCGTATTCGCCGAACTGTGTCTCTGTACCGCGGGCAGTTAGGCAGCACCTGCCCGGCAGCAGGTTTTTGGCCGGCTCAGCGGGGCAATTCGTGTCCCTTCTCGATCGGGATCTGGACGATCCGTTTTTGATGAGAAATCGACGAAAATTTTTCCCGATTTTGAACCAACCGACACCAGTATTTATGGTCAGAAAAGCCTCTTTCGTCAACGAAACCAGAAGAATTGCAACTAACGCGGGATAGTAGCCGGAAAGTATTAGTTGCGGACCGAGAGCGCTTATTTTGCGGCCTCAAAACCGCCGCAAGCAGCGTCGATTTCGGAGGGTCCGGGACTGAACACGGCCCCTGTCCGAGCCTGGGTTTTGGAGGGCGTGACCGAAAATTGACGGTGTCACGCATCTATTGTCAGCCACTCCGAGAACAATGATGATCCTGTTGTATATTTGGCTTGGCTTGGCGGACAATACCGGCCTTATTCCGCAGGGTGTCAGGCAAGCGTCGGCGGGCTGGGGCAGGTCGGGAAATTGACGAAAATCTCCAGGCTCTGTGGCGGCTGTCGATTGCATGGCAGTCCGGCCGATTGTGGCCTAGGTCTTTGGTGCAGCCCAGAAGCGGACATATTCGCACCACATTTCCAAAAATTACAATCTATGGTTGCCAAAATGCTGGAAACAGTATGCGAATTTATGGCGGATTACCCGAAATATTGGGGTGAATGTATCGAAAGGTGATTCGTTTCCTATCCAAAAGTGTAGAATTTGTGGCGAAATCTTGACCTGATTCTCGGCGTCAGAAACAGGCCTCCAGAAGCGCCCTCGTGTTCTGTGCGGTCATCGCCACCGGGTTGCCCCCGGTCGACGGATCGGCCAGCGCACCGCCGACGATCGCATCGAGGTCCGGATTGGTCACCCCGAGCGCCGTCAGGGTGGCGGGGATGCCCAGCATCCGGTTCATGTCCCCCACGAAGTCATGGAAGCCGTCAAAGCCACCCGCGATGTCCAGATAGGCGGCGGCACGTATGATCCGTTTCTCGATGGCGCTGCGGTTGAAGCGCAGCGCCGGCTGCATCACCACGGCGTTGGTGGTGCCGTGATGGGTGCCGTGCATCGCGCCGATCGGGTGGCTCAGTGCGTGGATCGCGCCCAGCCCCTTCTGGAAGGCCACCGCCCCCATCGCCGCGGCGGCCATCATCTGGCCGCGGGCTTCCAGGTCGCTCCCATCCCGATAGGCGCGCGGCAGGTATTCCTTGACCAGCCGCATGCCTTCAAGCGCGATGCCGTGCGACATCGGATGGAAATGCGGGCTGCAATAGGCCTCGAGGCAATGGGCGAACGCATCCATGCCCGTCCCGGCGGTGATCTCGGGCGGCATGCCCACGGTCAGTTCCGGATCGGCGATCACGATGCCGGGAAGGATCTTCGGGTGGAAGATGATCTTCTTCTGGTGGGTTTCGGAATTGGTCAGCACCCCGGCGCGGCCCACTTCCGATCCGGTGCCGGCGGTGGTGGGGACGGCGATGATCGGCGCGATGGCATCGGCATCGGCGCGGGTCCACCAATCGCCGATATCCTCGAAATCCCAGACCGGCCTTGTCTGGCCCGCCATGAAGGCGACGAGCTTGCCCAGGTCCAGCCCGGACCCGCCGCCGAAGGCGATCACCCCGTCATGGTCCCCTTTGCGATAGGTTTCGACTCCATCCGCGAGGTTCAGTTCGGTCGGGTTCGGGTCGACCGCGGAAAAGATCGCGCGCCCGAGCCCGGCGGCGTCAAGGATATCCAGCGCCCGCGCCGTGATCGGAAGCGGGGCCAGCCCCTTGTCGGTGACCAGAAGCGGTTTGCGAATTCCGGCGCTGGCGCAGGCGTCGGGCAATTCACCGAGGCGACCGGCGCCGAAGCGGATCGCATTTGGATAGGACCAGTTTGCCGTCAGCGTCATGGCACCCCTCCGTCAGGCGCGTTCCAGTCCCCGGCGCAGTTCGTAATCCGTGACGGCGCGGTCGAAATCTTCCATCTCGACTTCGGCGGCGCGGGTGTAATGGTCGACCACCCAGTCCCCCATCGTCGCGCGCAGCATCTTCGAGCCGCTGAATGCCGCCATCGCCGCGCCCAGCGAAGCCGGCACATCGGTGACGTGATCCATCGCGTAGATATCGCCGATCGCCGGCGGCGGCAGTTCCAGTTCGTCCTCGATCCCGGCAAGGCCGGCGGCCAGAAGCGCGGCAGTGGCAAGGTAAGGGTTCAGGTCGGCGCCGCCGATACGGCACTCGATCCGCACGGATCTCGTGCCCGCCCCGCACAGCCGGAAGCCGGCGGTGCGGTTATCCACCGACCAGACCGTCTTGGTGGGGGCGAAGCTGCCCTTCTGGAACCGCTTATAGCTGTTGATATAGGGGGCCAGGAACAGGGTGATGTCATGGGCATATTTGATTTGCCCGGCGACATAGCTGCGCATCAGGTCCGACATGCCGTGTTCGGCATCGGCGTCGAAAAAAGCATTCGCCCCGTCGCGCCACAGCGATTGGTGCACGTGGCTGGACGATCCGACCATGTCGGCGCGCCATTTCGCCATGAAGCTGGCGGCGTGGCCCTGCTGCCAGGCGATTTCCTTGATCGCGTGTTTGGAAATCGTGTGATGGTCAGCGGTGGCCATCGCTTCGGCATATTTGATGTTCAGCTCCTGCTGGCCGGCCTCGGCCTCTCCCTTGGAACTTTCCACCGGGATGCCCGCGGCATAGAGGTGGTTGCGCACCGGCCGCAGGATCGCTTCTTCCTTGGTGGTCTGGAAGATATGATAATCTTCATTGTAGCTGGAAATCGGGGTCAGGTCGCGGAAATCGGACGCGCTGATTTCCTTCAGGCTTTTTTCGAACAGGAAGAATTCCAGTTCGGTCGCGGTAAACGGGGTCAGCCCCATCGCTTCGGCCCGGGCGATCTGTTTTTTCAGAATCGCGCGTGGCGAATGTTCCACTTCCTGATGGGTACGGTGGTCGATCATGTCGCACAGCACCATTGCGGTGCCTTCCAGCCACGGTACCGGCCGGATGGTGCCGAGGTCGGGCTTCATGGTGTAATCGCCATAGCCGGTTTCCCAACTGGTCGAGGCATAGCCGTCGAGGGTCGCCATCTCGATGTCAGTGGCCAGCATGTAGGTGCAGCAATGGGTTTCCTGCCAGCCTTCATTGACGAAGTGCTGTGCCACAAGCCGTTTTCCCATAAGCCGGCCCTGCATGTCGATGGTGCAGACAAGAACGGTGTCGATCGCGCCGGACGCGACAGCATCCTTCAATTCGTCAAACGTCATCAGGCCCGGCATGTCTTCTCCCTTGTTCTTCTTCTGTCGCCGCCAGCGTCCTCTGGCTCAGAGCCCTGATGCATCCAGGAAAGATGCTCCGGGGCTTCCGTGGGGCCGCGTGTCATGGCGCACGAAACAGTTTGCGCCGGGGCGAAAATCCCGCCGCGCGCGTCATGCGAAGGTTTCCTCAGGCGTGCTTGGACTGTCAATCCGATTTGCCGATAATTTGATCAAAAAATTCGGATTGACGGATTTCCGTGCGCCGGGCGGTTCGACGAACCGCCTGGCCGCGATCCTCAGACCTGACCTGCGGCCCGCCGATACGCATCGCGCGACCGCATTGCCTTGGCATAGGCGGTGAGCTTCTCGGGCGCGGCGGGGAATTTCGCGGCAAAGGCCCAGTTCAGGCAATTGGTCAGGATGATATCGGCGATGGTCATGTCATCGCCCATCACGAAGGGGCCAACGAAACGGTCGGCGATATGGGCGATGTTGCGTTCATATTCCCATTTCAGGCTGTCGATCACCGCCGGAACCCGCCGGTTTTCGGGGTGGATGATCTTGTGCCGGGTGGCCGTCCAAAGAACGGCATCCAGCTCGTCGATGATCTGGTGCATGGCGGCATCCTGCCGGGCACGGTCGAGCGTGCCGGCGGGGAAGGTCAGCTTGCCATGCTTGTCGGCAAGATAGGTCATAATGGCGGTGGAATCGGTAATCACCTGCCCGTCGACACGCAGCGCCGGCACCTTGCCCGATGGATTGCAGTCGAGCGCTTCCGCCGAATGCGGCTTGGCGGGGATGAGCGTATAGGGTTCCCCCATTTCTTCCAGCAACCACAGCACCCGAAAGGCGCGGCTGGTCGGATGGCCAATGACTTCATACATGTCGGTTCCTCCCTGTTGGGCCGCAGCAGAGCGCAAATCGCCGCCAAGCGCCAGAGAAACGCTTCGTAACGCTCAGCGCCGGCCAAGCATCGCCAGCCGGATTAGCATCCGTTCGACCAGCGCCATCGCCGGGGCGCGTTGCCCGGCGGATCGCAGTTGCAGGTCGGTATCGGTCAGCAGCGTCAGCGCGGTTTCCAGCTTCGGCGCCCCCCAGGCCTGTGCCTGCCGGATCATCCGGTCGCGGCGGGGGCCATAGATCGGCGGCCGCATCCGCGCCACGCCCTGCGCCGCACCGCCGGGATCGGACGCGGCGGCGTAAAGCGTGCGGAAATGTCGGGTGGCGTTGATGCACAGGCTGACCGGGTTCGTGCCCTGTGCCTGAAGCTTGTTCAGGACCGGGCCGATTTCGCCGGCGCGGGCCTCGGCCACGATGTTCAGGATGTCGTCAAGCGCGGCCTCGGTCGTGGCGGGCGCACAGGCGGCGACATCTTCGGAATTGGCGGGCGTCGGATCGTTCAGCTTGTAAAGCGCCAGTTTTTCCAGCGTCTGGCGGAAATCGCCCGGCGACAGTTCCCGCGACAGGTTGGTCAGGTCGGTCATCGCCTGCGGGTCGATCTGTGTCAGGCCCGACCGGGCCAGTTCCGCCTCGATTTCTTCGCGCGAAGGCGGGTCATCGTAAAGCCCCGCCGCAAAGGCGTTGGGATGGGCCTCAAAAAGCTTGCGCAGTTTCGAACTGGCCTTCAGCTGCCCAGCGGTGACGATCAGCTGCGCGTCGCCGTCCGACCAGTCTTCCAGCGCATTGGCAATCGCCGGGGCCAAGGCGTCTGTCGCGTCCTCGACAAAGGCCACGCGGGGGCCGGGGAAAAAGCTGATCGCCTTGATCGCGTCCAGAAGCATGGCCGGATCCTTGCGCAGTTCGGACCCGGGAATGCGGCTCAGGCGCATTTCCTCTTCGCCGTTGGGGCCCAGAAGCGCCTCGATCACTTCCTGCCGTTTCAGCGCCACCCGCATCGCATCAGCGCTGTAGATCAGCAGCCCGGTCCGCGACGGGTCGGGCTTGGAAAAATATCGGCTGGCATCGCGGCCGCTCAGTTTCATGGCGTGATACCCGGCGCGGCGGCGATCAGGCGGGTGACGATCAGGTCGGCCAGGATTTTCGCCAGCCGTTCATGCGCGTCGCGTTCGGCGGCAAGGGTGGCCACCGTGGTGCCGGTGGCGGAATAGCCGGTGAACTGGTCGACGCTGCCCTGCGTCACCACCGCGTCGGTTCCGGTATCGGTCAGCGTGTAATCGGCCTTTCCGATCAGGTTGAACCGCGTGGTGATGTTGGTGGCGGAAACCGCCATCCGTTCTTCCCGAACCTCAAGATCGTAGGACAGCGCGTAACGTGGCGCGGAAGAACGGCCCAGGCGGGTTTCGATTTCCCGCATCAGGGTCTGTTCATCGCGGGTTTCCGGGGCATCGACCGCAATGGAATTCAGCAGCGCCTGACCCGCCCCGCCGGGGGCGTAGACGGGGGAAAAGCCGCAGCCCGTCAGGGCTGCGGCGGAAAGAAGAGCAAGAAATGTTCTGCGATCAGACAACCACATTCACGATCCGTCCCGGAACCACGATCAGCTTCTTCGGCTGGCCCCCATCGAGGGCCTTCAGCACAGCTTCGTGTTCCAGAACCAGCTTTTCAACCTCTTCCTTCGGCATGTCCTTGGCCACGCTGATTTCCGCGCGCCGCTTGCCGTTGATCTGGATCGGCATGGTGACGGTTTCATCGACCATCATCGCTTCATCCGCGACCGGCCAGGACGCTCCGGAGATCAGGCCGTCGCCACCGAGGATTTGCCAGCATTCTTCGGCCAGGTGCGGGGTCATCGGCGACATCAGCTGCGCCAGAACCTTGGCGGCCTGTTTCTTGGCCGCAGCACCGGCCTTGGATTTCGCCAGCGTGTTTGTGAAGCCGTAAAGCTTCGCGATCGAGGTGTTGAAGCCGAAACTGTCGATGCCGACGGTCACTTCGTGGATCGCCTTGTGCATCGCGCGCAGCAATGCTTCGTCTTCCTTGGCATTGTCCGTCGCATCGCTGGCCGCGATCTCGGAACAGATGCGGTAAACGCGGGCCAGGTGCTTGCTGGCTGCCTCGGCCCCGCTCGCGGTCCATTCCACGTCGCGTTCCGGCGGGCTGTCGGACAGCACGAACCAGCGCGCGGTATCGGCGCCGTATTGTTCGATGATCTGCACCGGGTCGACCACGTTGTTCTTCGACTTCGACATCTTGGCCGAGGGGATGATTTCCACCTCGGTGCCGTCCTTCAGGAAACCCTTGCCGTCGCGCAGTTCCACGTCTTCGGGATAGTGATACTTAGCAATCCATGCTGCTTCGAAACCGTGAAGCTGAGAGTCGGGTTTGTTAATATAGGCTTTCCCGTCATCCTTCGTCTCAATTTCATCAGAACTGAGATATATACGTTTGGTAGCTTCGGCATCGCCTCGACGCGCGGTTTCACCAGTTTTTTCTAAGTAATAATACTCCCTAGTCTGGTAAATCGCGTGGGTCACCATGCCTTGGGTGAACAGCGCGTTGAACGGTTCCTTCGATTTCTCTGGCAAATGCCCGCAGATATGCATCGCCCGCGCGAAGAAGCGCGAATAAAGCAGGTGCAGGATCGCGTGTTCGATGCCGCCGATATACTGGTCGACATTCATCCAGTATTCCGCCTCGGCCAGATCGGTGGGCGTTTCGGCACGCGGGGCGGTGAAGCGGGCGTAATACCACGACGAATCGACGAAGGTGTCCATCGTGTCGGTTTCACGCTGCGCCGGGGCGGCGCATTTCGGGCAGGTGCAGTCGCGCCAGGTTGGGTGCCGGTCCAGCGGGTTGCCGGGGATCGAGAAGTCGATTGGCTTGTCGCCCTCATCATAGGGCAGTTGGATCGGCAGGTTTTCCTTCTTCTCGGGCACCACGCCGCAGCTGTCGCAATGGACAACCGGGATCGGGCAGCCCCAGTAGCGCTGACGCGACAGGCCCCAGTCGCGCAGGCGGAACTTGGTCACGCCCTGGCCGATGCCCTTGGATTCGCAGAAATCGACGGCGGCGTTCACCGCGTCTTCGCCGGTCTGTACTTGTTCGCCGGCAAAGCCCTTGATGTAATTCACCTTCTCCGTCTTCGCCGGAACAAAGGCGGCACCTTCGGGATAGTCGCCTTCGACTGGTTCGAAGGTCGGGATGATCGGCAATTCGTATTTGGTGGCGAATTCGAAATCGCGTTCGTCATGCGCCGGGCAACCGAAGACCGCGCCGGTGCCGTAATCCATCAGGATGAAGTTGGCGATGTAAACGGGCAGTTCCCAAGAGTCGTCGAACGGGTGGCGGACCTTCAGACCGGTGTCGAAGCCCAGCTTCTCGGCCTTTTCCAACGCTTCCTCGGTGGTGCCGCCCTTGCGCGCCTCGGCGCAGAAATCCGCCACGTCTTCGCGTTCCCGTTCCAGCGTCTTGGCCAGTGGGTGATCGGGCGAGATGCCGACAAAGGATGCCCCCATCAACGTGTCGGGACGGGTGGTGTAAACCTCGATCCGGTCGGTGCCATGCGGCCCGTCGATCAGGCCGAAGGCGAATTGCAGCCCGCGCGATTTGCCGATCCAGTTGGCCTGCATCAGCTTCACCTTGGCGGGCCAGTCGTCCAGAGTGTCGAGCGCATCCAGCAGTTCCTCGGAGAAATCCGAGATCTTGAAGAACCACTGGGTCAGTTCGCGCCGCTCGACCTCGGCGCCGGACCGCCAGCCCTTGCCGTCGATCACCTGTTCGTTGGCCAGAACGGTCATGTCGACCGGGTCCCAGTTGACCACCGCGTTCTTGCGGTAAACCAGCCCCTTTTCGATGAAGTCGATGAACATCGATTGCTGCTGGCCGTAATATTCCGGGTCGCAG
>JAWVXM010000062.1:0-12193 GCA_033723255.1 Thalassovita sp.
AATGGTCACATCGATATTCGCAGTGGGACCGTTCGTCATCGTCTTGCGCAACAGCCAGTGATCGCCCTCTTTCATCGGCGGACAGACCTCTGCACGGTCTTCCAGAGCAATCCCTGTTGCGACATCGCTTGCATCGTAGTCATCGGCCAGACCGGCTTGCGAAACCGAAATTCCCCCTGCCATAACTATTGCGAACAGTCTTTTCATGATCAGCCCCCTTGGTTTCCGTTGCGTCAAGGATAGGAAGCATCCGGACATGAGGCAACAGGCGGTCGGACGCAGGAATTGCGTTTTGGCCACTGTCGGTCGGTTAAGAGCAATTGAAAATGCCTGCGAAATCCGCGGTGCCGAGGTTGGCGCAAGTCACGGCCGATGATCATGTTGTGCGCTCCGCATCGAAGGCTGCGTGCCGAACCGATGTCTGGAAAGGCTCGAAGCGGCCATTCCATTTGCTGCGAAGATCTTTTATCCCGCCAAAAAGAAAAGGCCCCGCAATTGCGGGGCCTTCCTGTTTTTTCCGTCCGGGATCAGTGGGCGTGGCCCTTATCCCAGTCTTCCTGCTTGGGCAGGATTTCGAACGTGTGTTCCGGCGGCGGGCTGGGCAGGGTCCATTCCAGCGTGTCCGCGTATTCGTTCCAGTAGTTGTTCTCGGTCTCTTTCTTACCCTTCAGCAGGGCGTAGATGATGATGCCGAAGAACAGCACGAAGGACGCGAACGAGATCATGGCGCCGATCGACGAGATCTTGTTCCAGTAAGCGAAGGCATCCGGATAGTCGATGTAACGGCGCGGCATGCCCTGACGGCCCAGGAAGTGCTGCGGGAAGAAGGTCAGGTTCACGCCGATGAAGAACATCCAGAAGTGGATCTTGGCCCAGAATTCCGAATAGTGGCGACCGCTCATCTTGCCGAAGTAGAAGTAGATCCCGGCAAAGATGGTGAAGGCCGCGCCCATCGACATGGTGTAGTGGAAGTGGGCAACCACGTAATAGGTGTCGTGATAGGCCCGGTCGACGCCGGCCTGGCTCAGCACGATACCGGTCACGCCACCGATGGTGAACAGGACCAGGAAGCCGATCGCGAACAGCATCGGCGCCTTGAATTCCAGCGAGCCGCCCCACATAGTTGCGATCCAGCTGAAGATCTTAACCCCGGTGGGCACCGCGATCACCATGGTGGCCAGCATGAAATAGCTCTGCTGGGTCAGCGACATGCCGACGGTGTACATGTGGTGCGCCCAGACGACGAAGCCCAGACCACCGATCGCGATCAGCGCCCAGACCATCGGCAGATAACCGAAGACCGGCTTGCGCGCGAAGGTGGCGAAGACGTGGCTGACCAGACCGAAGCCGGGCAGGATCACGATATACACTTCCGGGTGGCCGAAGAACCACAGGATGTGCTGGTACAGGATCGGGTCACCGCCCCCCGAGGGGTCGAAGAAGGTGGTGCCGAAGTTGCGGTCGGTCAGCAGCATGGTGATGGCGCCCGCCAGAACCGGCAGCGACAGCAGGATCAGCCACGAGGTGACGAAGATCGACCATGCAAACAGCGGAACCTTGAACAGGGTCATGCCCGGGGCACGCATATTCAGGAAGGTGGTGATCATGTTGATCGCGCCCAGGATCGAGCTGGCGCCCGAAACGTGCACGGCGAAGATCGCCAAGTCCATCGACATGCCGCCTTCGTTGGTGGACAGCGGCGGGTACAGAACCCAGCCGACGCCCGAACCCAGCTGGTCATTGCCGCCGGGGCTGAGCAGCGATGCCACACCCAGCGAGGTGCCGGCGACATAGAGCCAGAACGACAGGTTGTTCATCCGCGGGAACGCCATGTCCGGCGCGCCGATCTGCAGCGGCATGAAGTAGTTGCCGAAACCGCCGAACAAGGCGGGGATCACCACGAAGAACATCATCAGAACGCCGTGATAGGTGATCATGACGTTCCAGAGGTGACCGTTCGGGGTACAGTCGCTGGCGGCATCCGCGATGAAACGCGCGCCTTCCAGGCACATATACTGAACGCCGGGCTCCATCAGCTCCAGGCGCATGAAAACGGTGAAACAGACCGAGATCAGGCCGACGATCGCCGACGTGATCAGGTAAAGGATACCGATATCTTTGTGATTGGTGGACATGAACCAGCGCGTGAAGAAACCGCGGTTGTCTTCATGTTCGTGGCCGTGGATGGCTGCGTCTGCCATGCTCTCGCCTCCTGTTGGTGTATTGAAAGGCGCAAGGAGAGACTCCAAGCGCCCGCGATCAGGTCTCGTTTTAGATTGCCAAGGCCGCAGCGGCAATTGCCGAAATTGATGCAGATCAAATAATTTTGTCGCACCCCGGCGGTTTTAAGCGAAATCAGCGGGCTCGGCCGGGTGAATGCTGGGTCGGAGACCGGCCTCGGTCCGGATCAAGACCGGATCAAAGATATATCAGGCATGAATGGATTCGGATCGCCCCGCGGTGCGCGGCGTGTCAGGGCAACCGGCAGGCGGAAAAGAAAACAGGCGCGCGGAGACCCGCACGCCTGCAGAAAATCCGGATTGTCCGGGATCAGTTGGCGACCGAAGCCAGATAGGCCGCGACGTCCTCGCCACCCTTCTTCAGCTTGAAGGACATCTTGCTCTTCGCGGCAAAGCCGTTGTCGCCCAGCCAACCCTTGGGGTCCGCGATGAAGGCGGCCAGGGCTTCTTCGGTCCAGACGAATTCCGCTGCGGCAGCTTCTTCCAAGCCGTTGGCGTATTTGAAGTCGGTCGAACCGGCGACGCGGCCGATCACGCCATAGAGATTCGGGCCGGTCTTGCCGCCCTTGAACACCACGGTGCCGTCATCGGCGATGATGGCGTGGCAGGCTTTGCATTTCTTGAAGGTCTTTTCACCCTTTGCGGCATCGCCTTCGGCAAAGGCAGGAGCGGCCAGGGCGGCCAGGGTGAGGGTTGCGGTCAGCAGTTTTTTCATTGCGGGCCTCTCTGTATAAGAATCTTGGTTCGCGTCCGGAACCTAGATACTTCACATCGACACGTTATCAACAGTGCAAAGACAAGAAGAATTGTCGCAGCCCGGTGCTGACAGGTCCCAGTTTCGTAATTTCAGCCGGTTCGTGGCCGGGAAATATAAGAAAAGGCTTCTGATTCGATCCCGATCGGAGTAGGAGCAGGGCGCGCGCGATCCTGCGCGACTTTTCGAAGAAATGAGGGAAATCATGACGACCAAGGTATTCATCGACGGCGAGGCTGGCACGACGGGACTGCAAATCCGCGATCGCCTGATCCGCCGCGCGGATATCGAACTGGTTCAGATTGATCCCGAACTGCGCAAGGACGCCGGCGCGCGAAAGGCGGCTTTCGCGGCTGCCGACGTGGCGATTCTGTGCCTGCCCGACGCCGCGGCAAAGGAAGCGGTGGCGCTTTCGGCCGACCTGCCGGTGCGGATCATCGACGCCTCGACCGCGCACCGGGTGAATCCCGACTGGGCGTTCGGCCTGCCGGAGCTGTCGGCCGATCAGGCCGAGCGGATCCGTTCCGCGCGCCATGTCGCCAATCCCGGCTGCTATTCCACCGCAGCGATCGCGATGCTGGCTCCGCTGGTGTCGGCGGGGCTGATCCCGGCCGATCATCCGATCAGCATCAACGGGCTCAGCGGCTATAGCGGCGGCGGCAAGGGCTTGATCGCCGAATATGAAAACGGCGAAGCGCCAGCTGCTTTCATCTACGCCACCGGCCAGCATCACAAGCACCTGCCCGAGATCGTCAAATATAGCGGTCTTGAGCGGACGCCGATCTTCGTGCCGACCGTCGGCAATTTCGAACAGGGCATGGCGGTGCAGATTCCGTTGCACCTGTCGGACCTGTCGGGCGGGGTGACGATGGCGCGGGTGCATGAGGCGCTGGAGCAGCACTTTGAAACGTCGGAACGAATCCGGGTCTGCCCGATCGAGGATCAGGACAGCCGCATCGACCCGACCGCCCTGAACGGGACCAACGATCTGGAAATCTCGGTGCGCGGTGACGCGGAAACCGGCCGGATCGTTCTGATCGCGGTTCTCGACAACTTGGGCAAGGGCGCTTCGGGCGCCGCCGTGCAGAACCTCGACCTGATGATCGGCGGCTGACAAATGAATCGGCGCTCAATGCGAACGGACGCGCTCGGGTTTTCCGGGCGCGTTTTTCGTCTGTTCTGAATCCGGGACCGTCGCGCTCCTTGGGGGCGATCATGTGTCTTCGGCACGGGGTCGATCCCGTCTGAGCCCTTGATAACAATGTCGTGCGCGGACCGGGAAAATATGGGCTTCTGACCCGCGCATGTAATAGAACGCGTCAACCGGCATAGTGAGAAGCAAGGTACAGATTGATGTTCACGCCCCATG
The DNA here is from genome assembly GCA_033723255.1 of Thalassovita sp. Taxonomy (GTDB): domain Bacteria; phylum Pseudomonadota; class Alphaproteobacteria; order Rhodobacterales; family Rhodobacteraceae; genus Thalassobius. The sequence continues at coordinate 4,364 of JAWVXM010000062.1, forward strand.
CGTTTTCCCGTGCGGCTCAGCGCGCGATCGGACTGTTCGTGCTGTCAGGCTTGGCTTTCGTTATCGGCCAGAGTGGCGCCAAGGCCCAGATGATGAGCCACGGCATGGGGGGCGGAATGCATCATCACGGCGCCGACGGGACGGGACATGATGAAGTCAACATGCCCGGTCTTCGGGGGCTGAACGCAACTGTCGAGGAAAGCGCCGAACTGGCTGTCATGTTTCGCAACTCTCCGACGATCACGCGCGAAGTCACCAACCTTCCGAACGGTATTCGGACCGTGACCCGGTCTTCGGACGAAGCGGTGATGGAGGCGTTGGTCAGCCATGTTGTCGGCATGATCGGCCGCGTCGAGACCGGGGACGATCCGCGGATCATGATCCAAAGCCCGACGCTCGATATCTTTTTCCTGCGCGGGTCGGACTTCGAAACCGAGATAAACGTCACCGATCAGGGGATCGTCGTCGTGCAAACCGCAGATGATCCCGCTCTCGTTGAGGCGCTGCAGGTTCACGCGGCGGAAGTGACGGATATGGCCGACAGGGGCATGCAGGCCGTTCATGAAATGATGATGAAGCGCGCGGGCAACTGACGCCGGCCCGCATCTTCGCGTACCCGGCCTCATCCCTCGGCAGGTATTTCCCCGAAGATGTCGTCGAAGCTCCGGCGCAGCGCCACGTCGAGATCCTCCATCGTTACCGGCAGGCCCAGGTCGACAAGGCTGGTCACCCCGTGTTCGGTGATGCCGCAGGGCACGATGCCGGAGAAATGCTCCAACTCGGGATCGACGTTGATCGAGATGCCGTGGAAGCTGATCCATTTGCGCAGCCTGATGCCGATCGCGGCGATCTTGTCCTCGGCCACCGCCCTGGTGACGGTCAGCGGCTTGTCCTTGCGTTCCACCCAGACCCCGACACGGCCTTCGCGGATTTCGCCCTTCACGTTGAATTCGGCCAGCGCCGCGATCACCCAGGCTTCCAGTTGTTGCACGAAGAGGCGCACGTCGTGGCCGCGCTTGCCCACGTCCAGCATAACATAGGCCACCCGCTGGCCCGGCCCATGATAGGTGTACTGGCCGCCGCGCTTGGATTCGAAGACCGGGAAACGGTCGGGATCGGTCAGGTCTTCGCGTTTGGCCGAGGTGCCGGCGGTGTAAAGCGGCGGATGTTCGACCAGCCAGATGCATTCATCGGCCTCTCCGGCCGCGATCCGGGCGGCGCGGTCTTCCATGAAGACCACCGCGTCATCGTATCCGGTCAGTCCTTCGCTGGTGATCCATTCGACCATCTGGCCATCCTTCTTCGCCGGTCGCGTGGGGGCGAGGCGACCGCTGATTCTCCGGGACATATCTATAGGGATCATCGGCGCGCATTTCAAAGCGGCAAGGGCAGGGAAAGGCAGGGAAATCCGCCGACTTGTCGTTGCGCGTTTCGTGCTTTGGGAACGGTGAGGGGAAAACCCGCGCGCCGGATGAATTTGCCCCTTCACATCCCGCGCGGCCTCGTCTATACGCGCTGCACCTACCTGATCACGTGCGGTCGTGGCGGAATTGGTAGACGCGCAGCGTTGAGGTCGCTGTTCCTTAACCGGAGTGGAAGTTCGAGTCTTCTCGACCGCACCAAATCTTCAGCATAAGCTTTTGTCTTTCCTCGTAGATTTAGTGCGAGAGGCAATGCTTATGTCATACACACCGTACACAATCCGGCGCAATGGAACCTTCTACTACAACAGAAGAACGCCTAAGTGTTTTGTTGAACTCTATGGTTCATCCATTCGTATCAGTCTCGGCTCTGAAGAGGCACAAGCTGAAGCTTTTGCTGTGCGTTTGACCGATCTGCTCAATGGTAGCTTTCGATCAGGTCGTAAGATTGATATGCCCACCTGTTCGAAAGGGCCGAAAAACAGACATGCCTATGGTGCACGGAGCCGGATCGCCAATCGTACAATATGGCGTCCGAGTTGAAGAAAGTTGTCTCTAGTAATGACAGGTGGCTTCGTTCCTCGACCGCACCAAGGCAAAAAGCCCAAGTTCTCGAAGCTTTCCAGATGTCGAACTTCCAGCGGCCCAAGTGGGCTCGGTAATTCCCGAACTTGTTTTGCATGACCTGAAAACGACTTGGCGCTGACGTCAGGCGCTATGCGCAGAAAGCGCGCTATGCAAAGTACTTGTCTTTCCCGAAAGCGGGCCTTTTGACCATCATGCGGCAAACGTCGGTTCCGAGCCCAGGGCGGACAAAATATATTGTTTTTCGTCTTCAATATGGGCCACACATAAGGTGCTGCTCCTGACTGTCGCAGAAAATGATAATGTAAATTTGGGGAATTATTATGTCCTACAAAACAATTCTCGTCTGTCTGACCACAGATGAGGCGGCAATGACGGTGTTACCGTTGGCCTGTAGGATAGCTCGAAAATTTCAGGCGCATCTGATCGGGATCCATACATTGGAGGCTATCGTCCCTTACCCGGGCATTGCTCTCCATATCGACCATCCACATTACGAAGCCTTTAACGAGTACGTGAAAGCCCAGAACGCGCAGCTTGAAAAGCTATTCAGAGACAAGGTGGGCGACGAAGATTTCACCAGCGAATGGCGGTCTTTGCCAACCCACTCCGTTCGCGCAAGCGACCAACTGATTCAATCCGCATTCCGTTCTGATCTTGTCATTGCGGCTCAACCCGACCGGGAGCGAGAGAGATTTGACCAACTCGGCGCCCAGAAAGACCTAATCATCGATAGTGGCCGGCCTGTATTACTTGTCCCACAGGGGTACGGAGATGTCGAAATCGGTGCGCGGATTCTACTCGCTTGGAATGCGACGAAGGAAGCCAGCGTAGCCGCTCATAGCGCTCTTCCGTTTATGATACCCTCGGACGAGGTCACGATACTTACCGTCGCTGCGCCGCGTCCGCATTCGATAGACACCAGTGAGGAGGGGCACGAAGTCGCGAGACTTCTTTCTCGGCATGGCGTTCGAGCCGAGGTCCGTCATGTAAGCCAATCCGAAGAGTCGGTTGGCGCGCAGGTCCTCCAAGAAGCAAGATCGGGTAACCATGATCTTATTGTCATGGGTGCTTTCGGACATTCGCGGATGCACAGTTTCTTTTTCAGTGACGCAACTCAATTCATGTTGAAAGAAGCGGAGCTGCCGGTCTTGTATGCTAGTTGACGAGGCAAACCATGACTTTCTTGAGCGTAAAGCATGATTGATTTGAGCGGGTATTCCACGCCGGTTGTGCTTGCGCTCTTTCTTTCTGCGGCGATGCTGGTTTGGGTCGCGGGTACGCGTCTCGCGGTGCACGGCGACGAAATTGCTGAGCGCCTTAAGCTTGCGAAGGAGTTTGTGGGACTCGTCTTCTTGGCCACGGTCACCGAGTTGCCTGAGATCGTAACCACGATCACCGCAGCGCGGGTTGATAATGCGGCGCTGGTTCTGGGCAACATGTTTGGCGGCATTACAATGCAGACAGCGATTCTGGCTCTGGCCGATTTCTTCGCGGTCCGATATGCGCTTACGTCCTGGCCCCGCAAGCCCACACATGCGTTGGCTGCGGTGATGCTGATCGTATTGCTCAGCGCGCTTCTTGCAGTCACTTTTCTTGGTGACGTAGTACTGATTTCCAATGTCGGTATTGGCGCAATCTGCCTTGCTTTGTGCTTTCCGATCGTAATCGCATTGCAGCGTGCGTTTGACCAGAAATCGAGTTGGGCGCCGATAGATCTGCCCGATGACGAAGAACGTGAAAAAATCGCCTCTCATGACGGAGGCAGGTTTGCCAATGTCACCACATCCCGCCTGTTGATCCAAGCAATGCTCTACAGCGTCGTTATTCTTGGCGCTGGGGTTCTTCTGGCTCTTTCGGCGGATACGCTCGCCGATCAGACCGGCTTGGGATCATCCTTTATCGGGGTCTCGTTGTTGGCTGCATCAACTTCGATGCCGGAACTCAGCACGACCCTGGCCGCAGCACGGATCGGGGCATACACCATGGCCATCGCCAACATATTTGGCAGCAACCTAATTATGCTGGCGTTGATCCTGCCTGCGGATATCGCGTACAAAAACGGTCCGATCCTGTCCGAAGCCGATCGAGCTGCCCAGTTCAGCATTGCAACTGGTATCATGGTAACCGCTATCTACGTGGCGGGCATTCTGATCAGGCGCACTCCAAGCTTTTTGGGCGCAGGGCTGGATTCCTGGCTTGTGATGGCTGTCTATCTATCCTCACTGGTGGCTCTCTTCTTCATTACATAGAAACCGAATGTCGGGCTTGTCCCGCACATCAGTCGTTCAGCCTTGGCACGGTGAAGGTCCGATTATCCCCTTGCGGGCCTTCGACCCGACGACCGCTTCGGGCTGATTGTGTTGAAAAACACCGCTTGATCGGCGGTGTGGTGCCTGACTTAATTTCCTCGGTATCAGGGAGGACATCCGGATGATGGGGCCGAGCAGTCAGAAATCGCCTAACTGGTCGAAGCCGGATTCCTTGACCGCTTCCATCGCCACGTAGGTCGAGCTTGAAGCGACATGGGGCAGGGTGGAGATGCTTTCGCTCAGCACCCGGCGGTAATCGCGGATGTCGCGGGCCCGCACCTTGATCAGGTAATCGAATCCCCCGGCGATCATATGGCATTCCTCGACCTCGGGAATTTTGCGCACCGCCGCGTTGAAGGCCGCCAGCGCCGCTTCGCGCGTGTCGCTGAGCTTCAATTCGATGAAGGCGACGTGATCGAGGCCCAGTTTCTGGGTCGACAGCTGCGCGCGGTATCCGGTGACGAACCCGTCCTTTTCCAGCCTCCGCACCCGGGCCAGGACCGGCGTTTTCGACAGCCCGACCCGCTGGGCCAGTTCGGTCATGGAAATCCGTGCCTCCACCGACAGGATTTCGAGAATCCTGCGGTCGAACCGGTCAATGCCGGGCAGGGGGGTGTCGTGCTGCGTCATTGGTCTGAAACTGCTCTGATATTTGGTCGTATCGTCCTTCCAATTTATTTGAATGGACGAAAAGAACAATGAAAATACGGCATTCTTTCCGGATAGCACCTTAAGCCGAGTGATGCCGACATGATCGACCTTGATACCCGTTGGGACCGCAACAAGCGCCTTGATGAACCCCAAGCGGTCGCCGCCCTGGTCGCGATGGCCGATCTGGATGCCGCGCGCAGGCAGGCGATTACGGACCGTGCGTCGGGGCTGGTCAGCCGCATCCGCAACCACGCGTCGCCGGGGCTGATGGAGGTGTTCTTGGTCGAATACGGTCTGTCGACCGACGAAGGCATCGCTCTGATGTGCCTGGCCGAAGCCCTGCTGCGGGTGCCCGATGCCGACACGATCGACGCGTTGATCGAGGACAAGATCGCGCCGTCGGACTGGGGCCGTCACCTCGGGCATTCGGCGTCGCCTCTGGTCAATGCCTCGACCTGGGGGCTGATGCTGACCGGGAAGGTGCTAAAGGCCAATGCGCCCGGGCTGGCGGGGCATCTGCGTCAGGCGGTCAAGCGGCTGGGCGAACCGGTGATCCGAACGGCGGTGGGGCAGGCGATGCGCGAAATGGGCCGGCAATTCGTGCTGGGCCAGGATATCGGCGCGGCGATGACCCGGGCGCGCGGGCAGGAGGCAAAGGGATACACCTATTCCTATGACATGCTGGGCGAGGCGGCGATGACCGCCGAAGATGCCCGGCGCTACGCCGTGTCCTATGCAGCAGCGATAGATGCGATTGCATCGGCCTGCCGGTCGGATGACATCCGTTTCAATCCGGGTATCTCGGTCAAGCTGTCGGCGCTGCATCCGCGCTACGAGGTGGCCAAGACCGACCGCGTGATGGCCGAACTGGTACCGGTGCTGCGCGATCTGGCGCGGCAGGCCGCCAAGGCCGGGATGGGATTCAACATCGACGCGGAAGAAGCCGACCGGTTGGGCCTGTCGCTGAAGGTGATCGAAACGGTGCTGGCCGATCCCGATCTTGCCGGCTGGGACGGGTTCGGCGTGGTGGTGCAGGCCTATGGCCGCCGCGCCCCCGATGTGATCGACGGGCTGTACGACATGGCCACCCGGTTCGATCGCCGGATCATGGTGCGGCTGGTCAAGGGCGCCTATTGGGATACCGAGATCAAGCATGCACAGGTCGAAGGGCTGAGTGATTTCCCGGTTTTCACCCGCAAATCGGCGACCGATGTCAGCTATATCGCCAGCGCGCGCAAACTGCTGGGGATGACCGACCGGATTTATCCGCAATTCGCCACCCACAACGCCCATACGGTGGCCGCGGTTCTTGAGATGGCGGCGGACCTGCCGAAGGAAACGTATGAATTCCAACGCCTGCATGGCATGGGCGAGGCCCTGCATGATCTGGTGCTGCGGGACGAGGGAACCCATTGCCGGATATACGCCCCCGTGGGGGCGCATCGCGACCTGCTGGCCTATCTGGTGCGGCGGCTGCTGGAAAACGGCGCCAATTCGTCGTTCGTCAATCAGATCGTCGACAGGGATATCCCGGCCTCGGTTGTCGCGGCCTGCCCGTTCGACGCGTTGGAAGCAGACAGAGTGGAGGGTGGGGCCTCCATTCCGACCGGCCCGGACCTGTTCGGCCCCGGGCGGCGCAATTCCAAGGGCTTCGACCTGTTCGACGTGACCGATCTGGCTCGGATTGATGAAGCCCGCGATGCCGATCCGCTTGCCTGTGCCGAACCCCTGATCGCGGGTCCCCTGCGCGGCGGTTACGTGCATGAGGCGCAGAACCCGGCCACGGGGCGCAAGATCGGCAAGGTGGTCACGGCCAGCGCGGCGGATGTGGAGGCCGCCCTTGGCGCGGCCATGTCTTGGGACGCGCCGGTGAGCAAGCGCGCCGAAATCCTGCGCCGCGCCGCCGACCTTTACGAATCCCATTTCGGCGAAATCTTTGCCCTGCTGGCGCGCGAGGCGGGCAAGACCCTGCCCGATGCCGTGGGCGAATTGCGCGAGGCGGTGGATTTCCTGCGCTATTACGCGGCAGAGGCGGCAAAGCTGGATGCCCCGGCGCGCGGGATCTTTACCTGCATCAGCCCGTGGAATTTCCCGCTGGCGATCTTCACCGGCCAGATCGCGGCCGCGCTGGCGGCGGGCAACGGGGTGCTGGCGAAACCGGCCGAAACCACGCCGCTGATCGCCACTTTCGCGGTGCGGCTGCTGCACAAGGCCGGGGTGCCGGCATCCGCACTGCAACTGCTGCCGGGCGAAGGCCGCGTTGTCGGCCGTGCGCTGACGTCGGACCCGCGGGTGGACGGGGTGGCCTTCACCGGATCGACCGCGACCGCCAGGGCGATCCAGGCGGCGGTGGCCGGAACCATGGCACCCGGAGCGCCGCTGATCGCGGAAACCGGCGGGCTGAACGCGATGATCGTCGACAGCACCGCTTTGCCGGAACAGGCGGTGCGCGACGTGATCGCCTCGGCCTTCCAGTCGGCCGGGCAGCGCTGTTCGGCGCTGCGCTGCCTGTACGTTCAGGAAGATGTCGAACCGATCTTCCGCCGTATGCTGATCGGCGCGATGAATGAGCTGGGCCTCGGCGATCCCTGGGCGCTGGACACCGATATCGGCCCGGTGATCACCGATGCGGCGCGGGCCGAGATCAAGGCCTATATCGACACGGCGAAGGCCGAGGGCCGGGTGCTGCACCAGCTTTCGGAACCGAACCGGGGCCATTTCATCGCCCCCTGCCTGATCCGGGTGAACGGGATCGCCGATCTGCAAAAGGAAATCTTCGGCCCGGTTCTGCATCTTGTCACCTTCGGGGCGGGCGAGGTCGACAAGGTGATCGCGGATGTGAAGGCAACCGGCTACGGGCT
>JAWVXM010000063.1:0-12156 GCA_033723255.1 Thalassovita sp.
ATTACGGCCAGGCGGTGATCTACAAGGGCACCCTGCCCCATGCGCCGCACGGGTTCGACCTGGACGCGCATCATTACGTCGAAACCGGCAAGGTGTTTCCGGTCTGCGGCAACAGCTGGAAGATGCTGGCCGACACACGGTTTGCAGAACACTTCACCTTCATCGGTGATTTTTCCACCCATTTCGGGATCTTCGCGGGCTGTGGCGGTGATCACCCGTTTACCGACACTACGGCTGACGCCAGCGATTGCGGCTGCTGAACCGGTTGGTAGGGCGCGCGGATAGCGCGCCCGCTATCCACCATCGCCGGGATGAGAAACCTTGTATGCCGCGCCAAGGGTTGCTAAGGGTCCGCAAAGCCCGATGGTTTTAATCAGAAACCCAGGAAACGCACTTGTCCGTCACACCCCCCCGTCTTGAGATCCGCAACCTGGTCCGCCGCTTCGACGGCCAGCCAGTGGTCAATGACGTATCGCTGAAGGTGATGCCGGGCCAGGTGACCTGCCTTCTGGGCCCCTCGGGCTGCGGCAAGTCGACCACGCTGCGGATGATCGCCGGGGTCGAGATGCAGGACGAGGGCGAGATCTATGTCGACGGGCACCTGATCTGCGACACGGTTTTCCGAATCCCGCCCGAACGCCGCCATATCGGGCTGATGTTCCAGGATTTCGCGCTGTTTCCGCATATGACCGTGGGCGACAACGTAGCCTTCGGGCTGCATGGATCGAAGGATCAGAAACGCGCCCGGGTCGAGGAACTTCTCGACAGGGTCGGGCTGCGCCGTTTCATCGACGGCTATCCCTATTCCCTGTCGGGCGGCGAACAGCAGCGCGTGGCGCTTGCCCGCGCACTGGCGCCGCGCCCGAAAATCATGCTGATGGACGAACCTTTTTCCGGGCTCGACAACCGCTTGCGCGACGATATCCGCGACCAGACGCTGGAAGTGCTGAAACAGGAAGACGCCGCCGTTCTGCTGGTCACCCACGAACCCGAGGAAGCGATGCGCATGGCCGACGAAATCGCGCTGATGCGTGGCGGAGAAATCGTGCAGCAGGGCGCGCCCTACAACATCTACAACGCCCCGAAGGACAAGCAGGCGGTCGCCTTCTTCAGCGATATCAACGTGATCCGCGGCACGGTTCGCGGCGCCCTGACCGATACGCCGTTCGGACAGTTCCTGGCCCCCGGCGTGCCGGACGGGCACGAGGTTGAAATCGTCATCCGGCCGCAGCACCTGAAAATCGAATTCGACCGTGGCGGCAAGGGACCGCTGCCGACCCCGCAACACGGCAGCGCCGCGCGTGGCGAAGTGGTGCGCGCGCGCTTCATGGGGTCGGAAAGCCTGGTCGAGATTCGGATGGATTACGACGGCTCTATCCTGAAGGCGACGGTGCCCAACGTGTTCCTGCCCAATCCCGGCCGGGTGCTGTGGCTGATGATCCGGCGTGACCGCTGCTTCGTCTTCCCCGCGTCCTGAGCGGCAATCCGCCGGGAATTTATCCGTATTAGTGGGTAGCGTTCTGCGGAACACGGAACCGCGTGACAAAAAACCATCGGAATTCGGCGCTTTGGTTCTTCCAACCCGCCCCGTTCATCATTAGATACGGATCATGATTTTATCCGGGTCCGGGGATGAGGACCCGATCATGGGAGAAACACAATGCTGAACAATATCGGCCTTCCCGGCCTTCTGCTGATCGCCGTCGTGGTGCTGGTCCTTTTCGGACGCGGCAAGATCAGTTCGCTGATGGGCGAAGTTGGCAAGGGCATCACCGCCTTCAAGAAGGGCGTGAATGACGGCACCAAGGAAATCGAAGACCAGGCCGCCGAAGCCGCCAAGGACGTGACGCCGGAAAGCGAAGAAAAAGACAAGGTCTGAGCCGATGTTCGATCTTGGCTGGACCGAGCTTCTGGTGATCGGCATCGTGGCGCTGATCGTGGTGGGCCCGAAGGACCTGCCCGGCCTGTTCCGGTCGGTCGGCAACTTCGTGGGCAAGGCCAAGGGCATGGCCCGAGAATTCAGCCGCGCGATGGATCAGGCTGCTGACGAATCCGGCGTCAAGGATGTGACGCAGGGGCTGAAAGCCGCTGCCAACCCGGCCCAGTTCGGGTTGGACAAGGTCAAAGACGCCGCCAGCGATTTCAAAAACTGGGATCCCTCCAAAGACGCGGATCTGGATGAAGACCGGGCCGATACGGCCAAGAAAATTCATCAGGCAACCGCGAAGAAGGCGCAGGCGCGGCTTGATGCCGAAGCCAAGGCCGCCGAGACCCCGGCCGAGCCCCAGCCTGCCGCGCCGGAACCGAAAGATCCCCCCGCCGAGGACAAGGCATGAGCAACACCGACGAGCTGGAAGACAGCAGCGCGCCACTGATCGAACATCTGGCCGAATTGCGCACCCGCCTTATCCGGGCGCTGATCGCTTTCGTCATTGGCATGGTGATCTGCTTTTCCTTCGGCGGTGCGATCCTCGATTTCCTGCTGATCCCGATCGAAAACACCATGCGCGAGCTGGGCAATCCGAACCCGGTGATGCAGTACACGGCGCCGCAGGAATATTTCTTCACCCTGATCCGCATCTCGATGGTCGGCGGCCTTGCCCTGGCCTTCCCGGTGATCGCGCATCAGCTGTGGCGCTTCGTGGCGCCCGGGCTTTACAGGAACGAAAAGAACGCGTTCCTGCCGTTCCTGATCGCGTCGCCGGCGCTGTTCCTGATGGGGGCGGCCTTTGCCCATTTCGTGGTGATCCCGCTGGCGATGTCCTTCTTCCTGGGCTTTGCGGATTTCCCCTCTTTCGTATCGGCGCTGATTAGCGGCGAAGAGATGGCCCAAAACGCCGACACGGGCATCGACATCGTGTTCAACGGCAAGGTCAATGAATCGCTCGACATCACCCTGAAGATGATCGTGGCCTTCGGGCTGTGTTTCCAGCTGCCGGTGCTGCTGACCCTGATGGGCAAGGCCGGGCTCGCCTCGGCCGCCGGTCTGCGCAACATGCGCAAATACGCGGTTGTCGGCATCCTGACCGTCGCGGCGCTGGTCACCCCGCCGGATGTCACCACCCAGCTGATCCTGTTCGTCGTGGTCTACGGACTTTATGAAATCTCGATCTTCCTGGTCGCCCGGGTCGAAACCAAGCGCGAGGCACGCCTGCGCGAGGAAGGTTATTACGACGACGAAGATGAAGACGAGGGCGTCGAGACCGCTCAGGCTGAGACCGGCGAAGAAGAATTCGTCGATCCGCTGCTGGCCGAATTCGACGAGGATGAGGACGAGGAAGACAAGAAGTGAAACAGACGATGAAGCGGATCGCCGGGGCGCTGGAGCGGATGGCTCCGGCGCCTCTGGCCGCCCCCGATTTCGACGGCGCTGACGCCTTTGTCTGGCACGTGGAGCCGGACCGTCTTGCACCGGTGGAAAAGGTCAACCGGATCGCACTGGAGTTGTTGATCGGCATCGACCGGACCCGCGACACGCTGCTCGAAAACACGTTGCAGTTCGCCAAGGGGCTGCCCGCGAACAACGCCCTTCTGTGGGGGTCGCGCGGGATGGGCAAATCGTCGATCGTCAAGGCGATCCATGCCGAGGTGAACCGGCAGGGCCATCCGTTGAAGATCGTCGAGCTGCAGCGCGAGGATCTGCCCTCGGTGGCGCGGCTGATGAACCTGCTGCGGGCATCCGATCACCGCTTCCTGTTGTTCTGCGACGACCTGAGCTTTTCGCATGATGACGAGCATTACAAATCGCTGAAGGCGGTGCTGGACGGCGGCATCGAGGGACGGCCCGACAACGTGGTGTTCTATGCCACCTCGAACCGGCGCCACCTGATGCCGCGCGACATGATCGAGAACGAACGCTCAAACGCGATCAACCCGTCGGAAGCGGTCGAGGAAAAGGTTTCGCTGTCCGACCGATTCGGACTGTGGCTTGGCTTCCACCCCTGTACACAGGACGAATACCTGGCGATGATCCGCGGCTATTGCGATGCCTACGGTGTTCAGGTCGACGAGGACACGCTGAAGGCGGAAGCGATCGAATGGCAGGCAACCCGCGGGGCACGATCCGGCCGGGTGGCATGGCAATATTTCACCGATCTGGCGGGGCGCAAGGGCGTACGGATCTGACCGGGCGGCAGCCGGCCAACCGTTTCCGAACATGAAAAGGGGAATTGATCTGTCCGATCAATTCCCCTTTTCGTTTCTTTCCCAAGCGGAAACCGTGCTTCAGCCCACCAGGCGGCTGATCACCACGGTGACTTCGGGCTTCTTGCCGATCTCGTTCTGCGACGTCTGGCGCACGATCTTCTTCAGCTCTTTTTCCAGCTTGTCATCGTCGTCCAGCGTGCGGCGCTTGGCACGGCCGATATACTGGCTCAGATCCTCTTCCAGGCAATCGATCAGCGGCGCGTTCGACCGGCCGGTTTCGGCCAGGCCGCGCAGTTCGCACCACGGGTCGCCCAGCGGTTCGTTGTCTTCGTCCAGGATCACCGTCACCAGAACATGCCCGTTCAGCGCCATGCGAATCCGGTCGCGCACGATCCCGTCAAGCGCGCCGATCTGCACCGTGCCGTCAAGATAGGTCCGCCCGGTATCGACATAGCCGCAGACCTCGGGCTTGTGGCCGCTCAGGTCCAGCATGGTGCCGTTGACCGCGATCGCCGACGCATAACCGTTGCTTTCGGCCAGCTTGGCATGTTCGCGCAGGTGGCGGTGTTCCCCGTGCATCGGGATCACTATTTCGGGGTGCACGGTCTTGTGCATGGTCACCAGATCGGGGCGGTTGGCATGCCCCGAAACATGGTAGCGCCCGCCGGAATCGTCGATCACGTCCACCCCCATTTCCGAGAACTGGTTCATGATCCGGATCACGCCGCGTTCGTTGCCGGGAATGGTTTTCGACGAGAACAGGAACAGATCGCCCGCCTTCAGGCTGATGCCATTATACTTGCCGTTGGCAAGCTGCGCCGAAGCGGCGCGGCGTTCGCCCTGGCTGCCGGTCACCAGCAGCATCAGGTTTTCGCGCGGGATCGATTGCGCATCCTCGATGCTGACCACCTTGGGAAAACCGTCAAGCACGCCGGTGGTGATCGCCGCCTCGACCATCCGCCGCATCGCCCGCCCCATCAGGCAGATCGAACGACCGCCGCGCCGACCCGCTTCGGCCAGCGTCTTCAGCCGTGCCACGTTGGAGGCAAAGGTGGTGGCCACCACCATGCCCGGCGCTTCTTCCACCAGGCCTTCGATTTCGTCGGCGATGGCGGCTTCGGAACGGCCCTCATAGGGGCTGAAGACGTTGGTGGAATCGCAGATCAGCGCCTTGACGCCGTCCTTGCCCACCGAGGCCCAGAGATCGGGATCCCATGCTTCGCCCACCACCGGGGTCTTGTCGAGCTTGAAGTCGCCGGTATGCACGACCCGGCCGGCCGGGCTGTCGATGACAAGCCCCGCGCTTTCCGGGACCGAATGCGAAATCGGCAGGAAGCCCACGCTGAAGGGACCGGCCTGCACCGTTTCGGGCCAGGCCGAGGTGGTGCGCACGATCTTTTCCGACAGGCCGACTTCTTCCAGCTTGCCTCGCGCGATATTGGCGGTGAAGGCGCGGGCATAGACCGGCGCGCCGAGACGTTCATACAGGTAGCCCACCGCGCCGACATGGTCTTCGTGCGCATGGGTGATGAAGATCGCGTCCAGCCGGTCCTTGCGTTCCTCCAGCCAGGCGATATCGGGCAGGATCAGGTTCACGCCCGGGGTGCCGTCCATATCGGGGAAGGTCACGCCCAGATCGACCAGGATCAGACGTTCCTGGCCTTCCGGCCCGTAGCCGTAGACGTAACAATTCATGCCGATCTCGCCGGCGCCGCCGAGGGGGAGGTAAATCAGCCTTTCGCTGCTCATATGTTGCCTTGGTCCTTGTTGTAGTTGTGAATGACCGTCAGGCCATGAATGGTAAGAAATTCGTCGAAGACGTCGTAAAGCGCGTCGCCCTGTCCGAAAAGCGGGGCCAGCCCGCCGGTGGAGATCACCTGCATCGGACGGTCGTATTCGCTCCTGATCCGTTCGCAGATTTCACGCACCAGCCCGACATAGCCCCAGAACACGCCGCTTTGCATGCAGCTGACCGTGTTGGTGCCGATCACTTTCTGCGGCTTGGTCACGTCCACATGAGGTAATGCCGCCGCCGCTTCATGCAAGGCCTGCAGGCTAAGATTCACGCCAGGCGCGATCACCCCGCCGACATAGGCGCCGTCGGCGCCGACCACGTCGAAGGTGGTGGCAGTGCCGAAATCGACCACGATCAGGTCGCCACCATAGCGGTCATAGGCCCCTGCAGCGTTGACGAGACGGTCGGGGCCAACCTGGGTGCCCTCGTCGACGCGGGGCGGTTTCGGCAGCAGGCATTCGGGCTTGCCCACCACCAGCGGACGGCAGTTGAAGTAGCGGTCAGCCAGAACCCGCAGGTTGAACACCACCCGCGGCACGGTGGAACTGATGATCATCGCGTTGATGTCCAGCGGCAGCTTGTGATGGTTCAGAAGCGTGCTGAGCCAGACGAAATACTGATCCGCCGTCCGCTGATGTTCGGTCGAGGCGCGCAGGGTGCACAGGAATTTCTCGCCGTCCCAGATCGAGAAGACCGTGTTGGTGTTGCCGCAGTCGATCGCCAGAAGCATGCCCGCCCCTTTCAGAAGAAAATATCCGCCGCGGGGATCGCCACGCGGGTTTTGGCGGTGGATAGGACAAGATTGCCCGCCTCGTCCACCGTTTCGAAGGTTCCCGTCATTTCATCGCGCATGGTGCGCGCGGTGATCACCTCGCCCAGACGGGCCGCGCGCGACAGCCACAATTCGCGGATCGGTGTGAACCCATAGGTCTTGAACTGCGCCTCGTGGCGGGCATAGGCGGCGGCCAGCAGGCAGAGGAAATCCTCCGGATCCACCGCCTGCCCGGTTTCCCCCAGCAGCGACACCGGAGCCGTGGCGCCCCGTTCCACCGCCTCGGCCCCCGGCGCGGTTTTCAGGTTGACCCCGATGCCGATGGCGAAATGGCTGATGCCGCCGGAATGGCCAGCGCTTTCCAAGAGGATCCCGGCCACCTTGCCGCCGTTCAGCAGCACGTCATTGGGCCATTTCAGCGACAGCCCGTCGGCGCGTCCCGTGGCATCGGCGAAAGCATCGTACAAGGCAAGCGAGGCCACGAAGGAGCGCAGCGCCACCTGTTCGGGGGCCTCATCGGGGCGCATCACCAGGGTGGCGGCGAAATTGCCCGGCGGATCGGTCCAGACCCGGCCGCGGCGGCCGCGCCCGGCGGTTTGCCGCAGCGCAAGGATCCATTCGGGTCCGGCCAGCCGCGATGCGATCCGCGCCGCTTCGGCATTGGTGCTGTCGACACTGTCGAGCACCCGCCGCCCGTATCCTTCCGGCCATGTCGTCATTTTCGCGCGCCTGTCCTTTCCGGTTCGCGGTTCACCGGCCCCTATAGAGCACAAAGCACCGGTTTGACAGGGCTTTGTCAGCCCTGACCGGCGACCGCGCGGGCGAAACGGCGCGTCAGCATCTCCTTTGCCTGCGCCACCGAATCCGGTAGCGAAGCGCCCCGGGCCAGGTGCACCGCGATGGCGCTGGCCAGCTGACAGCCGGTGCCGCGCAGGTGAACCCGGTGACGGGAGGCGCGGAAGGGCTGAACCCGACCCGCGTGGTAAAGCCGGTCCTCGGAAATCTCCGGGTCCTCGCCATGGCCACCCTTGACCAGAACCGCGCCACAGCCGCGTGCCAGCAGGGTTGCGACGACTTCGGCCTCGGGCGCATCGGGCGCATGGCCGAGCGCGGTGGCGAGCCGCGCCAGTTCGGGCAGGTTCGGGGTCAGCAGCGTCAGCCGGGGCAGCAGCAGGTCAAGCAGCGCGGCAAGACCTTCCGCGTCGATCAGGTCGCGCCCCGAGCTGGAAGCCAGGACCGGATCAAGCACCATCGGCAGGTCGGGCGAGGTGCGGGTCACCGCCTCGACCGTGGCGCGGTTGCCGAGCATGCCGATCTTCACCGCGCCCAAGGCCCCTTCGGCAGCGATGGCGATTTGATCGGCCACCACCTCGGGCGGCACCGGGTGGACCGCGCCGACGCGGGTGTCGCTTTGTGCGGTGACGGCGGTCACCGCGACGCGGGCCGGGTGGGCCAGTTCGGCGGCGGTGGCGGTATCACGCAGGATCCCCGCGCCACCGCTGGAATCCATCCCTCCGATGAACAGAACCGTCGCGGTCATGAGCCGAGCGCCACGATGGCGACCGGCGCCGCGTGACGGTCTTGCAGCTGGCGTGCCGCGTGCCAGGCCCGCAGCCCGCTGGCGCAGACGAAGACGACACGCCGCCCCGGTTCGGGGGTAAAACCATCCGGCCCGTCCGGTCCCATCCGGTGGGCATGGGCAAAGGGCGTTTCCGGTGCTTCGGCGATGCTGCGCAGATCGATCACGATATCGTCTTCGCAGACAGCAGCGGGCGCGATCACCTGTGGCCCGGTCCCCGGTTCGGCCGATCCGTCGAAGCGGAAGGAGGACAGCCGCCAGTTTTGCAGATCGACCGATATCATCTGGCCAAGCGGGCTGGGCACATGGTCCAGCAGCACCGACAGCACCATCTGCGCCTGCAGCGCGCCCAAGGTCGCCACGGCCGGCCCCATCACCCCGCCCGAGGCGCAGGTCATCATCTGCCGCGGCAGGTCGGGGAACACGGCGCGGTAGCTGGGTGCGGCGCCACAGAACCCGCCGACATGACCGGTGCGGCCCAGAACCGAGGCGGAAATCAGCGGCTTGCGCGCAGCATGGCACAGATCGGACAGCGCGTAGGTCACCGCGAAAGTGTCGGCAGCATCGACCACGATATCGGCCCCGGCGATCACGCCCGGCGCGTTGGCAGGGTCAAGCCGCGCGACTGTCGCCTCGATCCGGCAATCGGGGTTCAGCGCGGCCAGCGCCCCGGCCGCCACCTCGGCCTTGGGGCGGCCGATATCCGACATGCGGTACAGCACCTGCCGGTGCAGGTTGTGTTCCTCGACCCGGTCGGGATCGATCACCCGGATATGTCCGATACCGGCGCCGGCCAAGAGCGGCAGCAGCGCCGAGCCAAGGCCACCCGCCCCCACGACCAGAACGGTCGCGGCGGACAGGAGGGCCTGCCCCTGCTCGCCCACCTCGGGCAGGCAGGTCTGCCGGGCATAGCGGCTCATGCGGGCACCCGCGTGGCCGCGATCCATTCGCGGCAGCGCGCCTCGGGGTCGGCGGCCAGCTGGATATCGGTGACCACGGCGGCGCTGTCTGCCCCGGCCTCGAACAGCCCCGGCAGGCGTTCCGGCGTCAGCCCGCCGATCCCCACAAGCGCCGTGTCCCCGGCCCGATTCTTCCAGTCACGCACCCGGTCAAGCCCCTGCGGCCCCCATTTCATCTTCTTCAGCAGCGTCGGGTAGACGGGACCGAGCGCGACATAGGCCGGATCAAACGACAGGGCGCGGTCCAGTTCTTCCTCGTCATGGGTGGACAGGCCGAGATGGATGCCGCGCCGCTTCAGCGCGGCGAAATCGGCGGCATCCATGTCTTCCTGCCCCAGATGGACGAAATCGCACTCCAGATCGATCGCTAGCTGCCAGTAATCGTTGACCACCAGCTGCGCGCCATGCGCCGCGCAGATGTCGCGGCCAAGGGTGAGCTGGCGGCGCAGTTCGGCCCCGTCCATGTCCTTCAGCCGCAATTGCACCAGCTTCACGCCAAGCGGCACCAGCCGTTCCAGCAGCGCCACGTCGCCCACGATCAGGTAGAAACGGTCGAGATCGGTCATCACGCCAGCTCCGCCATGCCGAAGATCGGGGTCGAGGCGTGGCCCATGTCGCGCCGGGGCATCAGGCCTGCGTCATGCGCCGCCTTGCCCGCCGCAACCGCCTGACCGAAGGCGGCGGCCATCGCCACCGGGTCGTCGGCCTTGGCCACGGCGGTATTCAGCAGCACCGCGTCGAAGCCCATTTCCATCGCCTGCGCCGCCTGGCTTGGTGCGCCGATGCCGGCGTCGACCACCAGGGGCGTATCGGGGAAATGCGCCCGCATCCGGCGCAGGCCCTCGGGATTGGACAGCCCCTGCCCCGACCCGATCGGCGCGCCCCAGGGCATCAGCACCTTGCAGCCCGCCTCGATCAGTTTCTCGCCCAGGATCAGGTCCTCGGTGGTGTAGGGAAACACCTCGAACCCGTCGGCGCAGAGGATGCGCGCGGCCTCGAGAAGCGCGAAGGGATCGGGTTGCAGCGTGTCGGCATGGCCGATCACCTCGAGCTTGATCCAGCTAGTGTTGAACAGTTCGCGCGCCATCTGCGCGGTGGTCACCGCCTCCTGCGCGCTGTGGCAGCCGGCTGTGTTGGGCAGGATGCGGCAGCCGCTTTCGGTCAGAATTTCGCGGAACGCGCCGCCTTCCGGGCCTTCGCGGCGCAGCGACACGGTGATCACCTGCGTGCCCGAGGCGGCGATCGCATCGCGCAGCACCGCCGGGGACGGGTATTGCGCGGTGCCCAGCATCAGCCGGGATTTCAATTCGGTGCCATAAAACATCTCAGCCCCCCTGCATCGGCGACAGGACCTCGATCCGCGCACCGTCTGTCAGCTTCGCCAGCGCCCGCTGTGGCCGGGGCACGAAGGCACCGTTCAGGGCGGTGGCCACGCTGGCGGCATCGAAGCCCTGTTCGTCCAGCAGCCCGGCCAGCGTTTCGGCCTGCGTGATCAGGGATTGTCCGTTGAGATCAATGCGCATCGGTGCTCTCCTCTTGCAGCATCTGCACCAGATCGCCGGCCAGCGCCGGGGCCATCAGGAAGCCGTGGCGGTACATGCCGTTGAAATGGATCCGCTCGCCGTCACGGCGCAGAACCGGGATATTGTCGGTAAAGGCCGGTCGCAGACCGGCACCGGTGGCGGTCAGCTCGGCCTCGGCAAAACCGGGATGGACGGTATAGGCGGCGGACAAGAGTTCCATTGCCGCTCGGGCGGTCACGCCGCCGGTGCGGGCGCTTTCCACCATCGTCGCGCCGACCATGTAACGCCCCAGCCCGCGCGGGACGATGTAGCAGGGAAAGCGCGGGTGCAGCAGCCGGACGGTGCGGGTCAGAGTGACATCCGGGGCGTGCAGTTCGATCATCTCGCCGCGCACTGCACGCAGGTCGGGCAGACGGTCGCGCGCCGACAGGCCGCGGCAATCGACGATACGGCCCGTTGGGGCGCCACCGTGGAGGTTAACGCCGTTTTCGACAAGGGTCAGGCGCAGTCGTGCCAGCGCCGCACGCGGGTCCATATGCGCCTCATCCGCGAAGACGAGCCCCCTTGCGAAACGGCCTTCAAGCTGCGGTTCCAGATCGTCCGGGACGACCCAGTCATGCCCCTTGGTGGCGCGGGCGAAGCGGTCGAGTTCGCCCTGATCGCGCGGCGCGGCCAACACCAGCGTGCCGCGCCGTTCGACGCCTTCCACCCGGTTGGCCCACCAATCGACCGCCCCCTGCCCGCGCGCCACGACGATGTCGGGCGCACTTTCGCCTTCGCAGAACGGCGCCAGCATCCCGCCGGCCAGCATCGAGGCGGGTTCAGGCGCATCGTCGGGGACGATCACCTCGACCGCGAAGCCCGCCTCGGCAAGGGCGGTGGCGGCGCAAAGCCCCGCCACACCGGCGCCCAGGACGGAAATCATTCCGCCGGTTCCTCGGCCGGCAGGTAAAGTTCCCCGCCTTCGCGGAACTTCTCGGCCATCTTTTCCATGCCCTTCTGCTTTTCGGCCTCGGCGCGGATGTCGTGGGAAATCCGCATCGAGCAGAATTTCGGCCCGCACATGGAACAGAAATGCGCCACCTTATGGGCCTCTTTCGGCATGGTTTCGTCATGCATGTCGCGCGCCGTGTCGGGGTCGAGCGACAGGTTGAACTGATCCTCCCAGCGGAATTCGAACCGGGCGCGCGACAGCGCATCGTCGCGGTCCTGCGCGCCGGGATGGCCCTTGGCAAGGTCGGCGGCATGGGCGGCCAGTTTGTAGGTGATGACGCCGGTTTTCACGTCGTCGCGGTCGGGCAGGCCCAGGTGTTCCTTGGGCGTCACGTAGCACAGCATCGCGGTGCCGAACCAACCGATCATCGCGGCGCCGATGGCGCTGG
>JAWVXM010000064.1:0-12139 GCA_033723255.1 Thalassovita sp.
CGATACGGGTGATCGACTTGGGGCCTTCTCCCCCCAGTGCCTTCAGGTCGTGGTACAGCCCATCGATGGCATCGCGCATGGTCACCATCACCACCGACGCGCAGGGCAAATTCTTCTTCGCCTCCGTATAGACACAGGACAGCTCCACGTGATCGGCCCCGATCGCCACCATGTTGTGCAGCGGCACGATCTTGACGCCCATTTCCATCAGCCGGGTCTGGATCCGCCCCTGTTCCATCGTGTTATGGGTCCAGTGCGACACATCCGAGGCAGGGGTGACATAGGTCACGTCGAACCCTTCGCCGCGCAGCTTCTCGGCCATCAGCCCGCCCATGTAATAATGATCGTCATCGAACACCACGACCGGGCCGTCGCCGGGGCGGGTCCCGGCCGAGATCTCATCGGGGGTCAGCACCTGCGCCCCCGCGGCGGTCGGGATAGGCGCGCGATTGGCGCGTCCGATACCGCTGTGGACCCATTTGGATCCGGTGGCGATCACCACGTGACCGGCATCGAATTCCATCACGTCCCCGGCCCCCAACCTGCTGTCATAGAACAGGTCCACATTGGGCATCTGGCTGATCTGGTACAGCCTGTAATCCGCGACGCGGCGCCATTGCGACAGCCCCGGCAGGCGGCTTTCAATCGCCACCCGGCCACCCGCCTCGGTACCGGCCTCGGCCAGCGTCACCGCATAACCGCGCTGCCCCAACGCGCGGGCCGCTTCCAGCCCGGATGGCCCGGCGCCCACGATCAGGACGCTTTCGTCGGCGGTCTTTTCCTTGACCTTCTCGGGGTGCCAGCCGCGGCGCCATTCCTCGCCCATCGTGGGGTTCTGGGTGCAGCGCATCGGCACGGCAAAGAAATCGCCGGTGACGCAGATATTGCAGCCGATGCATTCGCGGATGTCTTCGATCCGGCCTTCCTCGATCTTCTTTGGCAGGAACGGGTCGGCGATCGACGGGCGCGCCGCGCCGATCAGGTCCAGCGCGCCGGACTTGATCAGCGACACCATCGTGTCGGGCGAGGTATAGCGCCCCACGCCGACCACCGGCTTGTTGGTCACCTTCTTGACGAAGGATACATAGCTGTCCTGGAACCCCTCGTTGGTGAAGCGCGAGGTCGCGCTGTCATTGGCCCAGTCGCTGACATTCACGTCCCACAGGTCGGGCAGGTCTGCCAGCATCTCGACGATATCGCGCGCCTCACCATCGCAGGTCAGCCCGTCCGGGCCGCGCATTTCGTCGACCATCAGCCGGATCGCCACTGCACAGCTGTCGCCGATCGCCTCCTTGGTGCCCTGCAACACCTCGCGCAGCAGCCGCACTCGGTTTTCCAGCGATCCGCCATATTCATCGCTGCGGTCGTTGCGGCTGCGCGACAGGAAATGGGTGAATGTGGTCATGTCATGGCCGGCATAGAGATAGACGATATCGAAACCGGCCTTCTTGCAGCGCAATGCCGCGTCGACATGCATTTTGCGGAAAGCCTTAATATCGGCCTTGTCCATCGGCCGCACCTGGATCGGGTCCAGCAGGTCTACCGGGCGCGCCGAGGGTCCCATCGGAATTTCACGGCTGTAAAGGTTGGAGGCGCCCCCACCGAGATGCGCCGGTTCGATCCCGGCCAGGGCGTCGTGGGCGTGGATCTTCTCGGCCATCTTGGCCAGAACCGGGATATCGCGGTCATCCCACAGCCGGCCCTCGGGGATCGGGCTGAGTTCCGACGTGTGGCTGATCTCGACTTCCTCGGTATTCACCACGGCCCAACCGCCTTCGGCCTTGATGCCGCGCATTTCCGCCATGCTGGAAGGATATTGATGACCCATCCCGTTGCAGTGCGGCACCTGGTAGAACCGGTTCTTGGCGGTTACCGGGCCGATTTTAACCGGTTCGAACAAAATGTCGTAGCGGGGATCGCGGGGCATATCGGTCCTTCTGTGTTGTGCTCTTCTGGGCTGCTAGGAGGCAGGATAAACGAATACCGGGCAAACAAGTATCCGGGCATTCCCGCGCCCCGCGAAACCCGTTTGGTTCGGGCAGCTCTCACTCCCGCGAAAACACGCCCTCGCGGAGCGAACATTATTCGGTCATGTCTGGCACTTGCAGCAAACCAATTGAATGATCATTCAATCGTTGTGTTGATTTCCGTTTCGAGTCAAGCCAGAATTTGATCAAATCACCGGACCTTCCGCCCCGCCGAACAAGGAGACAGGATATGGCATCGTCCCCGAAGATCATCCGTCTTGAACCGAATGGCCCGGATGGCGTTCTGCCCGAAATGGAATGCGACCCGGCCGGGTTTCAATCTCCACTGCCGGTGCAGCACCTGCACGTCTATTTCAGCGACCCTGCAATTGGAATGAGCGTCGGCATCTGGGACACCACCACGATGCAGGAGGCTTTCGGTCCTTATCCCGGTGATGAATTCATCTGGGTCCTAAACGGCGCGTTCGAGATGCTCGACGGTGACGGCAATGCGATGCATTGCCCGAACGGATCCTGCGTTTCGTTCCGCAACGGGGCACCGGTCAGCTGGAAACAGGAAGGATGCCTGAAGAAATTCTTCATCACCTACCTGAATCCCAATCACCCGGTGCCGGAAGTCGATACCGCCGAGGGCGCGATCCGCGTTCTCGATCCGGACGCCCCGCTTGAAATGATGGACAACACCGATCCGTTCGAAATCGAAGGCGAAGTGCCGGTTCAGAAGAACCATACCGAATTCACAAATGACGCGGGCGATTTCATTGTCGGTACCTGGGAAAGCGGCCCAATGGTTTCCAGGATGCGCCCCTTCCCCAGCCATGAATTCGTCCGCATGCTGGAAGGCGAGGTCACCATCACCGAAGAAGACGGCAGCGCACAGACCTTCCGCGCCGGCGATTGCTTCTTCGTTCCCAAGGGGACCGTGTGCAGCTGGGACATCAAGGATCGCGTCAAGAAACATTACGCGACCCTGACAGCCGGATAGGAAAAACACGATGGTCAAAGCGGACATGCGAAAGGACCCGGATCAGCCCCGCCAGTGGCGGTTCGATATCGTGCTGGCCGACGGTTTCGTACTGACGGAACTGTCCGCCATCGTGGACGTCCTTCGCATCGCCAACCGGATCTGCGGCAAGCCGCCCTTTGCCTGGACGTTCAGGTCGAAAAACGGCGGAAAGATTGAAAGCAGCGCCGGGGCCAGCATCGAAACCGAGCCCTGCACCGACATGCCTGATGCCGATTACACCTTCTTCATCGGCAATTCGGACCCGGACAATCCCGCCCTATCCGCCGGCACCTGCATCCGCGCCTATACCTATCGCGGCGCGAAAGTCTTCCTGCTTGCCGAAGCAGCAAGCCGCTACATCAGCGAATATAAAGGAGACGCCCACCCCTTTACCACGCATTGGGAAAACCTTGCCTTCATGCGCGAACGGGATATGGAATTCGATGCCAGTGACCTGATAGCGTCTGAAAAAGATGGCATCGTGACCTGCGCCGGAATGACCGCGACAACCGACGTCGTGCTGTCCATCATAGCACAACACATATCGCCGGTGGAAAAGTCGACAATCGCGGATATCATGCTGATCGATCAGGTCCGCGATCCCGCCACGCGCCAGATCGTCCATGACCGTTCGGCCATCCGCTCGGGCGACGAGTTGGTCAACGACGCAATCCGCCAGATGCGCAGTTCGCTCGAGATCCCGATCCCGATGCGCATTTTGGCGCACGGGCTTGGCCTGTCACTGCGCTCGCTCGAGCGCCGGTTCCGCCGGGCGGTGGGGAAATCTCCGAATAAGTATTATCGTGAACTGCGGCTGAAACATGCCAACAATCTGCTGCTGAACACGTCCATGTCGATCCAGGAAATCGGGATCGCCTGCGGGTATCCCAAGGGGTTCACGAAACAGTTCCGCGAAAGCCACGGCATAACCCCGTCCGAGCTGCGGCGGGCATATGCCCATTCCGCGCCTCGCGCCCAGGTGCGTTCCGAAATCATCACGGAATAACGGCTGTTGAGCGCTACGCGGCCTTCGGCTCCGAATGTCGGCAATCAGGCCGGGCTGGCGAGAAGCGTATCGATGAATTCTGAAAACAGTTCGCCCTGCGACCGGATATGCAGTTTCGAATATATATTGCGGCGATGGATGCGCACGGTGCCGGGCGAGATTTCGAGGATCCGCCCAACCGCGTCGGCGGAATGTCCTTTCAGGGTAAATTCCACCACTTCGCGTTCGCGCGGGGTCAGAATACCCTTTCCGAAGGTCTGGAAGGCCAGTTCGAGGCTCTTGTGAAGACCATTTTTCATCGCCTTGCCGCCGGTCGCGCCGAACCTTTCGGCAAGACCGTGCCAGTGCTTGCTGCAAGCGGCGTTCACCACCGGCCAGTAATTGCGCAATTCGCGGACTTCCTTGGCCGAAAACGCCTTCTCGGCGCGCATCAGCGAAACCACCACGACCGCGTCACCGGGCAGGTTTATGAAATAGCCGATCTCCTCGGCCAGACCGGTCTGGACATAGTAGTTGCGGAAATACTCACCCTGGTAGAAACGGTCGGGCGCCAGGTCGCGCAGGCGGTAAAGCCCCGGATCCACCGGCGTTGTGCTGGCAAGATAGAACGGATCGAGAAGATACGGCCCTTCCTGGTAATCTTCGACGAAGACCTGCCGCTTGCCGCGCGGAAAGTCATCATAGAGGTCAAGCGGCCGCGCCGACCCGAAATACCCAAAAACGACGGTGTAGTCGAAAGAAGCTATCCCTTTCAAAGAATTGGAAAGTTTTGCCGCAAATTCGTCGGTTCCGATTGCAGATATCAATTCGCCGGTCGCTTCTACCCAAGTGGTCACGGCTCCCCCCTCTGCCCCGTCTATCAAAAAAGAACTACCCAATTCGTGGTATATACAACGATACGGGATTTTCTTACGATTTTGTCAAATCAGATGATATGCCACCCAGCAGGGAAACAATCAAGAAAATGAACAAGGGTGAATATGCCCCGGGCCGCGAAGAAGGCGGCAAGAAGATTATCGCCGAGTTGAGAGCTGTCTCGAAACGGTTCGGTGAAGTATTGGCCGCCGACGACTTGAACCTCGCGATCACCGAAGGCGAGTTCCTTTCATTCCTCGGACCGTCGGGCTGTGGCAAGACCACCGCATTGCGGATGCTGGCGGGTTTCGAGGCCCCGACCGATGGCGAGGTGCTGCTCGATGGCGAGGTGGTCAACCAGCTTGACGCGCACCTGCGCCCGGTGAACATGGTTTTCCAGCACTACGCGCTGTTCCCGCACCTGACCGTTGCCCAGAACATCGGTTACGGATTGAAACAGCGGCGTCCGCGCCCCTCGAAGGAAGAAATCGCGGCAAAGGTCCGCGATGCGCTGGATCTGGTGCAGTTGCAGGGCTTCGAAGATCGCCGGATCTGGGAAATGTCCGGCGGCCAGCAGCAGCGTGTGGCGCTAGCCCGCGCGGTCGTGAACGAACCGAAACTGCTGCTTCTCGATGAACCGCTGGCCGCGCTTGACCGCAAGCTGCGCAAGGACATGCAGATCGAACTGCAGAACATCCAGCGCCGGCTTGGCATCACCTTCATCCTCGTCACCCCCGATCAGGAAGAAGCCCTGTCGATGAGCGACCGGGTCTGCATCATGCGCGCGGGCAAGATCGAACAGATCGGATCGCCGCAGGAACTCTATGACCGCCCGCGCAACCGCTACGTGGCCGGGTTCGTGGGGTCGACCAACTTCTTCGATGGCACGGTGGCCTCCACGACCGGCGACACCGTGACCGTCACGCTGAGCAACGGCCAGACGATGGACGGAACAATGGCGCATGCGCTGAGCCCCGACCAGCCGGTATCGGTCAGTGTCCGCCCCGAACAGATCCACCTGAGCACGACGGCCAGCGAAGGCAGCCTGGAAGTGACCGTGCTGAACCGGATCTTCCTTGGCGAACATACGGAATACCTGGTGCGGCATGAGGAACTTGGAGAATTCCTGGTCCTTGCCCCCAGGCTCGCGGAATTGAACGAAGGGCCGTTCAATTCGGGCGACGTGCTGCAGGCATCTTGGGATGCTGGCGCGGCACTCGTTCTGGAAAATACCTGAATCCAATAAAAACTCTTCACAGGGAGACTCCAAATGAAAAGCGATGATACTCCGATCACCAAGAAGAAGTTCATGGAAGAACTTTACCGGTACAAGAAGGGATCGGTCAGCCGCCGTCACTTCCTTGGCGTGACCGGTCTGGGCATGGCCTCCGCGGTCATGGGCGCCGCCGTTCCCGGCCTGCGCCCGCGCCCGGCCTTCGCCGCCGGCGATATCGGTGACCGCGTGGTTCTGGCCACCTGGCCGAACTACCACGACCCGGCCAACTTTGAAGCCTTCACCGAAGCCACCGGCGCCTATGTGCAGATCAACGCCTTCGGTTCGAACGAAGAAATGCTGGCAAAACTGCAGGCCGGCGCCACCGGCTGGGACGTTTTTGTACCCACCAATTACACCATCACCACCTATGTCGGCGAAGACCTGATCGAACCGCTCGATACCGCACTGCTGCCGAACTATGACCCCACCGCCTATGACCCGCGCTTCGCCGAAGCCGGTTCGGTCGACGGCAAGCTGTACGCAGTCCCGAAAGACTGGGGCACCACCGGTTTCGTGCTCAACACCAAGCATAGCGGCGGTGCGAAGGTCGACAGCTGGAAGCAGTTCTTCGACATGACCCGGAACGAATTCTCGGGCCGCACCATGGTGCATGACTACCAGTTGACCACCATCGGTAATGCGCTGAAATATTTCGGCTACTCCTTCAACTCGGTCGATGAGGCAGAATTGGCGGACGCCGAGAAGCTGCTGATCGACTGCAAACCGCACCTGTTCGCGATCTCGTCGGACTACCAGCCCTCGATGCGCAACGGCGATGCCTGGATGTCGATGGCCTGGACCGGCGACGGCAAACAGCTGAACAGCGACATGCCCGAAATCATCTATGTCCTGGGCAAGGAAGGCGGCGAGATCTGGAGCGACTACTACGCCGTTCCCAAGGGCGCCCCGCACCGGGCCGCAGGCTATGCGCTGATCAACTTCCTGCTCGATCCGCAGGTCAACGCCAAGGAAGTTCTGGCACACGGCTACCCGTCGGCGGATGCGCACACCAACGCGCTGCTGCCTGAGGAACTGCTGAACGACCCGATCCTGTACCCGGCTCAGGAACTGCTGAGCGCGCTGGAATTCGGTGCCGCGGTAACCCTGACCGACCCGAACCGGGCCGAACTGATGGCCCGCTTCAAGTCTGCCTGATCTGAATACGACGAGAACGACATGACGCAACGCACCCGCAATCTTTTGCTCTTGGCACCTGCCGGAACCTGGTTTCTGGTCATGCTAATCGTGCCGTTGACGGTCGTTCTCGTCTTCAGTTTCGGCGAACGCGGGGCATCCGGTGGCTATGTCCCCGCGTTCACTCTCGAACAATACGCCAACCTGCCGGCACGGTGGGCGGCGTTCAAGAACACCCTGATATTGGCCCCGGTCGGCACCATCGCCGCGCTGCTGATCGCCTATCCGCTGGCCTACTTCCTCGCGGTGCGGGCCAATCCGAAATGGAAGACCATGCTTCTGGTGCTTGTGATCGTGCCGTTCTGGACCTCTATTCTGATCCGCTCCTATGCCTGGATCTTCCTGCTTGGCGGCCGGGGCATCCCGGCGCTGCTGGAGCTGATCGGCATCGAGGGCGTGCGGCTCATCAACACCCCCTTCGCGGTGCTCGTGGGGATCGTCTATGGCTACCTGCCGCTGATGGTGTTCCCGATCTTCGTGACCCTCGACCGTCTGGACAAACGTCTTCTAGAAGCGTCCTCCGATCTGGGCGCCACCCGCCTGCGCACCTTCGTGCAGGTCACGCTGCCCCTTTCGATCCCCGGTATCGCGACCGGCAGTCTTCTGGTCTTCATCCTGCTGATGGGCGAATACCTGATCCCGGCCCTGCTGGGCGGTGGCAAGGTGTTCTTCGTCGGCAACGCTCTCGTCGACCTTTTCCTGCAATCGCGCAACTGGGCCTTCGGGTCCGCGGTGGCGGCAACGCTGGTGATCATCATGCTGGTCAGCGTGACGCTCTACATGCGGCTGATCAGCAAGCTTGGCGCGCAGCGCGAAGACGTGTCGTTGATGTAAGGACCTGACTGATGCGGCTCTACTCGATTTTCGTCTACCTCTTCCTTTATATCCCGATCGGCGTGATCGCGATCTTCAGCTTCAATGCCGGGCGCCATGCCAGCCAGTTCCAGGGTTTTTCGACCCAGTGGTACGGCAAGGCATTGAAGAACCCCTTCGTCATGGATGCGCTGCAGACCAGCCTGACGGTGGCATTTTTCGCGGCCCTCTTCGCCAGCCTGTTTGGCACCATGGCGGCGGTCGCGCTCCAGGGGATCAAGGGGCCGGTCCGCACCGTGTTCGACGGCCTGATCTATGTCGCAGTGATGATCCCCGGCATCGTCATCGGCATCGCGACGCTGATCGGTCTGGTCACGCTGTTCGGCCTTGTAAACCCGGCGATCGCCGCGCTCTGGCCCGAAGGGGCGACCCCGCCGAAGCTCAGCATGGGCATGGGATCGCTGATCGCGGCACATACGATGTTCACCATGGCGCTGGTCGTCATCATCGTGCGGGCGCGTCTGGCCGGCATGGACCGGTCGCTGACCGAAGCGTCGTCCGACCTTTACGCCACGCCGCTGGGTACCTTCCGCCAGGTCACGCTGCCGATGATCCTCCCCGGCGTTCTGGCGGGCTTCCTGCTCAGCTTCACCTTCAGCTTCGATGACTTCATCATCGCGTTTTTCGTGGCCGGATCCGAAACCACTTTGCCGATCTACGTCTTCTCGTCGATCCGGCGCGGGGTGACCCCCGAAATCAATGCCATCGGCACGATGGTTCTTGCGGCTTCGCTGATCCTGCTGGTGACCGCGCAGATCCTGTTGCGGCGTGGAGAAAAGAGAACATCATGACGCTTCAGGACAAGATAAAAACCCCCGCCGAGATGCTTTCGCTTTCGGGTCGTGTAGCCTTCGTGACCGGCGCCGGATCGGGGATCGGGCGCGCCGGCGCCTTTGCGATTGCGCAATGCGGTGCCCATGTAGTGGTGACCGACCGCGACGAAGCCCTCGCTCGCGAAGTGGCCGAAGAGACTCTCGCGGCAGGGTTCAAGGCATCGTCGATGGGTCTCGACGTGACCGACGACGCCGCGCTCGAAGCGGCGATCCTGAATACGGCGGAACAGCATGGCCGGCTCGATATCCTGCATTCCCATGCCGGGATCCAGATCGAGGGCAAGCTGGAACAGGTGACGCCCGACAACATGGATGCCAGCTGGGGCCTGAACGTGCGCGCCCATTTCGTGGCCGCCCGCGCCGCGATCGGCCCGATGAAAAAACAGGGCGGCGGCAGCGTCATCATCACCGCATCCAATTCCGGCGTGCAGTTTGACCGCGAAATGATCGCCTATGCCACCACCAAACACGCGGCGGTGGCAATGACACGGCAGATGGCGGCCGATTACGCCCGCGACAATATCCGCTTCAACACGCTGTGCCCCGGTTTCATCGACACCCCCTTCAACGCCGGTTTCGAGGTGCAGATGGGCGGGCGGGCGGAACTGGAACGCTATATCGCGGATACCATCCCGATGGGGCGGTGGGGATCGACCGCTGAGATTGCCGATGCGATCGTCTTCCTTGCTTCCGACATGTCAACCTTCATGACCGGTCACGCGCTGGTCATCGATGGCGGCGAATGCATCTAGACAGGGATCAAAGGGCCTGACAATTTTTCCGGGCCTGACGATAGCTGAATTTTCCAACAGATCCGGCGACTTGCCGAAAATCGGGTGCGCCCATGACTGATCTTCCTACCAAAGCCCGCGTTGTTATCATCGGCGGCGGCATTTCGGGATGTTCCGTTGCCTATCACCTTGCCGAACTGGGCTGGACCGATATCGTCCTGCTGGAACGCAAGCAGTTGACCTCGGGCACCACATGGCACGCCGCCGGTCTGGTCGGACAGTTGCGCGCCAGCCAGAACATGACCCGGCTGGCCAAGTATTCCGCCGATCTCTACACTCGGCTGGAACAGGAAACCGGGCTTGCCACCGGGTTCCGGCAATGCGGGTCGATCACCGTCGCGCTGACCGAGGAACGCAAGGAAGAAATCCTGCGTCAGGCCAGCATGGCCCGCGCCTTCGACGTGGAAGTGAACGAACTCAGCCCCGACGAGGTGAAGGCGCTTTACCCGCATCTGAACATCGATGGCGTGGTCGCCGGCGTGCACCTGCCCAAGGACGGGCAGGCAGACCCCGCCAACATCGCGCTGGCGCTGGCCAAGGGGGCGCGGACGCGCGGCGCCAGGATCGTCGAGCAGGTCAAGGTCAACGGCGTGACCCAGGCCAACGGCCGTGTCACCGGCGTGAACTGGCAAAGCGCCGAAGGCGAAGGCCATATCGCCGCAGACCTGGTGGTGAATTGCGGCGGCATGTGGGGCCGGGATCTGGCCGCGCAGAACGGCGTGACCCTGCCTCTGCATGCCTGCGAACATTTCTACATCGTCACCGAAAACATCCCCAACCTGACCCAGATGCCGGTGCTGCGGGTGCCCGATGAATGCGCCTATTACAAGGAAGACGCGGGCAAGATGCTGCTGGGCGCGTTCGAACCCAGGGCCAAGCCATGGGGCATGAACGGGATTCCCGAAAGTTTCGAATTCGATCAGCTGCCCGAGGATTTCGACCATTTCGAACCGATCCTCGAAATGGGTGTCAACCGGATGCCGATGCTGGCCGAGGCGGGCATCCACACCTTCTTCAACGGCCCCGAAAGCTTTACCCCCGACGACCGCTATTACCTCGGCGAAGCGCCCGAGCTGAAAGATTACTGGGTCGCTGCCGGCTACAACTCGATCGGCATCGTGTCCTCGGGCGGCGCGGGCATGGCCGTGGCCCAGTGGATGAACGATGGCGAACCGCCGTTCGACGTCTGGGAGGTCGACATTCGCCGCGCCCAGCCATTCCAGAAGAACCGCCAGTATCTGCAGCAACGGGTCAGCGAAACGCTGGGTCTGCTCTATGCCGATCACTTCCCCTACCGGCAGCCCGAAACGTCGCGCGGCGTGCGCCGTTCGCCGCTGCACGAACAGCTGAAGGCCAAGGGCGCGGTGTTTGGCGAAACCGCCGGATGGGAACGCGCCAACTGGTTCGCGAACGAGGGCCAGGAACGCGAATACCGCTACAGCTGGAAGCGGCAGAACTGGTTCGACAACCAGCGCGCCGAACATATGGCGATGCGCGAAGGGGTGGGCATGCTCGACATGACATCCTTCGGCAAGATCCGGGTGGACGGGCGCGATGCGCTGGCCTTCCTGCAGAATGTCTGCGCCAACCAGATGGATGTCGATCAGGGCCGCATCGTCTATACCCAGATGCTGAACGCGCGCGGCGGCATCGAATGCGACCTGACCGTGACGCGTCTGGCCGAGGATTCGTTCTTCCTCGTGGTGCCCGGCGCCACCCTGCAGCGTGACCTCGCCTGGCTGCGCCGCCATGTCGGCGACGCCTCGGTGACCATCCTCGACGTGACTGCCTCCGAAGTGGTTCTGCCGCTGATGGGACCGAAGGCGCGCGAAGTTCTGGCGCAGGTGTCGCCCGATGATTTCTCGAACGAAAGCCACCCGTTCGGCACGGCGCGCGAGATCGAAATCGGCATGGGGCTGGCCCGCGCCCACCGGGTGACCTATGTCGGCGAACTGGGCTGGGAAATCTATGTCAGCAGCGATCAGGCCGCCCATGTCTGGGAAAAGCTGATGGAGGCGGGCGAACCTCTGGGGCTGAAACTGTGCGGGCTGCACGCGATGGACAGCTGCCGGATCGAAAAGGCCTATCGCCATTTCGGCCACGACATCACCGACGAAGACCACGTGCTTGAGGCCGGGCTTGGCTTTGCGGTCAAGACCAAGAAGGGCGATTTCATCGGCCGCGACGCGGTGCTGCGCAAGCGCGAAGAAGGGCTTTCGCGCCGGTTGATGCAGTTCCGCCTGAAGGACCCCGAACCGCTTCTGTTCCACAACGAACCCGTCCTGCGCGACGGCAAGATCGTCAGCTACCTGACCTC
>JAWVXM010000065.1:0-12104 GCA_033723255.1 Thalassovita sp.
AAGGCTTGGCGCCCTCCTGCTATCCCGTCTGCACAGTTGCCCGCGACGGATCCCGGTGCCTCTGGATGGCCGCGACATCGCCCTCGGCCTCAAGGGCCGACATCACCGAATGAAGATGTTCGGCATCCCTCAATTCGACATCGATCAACAACCGGTAAAAATCGGGCTTGCGATCCAAGAAGTTCAGGTCCGAGATATTTGCCTTCCGCTCGCCGATCAATGTGCAAATACGCCCCAACACCCCCGCATCGTTGCCGATGGTCACCTCCAGCGTCGAGGTATGGATCGCGGGGTGCGTACCGG
This sequence comes from Thalassovita sp., assembly GCA_033723255.1. Classification (GTDB taxonomy): domain Bacteria; phylum Pseudomonadota; class Alphaproteobacteria; order Rhodobacterales; family Rhodobacteraceae; genus Thalassobius. The sequence goes on from JAWVXM010000065.1 coordinate 304, forward strand.
CATGCCAATGCAGATCCATCCAGCGGTTCGGCTGATCCTCGTAGGCCACCAACGCCTCGCAATCGATCGCGTGCACGATCACACCCTTGCCACGATGGGAAATGCCGACGATGCGTTCCCCCGGCAATGGTTGGCAGCATTTGGCGATGGTGAAATGCTGGTCATGCGACAGCCCGACCACGGCGCCGCGCAATTCGATATCGTCGGTCTCGACCTCGCTGAGTTCGGGATAGACCGCGTGCAGCACGTCGCGGGTGGTCAATTCGGCGCTGCCCAGCTGAGCCAGCAACATATCGATATCTTCGACCCGCAGGTTCCGGGCGGCAGTTTCCAGCACCTTGTCGGTCGATTTCTTGCCCACGTGTTCAAAGGCCGACCGCGCCAGTTCACGGCCCAGCTTGATGAAGCGTTCGCGGTCCACTTCGCGCAGCGCCCGCCGGATCGCGGTGCGCGCCTTGCCGGTGGTGGCAATATCCAGCCAGGTGGCCTGCGGCGTCTGCCCCTCGGCGGTGATGATTTCGATCGACTGGCCGTTCTTGACCCGCGTCCAGAGCGGCACCCGCATGCCGTCGATCTTGGCGCCGACACAGGCATTGCCGATCCGCGTATGGATGGCATAGGCGAAATCGATCGGCGTCGCGCCCTTGGGAAGCTTCACCACCTCGCCCTTGGGGGTGAAGCAGAAAACCTTGTCGGAATACATTTCCAGCTTCACCGCCTCCATGAAGGCATCGTGATCTTCCTCGGCGATGAATTGTTCGGTGAGCCCCGCCAGCCACTTGGCCGGATCGACCGCGAACGGGTTCATCGCCCGCACACCGTCACGATAGGACCAATGCGCGGCAACCCCGGTTTCGGCCACGTCGTGCATCTGCCGGGTCCGGATCTGCACCTCGACCCGCTTGCCGTCGCGGCCCGACACGGTGGTATGGATCGACCGGTACCCGTTCGACTTCGGCTGGCTGATGTAATCCTTGAACCGCCCCGGGACGGCGCGCCAGCGCTGGTGAATCACCCCGAGGGCACGGTAACAGTCGTCTTCGTTGTCGGTGACGACACGAAAACCGTAAATATCGGACAGGCGGGAAAAACCGACATCCTTCTCGGACATCTTGCGCCAGATCGAATAGGGCTTCTTGGCCCGGCCGAACACCTGTGCCTCGATATCAGCCTGTTCGAATTCCTGGCGCATGTCGCCGGTGATGCGGTGGATCACATCGCCGGTTTCCTTTTGCAGCATCACGAACCGCCGCATGATCGATGCCCGCGCCTCGGGGTTGAGCACCTTGAAGGCAAGGTCCTCAAGTTCCTCGCGCATCGACTGCATCCCCATGCGCCCCGCCAGCGGCGCGAAGATTTCCATCGTTTCACGCGCCTTCTGCGCCTGCTTTTCCGGGCGCATCGCCTTGATCGTGCGCATGTTGTGCAGACGGTCAGCCAGTTTCACCAGGATCACCCGCAGGTCCTTCGACATGGCCATGAACAGCTTGCGGAAATTTTCCGCCTGCTTGGTTTCGGAGCTGGACAGCTGCAGGTTGGTCAGCTTGGTGACGCCATCGACCAAGTCGGCGATTTCCTTGCCGAAACGGCTCTCGACCTCGGTATAGGATGCCTTTGTATCCTCGATCGTGTCATGCAGGAGCGCGGTCACGATAGTCGCATCATCCAGACGCTGTTCGGTCAGGATGGCGGCAACAGCAACGGGATGGGAAAAATAGGGCTCGCCGGAATGCCGGAACTGCCCTTCATGCATGGCGAGGCCGAATTCATAGGCCTCGCGCAGCAAATTTTCATTGGTTTTCGGGTTATAATTACGGACAAGGGCGATCAGGTCGTCAACCGCGATCATGTTGTCCGTAATCCCCTACTGCGGAACAGGCTCAGCTCTGTCCCTGGGCTTCCATCAGCTGCCGCAGCAGCATTTCTTCGGACATATCGTCCTCGGCCGGCTTGTCCGCCTCGCCACCACCCATCAGAAGGGCCATGGAATCTTCTTCCGGCTCGTCCACTTCGATCTGGGTCTGGTTGCTTTCGATCAGGCGCTCGCGCAGTTCGTCGGCAGACTGGGTTTCGTCGGCGATCTCGCGCAGGGCGACAACCGGGTTCTTGTCGTTGTCACGATCCACGGTCAGAACCGATCCCGACGCGATTTCACGCGCACGGTGGGATGCCAGCATCACCAGTTCGAAACGATTCGGTACCTTGTCTACGCAGTCTTCTACGGTAACACGGGCCATTAGGGCACTCCAATCATGGGTCGGGCGGTAGAAAGGGTGTATTTAAGTCGGAACAGCACGCTTGACAAGTCGAAATCACAAGGGAACCACCGCGTTCCGAGCGTCCTCGGGCAAATCCGCGCACAATTCGGCGACGGTTCTGCCCAAGATGGGGTGTTTCCACCCGGGGGCGATATCACGCAGCGGGATCAGGACGAAGGCGCGGTCCTGCATCCGCGGATGGGGGAGAATCAGTTGCTCTGGCGCCACCTCCATTTGGGCCGAAATCGGCAGGTCGATCCAGTGCTGAACTGTCGTTCGGTCGGGAAGAATATGATTGTCAACCGCAATTAAATCCAGATCAAGGGTCCGCCCCGCCCACCGAGACGTTCTGACACGCCCGAAAGATGATTCAACTTTATGTAGCAATTGAAGAATTTCTTTTGGCGACAGATCCGTACGGCACAGCAAAGCCGCGTTCACGTAGTCCGGCCCCGCCCCCTCAGGAAAGCAAGGGGTATGGAAAAAACGGCTTTCAGCGACGACATCGATCCCTTCGGATGACAGCATCTCGATCGCCTTACGCAGTGTCAAACTGGGGGTGTCCGCGCCGGCCGGAAGATTTGAACCTAGCGCAACGAGAAAATCTTGGGTAGTATTCATTTTCCAACCTATCCTTTTGAATTACCCATGCGGCTTGCGCGGTATTCTTCGAACACCTATTTTCACCGCCCAGCAAGGCGGCGAATTTATTAAACTATTCACTCACGGACCACTCGCCAAGCTGATAATCGGAAGGGAATTTGATGTTCTACAAAGACGAACGGCTGGCGCTGTTCATCGATGGATCCAACCTGTATGCCGCTGCGAAAGCTCTCGGGTTCGATATCGACTACAAGCTACTGCGGCAGGAATTCATGCGGCGCGGCAAGCTGTTGCGGGCCTTTTACTACACGGCACTTCTGGAGAATGACGAATATTCTCCGATCCGTCCGCTGGTCGACTGGCTGCATTACAACGGCTTCACCATGGTCACCAAACCGGCCAAAGAATATACCGACAGCCAAGGCCGCCGCAAAGTCAAAGGCAACATGGACATCGAACTGACCGTCGATGCGATGGAGCTTGCCCCGCATGTCGATCATATCGTGCTGTTTTCCGGCGACGGTGATTTCCGCCCGCTGGTGGAAAGCCTGCAGCGTCAGGGTGTCCGCGTTTCGGTCGTTTCGACCATCCGCAGCCAGCCGCCGATGATCGCCGACGAATTGCGTCGCCAGGCCGACAACTTCATCGAACTGGATGAATTGAAGGAAGTCATTGGCCGGCCGCCACGGGATAATCCTGCGGAGCGCGAAATCGCCTACAGCGACAGTTAACAAACCGGGGCAATGCGCCCCGGTTTTCGTTTCCGGGCCATGGTTCAGTTCTGCGCAGCTTGGATGTTCCGCTGGTTGTGGCTTTCCGCAACGGGACCGGGCCAGGTGCTTTTGATATAGGCCAGGACATTCAGGATATCCTGAACGTCAAGCACATCGCCAAACCCCTGCATCCGGCTGCGATAGCCGTTCCCCACCAAGGCCTCGGTGCCGTATTTGGTGATCAGGAACAGCTGTTCGTCCGGGTGATGCCAGGTGTGCCCGCTGGGATCGTGCGGCGGCGCAGGAAGGTACCCCTCGGCATCCTGCTCGCGCCAATTCGGTTCGCCCTCAAGATCGGCACCGTGGCAGGCCGCGCAATACTCGGTATAGATGTCCCTGCCCGCGGCCACCGCCACCGGATCGGTATAGGGCAACAGGCCCGTCGCCTGCGCCTTGTCCTGCGAAACGAACCAACCGACCAGCCCCAGAACCCCGGCACCGGCCGCGAGAAGACCGAATTCATATCTCACTGCATCCTCCCTGCGCTTTGCGCGATCAATCGCGGCTTCCCGCGCTGGAAGGTCAAGTGCGGCCTTTACGGAAGGTGCTTTCCGACTTACCTGTTCCGCAACAGGAGACGCAGACCATGCCCAAACCGCCCCTTACCCTCTACCTCGCCGCACCGCGGGGGTTTTGCGCCGGCGTCGACCGCGCCATCAAGATCGTCGAAATGGCGATCCAGAAATGGGGCGCGCCGGTCTATGTCCGCCACGAGATCGTGCACAACAAGTTCGTGGTCGACAGCCTGAAGGAACAGGGCGCCGTCTTCGTCGAGGAACTGGACGAATGCCCCGACGACCGGCCGGTGATCTTTTCCGCCCACGGGGTGCCGAAATCCGTCCCTGCCGCCGCGCAGGCGCGCCACATGATCTATGTCGATGCCACCTGCCCGCTGGTCTCCAAGGTGCATATCGAAGCCGAACGGCATTCCGAAAACGGGTTGCAGATCATCATGATCGGCCATGCCGGCCACCCCGAAACCATCGGCACGATGGGGCAGCTGCCCGAGGGCGAGGTACTGCTGGTCGAAACCGTGGAAGACGTCGCGGCCGTCGCGGTGCGCGATCCTTCGAAGCTGGCCTTCGTGACCCAGACCACCCTGTCGGTCGACGACACCAAGGATATCGTGGCCGCGCTGCAGGCACGTTTCCCCGACATCCGCGGCCCGCACAAGGAAGATATCTGTTACGCCACCACCAACCGGCAGGAAGCGGTGAAGGCGATCGCGCCGAAGGTCGATGCGCTGCTGGTCGTGGGGGCGCCCAATTCGTCCAATTCCCGCCGTCTGGTCGAAGTGGGCGCGCGCAACGGCTGCGCATATGCCCAGCTGGTGCAGCGTGCGACCGATATCGACTGGCGCGCTCTGGACGGGATCGGGTCGATCGGCATCACCGCCGGGGCATCCGCCCCCGAGGTTCTGGTCGACGAGGTGATCGCGGCCCTGCGCGACCGGTTCGAGGTCACCGTGGCCGAGGTGGAAACCGCGCAGGAAAACGTCGAATTCAAGGTGCCGCGCGTGCTGCGGGAACCGGCCTGAATGGACAAGCAAACCATCCGTCTCTACGACGCGCGCGCGGACGACTATGCCAAGGTGACGGCGTCGGAAAACCCCGACGCCCTGCTTGCGGATTTCATCGCCGTGATGCCCGACGGCGCGCTGGTGCTCGACCTCGGCTGCGGCCCGGGAATCGACGCCGGGCTGATGGCGCGCGCCGGGCTCAAGGTCGATGCGATGGATGCCTCGGCCGCGATGGTGGCGCTGACGGGCCAAAAGCCCGGGGTAACTGCACGGCAGGCGAGCTTCGATGAACTGCACGCGGAAAACACCTATGACGGCATCTGGGCCAATTTCAGCCTGCTGCACGCCCCGCGCGCCGACCTGCTGCGGCACCTGTCGGCAATCCACCGCGCGCTGAAACCCGGCGGGCGGTTCCAGATGGCGGTGAAGACCGGCGAAGGCGAAGCGCGCGACACGCTTGGCCGCTACTACTGCTACTATTGCGAAGCCGAATTACTCGGCCTTCTGCACGACGCTGGCTTCACCCCGGAAAAATGCGCCCATGGCAGCGATAAGGGGCTGGACGGGGTGGTGGCTGATTGGATATCGGTGGCCTCCCATGCCTGATCTCTTTGCTTATACCGACGGAGCCTGCTCCGGAAATCCCGGCCCCGGCGGCTGGGGCGTTTTGCTGCGCGCGATGGACGGCGCAACCATCCTGAAGGAACGAGAACTCAAGGGCGGCGCGGCGGAAACCACCAACAACCAGATGGAACTGATGGCCGCCATCATGGCGCTGGAAATACTGGAAAAGCCCAGCATCCTGACCGTGGTGACCGACAGCGCCTATGTGAAGAACGGCGTGACCGGCTGGATCTTCGGCTGGAAGAGAAACGGCTGGAAGACCTCGAACAGGAAGCCGGTGAAAAATGTCGATCTGTGGCAGCGGCTGGATGCGGCGCAGGCGCGACATCGCGTGACTTGGGAATGGATCAAGGGCCATGCGGGCCACCCGGAAAACGAAAAGGCGGATGGGTTGGCCCGCGCCGGCATGGCGCCATTCAAACCCGGCAAGGGCTCCTAACCCTTTCTCTGTTCCCTAAATACTCTCGCCGAAGGCGGCGTAGCGCGCCAAAGGTCCCGCGCGATCACTTCTTCACATAGGTCTGCCAGGCCCAGATCAGCAGCATCGCGCCCAGTACCGCGCCGACCAGACCGGCGGCCATCCCCATCATCGCCAGCAGCGCCCGCAGCACCAGCCCCCCGATCAGCGCCCCCGCGATCCCGATGCCGATGGTGGTGAAGATATCGGCCTCCACCTTCATCAGCCGGGTGGCCAGGAACCCGGCGGCAGCCCCGATGATGATCAGCCAGACAATGTTCATGGCAGCCTCCTATTTGCGGTAATGGGTGGGCACGATGATCAGCGCCCCGATCGACGATAGAATGGCATCGACACCGGGCGCGCCGATGCGCAGGCCGAACATGATTCGGATGAAATAGAACAGGAAGGCCCCGCCGACGCAGATGATGATCGACGGCAGGGTGCCGTTGCGGGTGAACCCGGTCTTTTCCGACAGATATCCAACGATCCCGGCGATCACCACGGTTCCGATCAGCGTTGGAAACATCCGTCCTCCCCCCGGGGTTAGAGCCGCGTCCCCTTCGGCAGGGGCAGTCCGCGCAGGAATATATCGGCATCCTGTGCCGCCTTACCCGCCCGTTGCAAGCGCAAAAGCCGAACCGCGCCCGACCCGCAGGCCACGGTCAGATTGTCATCGAGAATCTCGCCCGGCGCCCCCGTGCCCTGCGCCAAACATGATGCCAGCAGCTTGATGCGCTGGCCCTCATGTTCGATGAAGGCGCCCGGGAAGGGCGACAGGCCGCGGATCTTGCGATCGACCTCCTTTGCCGGCGCGGACCAGTCCACGGCCGCCTCGGCCTTGTCGATCTTGTGGGCATAGGTGACGCCCTCTTCGGGCTGCGGCTCGGGCTCCAGATCGTCCAAACGCGCCAGCGCCTCGACGATCAGATGCGAGCCCATTTCCGACAGGCGGTCATGCAACCCGGCGGTGGTTTCCTCGGGTCCGATCGGCATGGTTTCGCGAAGCAGAACCGGACCGGTATCCAACCCCGCCTCCATCTGCATGATGCAGATGCCGGTTTCCGCATCCCCCGCCATGATCGCGCGATGGATCGGCGCCGCGCCGCGCCAGCGCGGCAAAAGCGACGCATGAATGTTCAGGCAGCCGTATTTCGGGGCATCGAGGATGGCCTGCGGCAGAATCAGACCATAGGCCACGACGACCGCGACATCGGCATTCAGCGCGGCGAAGTCGGCCTGTTCCTCGGGCGATTTCAGCGACACCGGGTGGCGCACCTCGAGCCCCAGCTCCAGCGCACGCGCATGCACCGGCGTCGGACGATCCTTCTTGCCCCGCCCCGCCGGGCGCGGCGGCTGGCAATAAACGGCCGCGATGTCATGGCCGGCCTCGACCAGCGCCTCCAGCACCGGCACGGAAAAATCCGGCGTTCCCATGAAAATGACGCGCATGTCCCGGCCCCTTTCGATCAGCGCAGCTTGCGCGCTTTCTTGATCAGCATATCCCGTTTCACCCGGCTCAGATGGTCGAAATACATCTTGCCGTTCAGGTGGTCGATCTGGTGCTGCACGCTGGTCGCCCAGAGCCCGACGAAATCGCGCTCCTCGACCTCGCCCGCCTCATTGAGGAAGCGCACGGTGACGGCACGCGGGCGGCTGATCGTGGCATGCACGCCGGGCAGGTTGGGGCTGGCTTCGTCATGCTCGCGCAGTTGCACGCTGGCATGCAGGATCTCGGGATTGGCCATGCGCACCGCTTGGCCCCTTTCCTCGCTGGCATCGACCACCGCCAGCCGCTGCATCACGCCGATCTGCACCGCCGCCAGACCAACGCCCGGCATCGCCTCCATCGTGTCGATCATGTCGGCCCAGGTGGCGCGAATGTCATCGGTGATTTCCGCCACCGGCTCGGCGACCGTCTTCAGCCGCTTGTCCGGCCAGGGCAGGCATTTGCGCGCGGTCATTCCAGCGCCTCCAGATAGGCCCCTTCGATGCGGGCGCGGTCATCGTCCGAAATCCGGTCGAAGATCACCAGACCGTCGAGATGGTCAAATTCGTGCTGAGCGCATTTCGCCTCGAACCCGGTCAGTTCGCGTTCCTGCACCGCACCGTCGAGCCCCGTCCAGCGCATCGTGATCCGCGCCGGGCGGGTCACTTCGGCCGGTGCCTGCGGGATCGACAGGCAGCCCTCTTCGCCGGACGCCGTTTCGCCCGATGCGGAAATGATTTCGGGGTTGATGCAGATGACCGGCGTCATGTCGCCCTCTTTCCAGCCGCAATCCATCACGAAGAGGCGCTTCATCACCCCCACCTGCGGCGCGGCCAGACCGCGCCCCGGCGCGTCATACATGGTTTCCAGCATGTCGGTGACCAGCTCCGCCACATCCTCGCCCGGCGGCACCGGATCGCAGCGTTGCGACAGGCGCTCATCGGGCCATTTCAGGATCGGCAGAATGCTCACGCCCGGGCCCGCTCTCGCTTCAGCTTCTGCATCTTGCGGGTGATCATCTGGCGCTTCAGCGGCTTCAGGTAATCGATGAACAGCTTGCCGTTCAGATGGTCGATTTCGTGCTGCACGCAGGTCGCCCAGAGGTCGGCGAAAGTTTCACGCTGCTCATTGCCGTTGCGGTCGATCCACTGCACCGTGACCTCGGCCGGGCGCTCGACCTCGGCGTACTGGTCGGGGATCGACAGGCAGCCTTCCTCATAGGTGCTCAGCTCGTCCGAGGATTCGACGATCTCGGGGTTGAACATGATCAGGGGGCGCGGTGTTTCTTCTTTTTCCTTGGCACAATCCAGCACGATCAACCGATCCAGCACACCGATCTGCGGCGCGGCCAGGCCGATGCCGGGCGCGTCATACATGGTTTCCAGCATGTCGTCGGCCAGCTTGCGCAGATCGTCCGACAGGTCGGGAACCGAGGCGCAGACCTTTTTCAGGCGCGGATCGGGATGGATCAGGATTGGGCGTTTCATGACAGTGGATTTAGGGTATGGTCCCCGCAGCTGCAATGGGCCAATGTTTTACCGGGCGAAGCTCGGAGAACTCTAGGCGGGAAACAGTTCCAATTATAACAACACAAAGATGACGTTTTCCCAAATTTTGCATATCATGCAGATCATCCTTCCATATTTCAGAAAAATATCGGAACAATCGTTTCCGGATAGCCTGCGCCGCCGAAAAAGCACGCCAGCATAGATGCGAGGAACAGCTAAATGAATTTCGACACGATCATCGACCGCATTGGCACCCATTCCGCCAAGTGGGACAAGATGGAAGACATCTATGGCGTCCCGGCCGACACGGGGCTGGCGATGTGGGTGGCCGACATGGACTTCCGCGCCCCCGACTGCATCCAGAAAGCGGTCGAACGGATGCATGATCATGGCATTTACGGCTATTATGGCGACGACAAACCCTATCGCGATGCGATCAGCTGGTGGATGGAAAACCGGCACGGCTGGTCCGTCGACCCCAAGGCGATCCTGACCACCCACGGGCTGGTCAACGGCACCGCGCTCTGCGTCGATACCTTCACCGAACCGGGGGACGGCGTGATCCTGATGACGCCGGTCTACCATGCCTTCGCCCGGGTAATCCGCGCCAACAACCGCCGCGTCGTCGAATGCCCCCTGATCAACAACGATGGCCGTTATGAGATGGATTTCGAAAACTGGGACCGGCAGTTGGACGGATCCGAGAAAATGATCGTGCTGTGTTCACCGCATAATCCCGGCGGCCGGGTCTGGACCCGCGAAGAACTGCAAGGCGTCGCCGATTTCGCCCGCCGCCATGACCTGCTCCTGGTTTCGGACGAAATCCATCACGACCTGGTGCTGCCCAGCGCGCGACACATCCCGACGGCCCTGATCGACGGCATCGCCGACCGCCTGATTGTGATGAGCGCGACCACCAAGACCTTCAACATCGCCGGCAGCCACACCGGCAACGTGATCATCCACGATCCCGACCTGCGGGCCAAATTCGCCGCCCGGATGGCCGCACTCGGCCTGTCGCCGAATTCCTTCGGCCTGAACATGGCCGAAGCGGCCTATTCACCCGAAGGCGCGGAATGGGTCGATGAGCTGGTGCAGTATATCGATGGCAACCGGCGGATCTTCGATGCCGGCATCAACGCGATCCCCGGCCTGTCCTCGATGGAGCTGGAAGCGACCTACCTGTCCTGGGTCGATTTTTCGGGCACCGGCATGGAACGGGACGAATTCGTCAAGCGGGTCGAACAGGACGCAAAGATCGCCGCCAATCACGGGCCGACCTTCGGCAAGGGCGGCGAAGATTTCATGCGCTTCAACCTGGCCACTCCGCGCAGCCTGGTGGAACAGGCCGTGGAGCGGATGCAGGCGGCCTTCGCCGACCTGCAATAAGGATCAGGCGTTCGGCCGCGGCAGCGCTATGCGCTCGTCGCGTTCGGGCGCGAAATCCAGCGGCGGGCGCTCCAGGATCGCCGTCAGCCGCTTGAATTCGTAGATCATGCGCCCGTCCTCTTCGCCCGAGGCGACGATCAGGCACTGATACAGGTGCTGACCGTGATCATAGAGATCGACGAAGCCGCGCAGATGCGGCGCGGTTTCCGCGTCCAGCGCGAAACCGCCCTCCCAGAAGCTGAGCAGGCGATAGGTCTTGCCGTCCGCCTCGACCAGCATCCGGCCGTTGCGCCGACGGTCGCGCTTGCGCGCCGCTTCCAGACCGGCAAGAACTTCCTTGGGCAGGAATGTAGACATCTGTCACCTCCATCGCTTTCACCCCCAGCATGCGAGAAACACGCCGATGGACAAACAACGCACCGAGGTTCAGCGTATCTTTCCCCGCGACTGTGTCATTTTGCCGACGCTTTCGGGCGCAGAACATGCGGCATCGCCGGGTCGTAAAGCGCGGAATCCTTGAAATCGCGCACGTCGCCCAGAACCGGGCCGACAAGAATCAGCGCCGTGCGGGTGATCTTTTCGGCCCGCACCTTGCCGTGGATATCGCTCAGCGTGCCGCGGATGAACATCTGGTCGGGCCAGCCGACGCGATAGGCAACCACGACCGGGCAATCGGCACCGTAATACGGCGTCAGTTTCCGCTCGATATCGCGCAGGTTCCGCACGCCCAGATGGATCGCCAGCGTCGCGCCGGTGCGGGCGAAATTCTCCAGCGTTTCGCCCGACGGCATCGCGGTCGATTTCATCGACACTCGGGTCAGTACGATCGACTGGGCCAGTTCCGGCACCGTCAGTTCCTGCCCCAGGGCCGCGGCCGCGGCGGCATAGGCCGGCACGCCGGGGATGATCTCATACGGGATGCCCTCGGCCCGCAGCCGCCGGATCTGTTCGGCGATCGCGCCATAAAGCGACGGGTCTCCCGAATGCACCCGCGCCACGTCCTCGCCCCGCTGATGCGCGGCTTTGATTTCGGCATGGGTATCCTCCAGCGTCATCGGCGCGGTATCCATCACCCGCGCCCCTTCCGGAGCACAACCCACTACCTCGGGCGGCACCAGCGACCCGGCATAAAGGCAGACCGGACAGGACCCGATCACCCGCTCGGCCTTCTTGGTCAGCAA
>JAWVXM010000066.1:0-12089 GCA_033723255.1 Thalassovita sp.
CAGCCGCGACACCGGCATCACCTTGGCGATATTGCCGGTGGCGAAGATTTCATCGGCGTCGCGGAAATCCGCAACAGTCAGAGATTCTTCGATCACCTCGATCCCGTCGGCGCGCAGCAGCCCGATCACCCGTTGCCGGGTCAGACCGTTGAGAAAGCAGCCCGTCGGGATCGGCGTGAAGACCACGCCGTCGCGCACAAGGAACACGTTGGTCGACGCGGTTTCGGCCACGTTGCCGTCGATATCCAGCGACAGGGCATTGGAAAACCCGCGCTGGCGGGCATAGGCCATGATGCGGCCATTGTTGGCATAAAGCGATCCCGCCTTGGCTTCGGTCAGCGCCATGTCCTGGCGCGGCCGGCGATAGGGGGCGACGGTCAGCGAAAACCCCTCGGTCGCCGGCATCGCCATTTCCTCGATGCAGATGGCGAAGGCGGTGCTGTCGGGATCGATTTCGATCAGGCCGGGGCCACCATCGCGGGCCCACATCATCGGCCGGATATAAAGCTCCGCACTTGTGGGGAACTTCTTGACCCTTTCGCGTACCAGCGCCGCGACTTCTTCGCCCGTGGTGCAGGGGATCATGCCAAGCGCTTGCGCCGACCGGATTAGCCGGGCGCAATGCAGGTCGAGATCGGGCAGCGCGCCCTCGAACATTCGCGCGCCGTCGAAGACCTGGCTGCCGAGCCAGGCAACATGGTCTGCGGCTCGGATGATCGGGGTGTTTCCGTCCTGCCACGCCCCTTCGAACCAGGTTGTGATCTCGCCGTTTCCAATCGCCATCTGACGCTCCCGAGATAGCTGCGTTTGCTCCGCTTGGTGTAAGAAGTTTTCCAATTGGGGGTGAAATCTTCCCTAAAACTTGGAGAATTTCCCGCGAATGACAAAAACGCTTGTGAATTAATAATGACAAAAATGCTTGCGAATTTATGGAGAAGCAAATGAAAAATTTCAACATTTGCGGATGAATTTACCGGCTTCCGCTCTTGTCCTCTCGGGCGTAGGGCTCCGCCGGATCAAGGATATCCTCCAGCCGTGGCCAACCTTTGCGCTGCTTGGTTTCCGGAATGCGAATGCGGTGTTGACATGTCGGGTTCATCGTTCCCGTATCCTGGCCCGGAAATAGCGGATGGGGATGCCCAGCCCGATCACCAGAACGGCGGTGGCCAGCGCGTAATCTGCGAAATTGGCCAGGGCGGCGAAGAAGGCGGGCGGCAACCCGGCGCGGCTTCCGAGATAGAGCACATATGAGATGAACAGGGCCAGGAAACCGGCCACCGAATAGGTGGCAAGAAGCCACACGAAATAGGCCGGGCTGCATCGCAGGAAGGACAGGAAGACAAAGGCCGAGGACAGGTACAGCGCACGGTCGACCGAACGGGCGAGACGGCGGGCCCAGTCACCGTCGTCGTCGATCCCGTAGATCACGATGAACCCTGTGACGACGGCCGCCGAAAACAGCACCGCCGTGGCCTTGTCGCGATTCAAGCCGATGCTCTCCTTGTTGACCCCTGCAACAGTCAAACAGCTGCGCCGCCCCGGATCAATCCGCCCTATCCGCTTTTCCCGGGCGCAAGCCCCGGCTAGATTGGCGGCAAATCAACGGGAGTGAACGATGGATTTTCTGACCACGCCGCAGGGGCGACGGATCGCCTATAACAAGACCGACGGGCAGGGCCCGGTCGTGATCTTCTGTTCGGGGCTGAAATCCGACATGGAGGGCACCAAGGCGGTGCATCTGGAAGCCTGGGCCAGGGCAAAGGGGCTGGGCTATGTCCGCTTCGATTATTCCGGCCACGGGCGCAGTTCCGGCGAATTCGCCGAAGGCTGCATCGGCGACTGGCATGAAGACACGCGGGCCGTCATCGAGCAGCTGACCGACGGACCCATCGTCGCGGTGGGAAGTTCGATGGGCGGCTGGCAGGCGCTGTTGCTGGCCCGCGCCATCCCGGACCGGATCGTGGGCATGGTCACCATCGCCGCCGCGCCCGATTTCACCGAGGACGGGTATTGGGCCAGTTTCACCGATGCGCAGAAGACCGAGTTGGAAAGTCAGGGTTTCGTGCGGATGCCATCGGATTACGACGAAGATTATATCATATCGAAGCGCCTGATCGAGGAAGGGCGCGACAGGCTGGTGCTGCGGGCGCCGCTGCGGCTGCCCTTCCCGACGCGTTTCCTGCAGGGCACCGAGGACACCGCCGTGCCCACGGAAACCGCGATCCGGCTGCTTGACCATGCCGAGGGTGACGATATCCGCCTGACGCTGGTCAAGGGTGCCGATCACCGGTTTTCCGATCCTGATTGCCTGAGTCTGATCGAAAAATCCGTCGAAAAGGTTCTGGCGCGGGCGCAAGGTTGATACGCTCCTTTCCTGCGGTCAATGTGGCGGCATTGTTTTGAAAGGAGCATTGCCATGGAACAGCGCATTTCCCTGATCACGCTGGGCTGTCGCGACCTGGCACGGGCAGCCCGGTTCTATTCGGACTTGGGGTGGCAGAAAGCCGACTCTCCGGAAGAGATCGTGGCGTTCAACCTGATCGGACAGGCGCTGTGCCTGTATGGGCTGGATGACTTGGCGGATGACATCGGGGTGCCGGTCGAAACGTTGGGGCGTGGCGCGGTGACGCTGGCCCATAACCTGAACAGCCCTGGCGAGGTGGATGCCCTGGTGGAGCGTGCCGTTTCGGCCGGCGCAACCCTTCTGAAGAAACCGCGAAAGGTTTTCTGGGGCGGCTATTCGGGTTATTTCTGCGACCCCGAAGGACATATATGGGAAATCGCCCATAACCCGTTTTCCCCCCTGCGCGCGGAAGACGGGGCGTTCCGTTGGGGCGGCTGGGAACCAGAAACCGATTGACACGCGCGCGGGGGCGCCGGAATCTGGGCTGACGGGGCGATAGATCGGAGCAGTCGGAATGGCGGAACCGCTGGTATTTCTACCGGGCATGATGTGCGATGCGGGCCTGTTCGCGCCGCAGCTTGCCGATCTGATGCCCTATGCCGAAATTGAAATCATTCCCGGGGCCCGGCATCTGCCCACGCTGGAACAGCCCGCCGCGGTCACCGCCATCTTGCGCCGCTGGATGGCGCAGCCGGTTGTCTTGCGGGCATGAGCAGGGCCGGAAAATACCGATTGAAGCGTCGCATCGCAGGGATTCGACGCTGGGCCCGCCGTCATATCCCGCCGGGACTGCGGCTGGTGTTGGGGCTGTTGCTGATGCTGGGTGGCCTGTTCGGATTCTTGCCGGTGATCGGGTTCTGGATGTTCCCGCTGGGTGTCCTGGTCGCGGCGCTTGATGTCATGCCGATCTGGCGGGCGCTGCGCGGCTGGTGGCAGGGCAGGCGGGAAGACTAGGCTAACAATTATTCGAAACCCAGCCCGGAACAAGGCCGCAGGCCGCCGGGCAAGCGCCAGTCCGCCCGGACGGGCTGGCGCTTTGGTGACGTTTGCGCTGCTGGAGATAGGTCGCGCGGACTTCACTGGCATAAAGTGCCCCGTTCAACCGTTGCAGCGCTACCCCGCGGACTGGTGCTTTCCCGGCTTTTTTCTGTTTCAAACAAAAACGGCAGGGCACAGGCCCCGCCGTTCTTTCGTCCGTCTACGCCGCTCAGCGCGCGGCGGCGTTCTTGTTCGCGGCCTTCGACGGTGCCTTGCTGTTGGCGTCGATGAAATTCAGAACCAGCGGGCGGATGTTGTTGCGCCAGCTCTTGCCGGCGAAGATGCCATAATGGCCGGCGCCGGGTTCGACGTGGCTGGCCTTCTTTTCCGCAGGCAGCCCGGTGCAGAGACGCAACGCCGCGATGCACTGGCCGGGGGCAGAAATGTCGTCTTTCGCGCCTTCCACCGTCTTCACCGCGACCGTGGTGATCTTGCCGATATCGACATGCCTGCCGTTGATGGTGAATTCGTTCTTGGCGATCTCGCCGTTCTTGAAGATCCGTTCCACCGTCGACAGGTAGAATTCGGCGGTCATGTCCATCACCGCCAGGTATTCGTCGTAGAACCGGTTATGGGCGTCGTGATCGGCGGCTTCGCCCTTCATCACCCGGTGGATCTGATCGGTGAAGGCTTGGCTGTGCCGGTCGGCATTCATCGACATGAAGGATGCCAGCTGCAGCAGCCCGGGATAGACCAGCCGGCCGACGCCCTTGTACTTGAAGCCGACCCGCTGGATCATCAGTTCTTCCAGCTGGCCCATGGTGACGCGGTTGCCGAAATCGGTCACGTCGGTGGGGGTCGCATCGGGATCGATCGGGCCGCCGATCAGGGTCAGCGAGCGCGGCTGCGCCTGCGGTTCCTCGCCCGCCAGATAGGCGGTGGCGGCCAGCGTCAGCGGCGCGGGCTGGCAGACCGCGATCACATGGGTGTCGGGGCCCAGGTGACGCATGAAATCCACCAGGTAGAGCGTGTAATCCTCGACGTCGAACTTGCCCGCCGAAACCGGAATGTCACGCGCGTTGTGCCAATCGGTCACATAAACTTCGCAATCGGGCAGCAGGCTGATCACGGTGGACCGCAGAAGGGTGGCGTAATGGCCGGACATCGGCGCAACCAGAAGCACCTGGCGCGGCTTGGGCTTGCGCCCGGCGACCTTGAAATGGATCAGGTCGCCGAAATCGCCCTTGACCACCACTTCCTTGCTGACCAGATGGTCCTTACCGTCTTCGCAGGTCATCGATCGGATGCCCCAGCTGGGTTTGGTCACCATGCGCTGGAACGTGCGTTCGGTCACTTCGCCCCAGGCCGCCATCCATTGCAGGGCGGGATTTGGCGCCATCGAAAAAACCGGATAGGATGCAAGCGAAAGGGCAGAGGCACCCAGCCATTGGTTCGTGTTGCGGAAAGTTTCCATCAGGTCGTAGGTGGCCATGTAGCGCATGCGCTTGTCCTTTGCTCTGGTGTGCTGCCTGTCCCGGTCGTTGACGTGCTGCGCAGTGTCAGCGAAAAATTATTGCAGGGCAATTGTTGTGCCGGATTCGTTTTGCTGCACAGCAGCGAGACTAATAGGGATTTGAAAATATGACAACTGAAGAGCAGAATGCGCTCGAAAATCTCGACAGGCTGAATGCCAATCTGGCCCGGATCGAAGAGCTCTCGAAACGGTTTGTCAATGCGGTATCCCATCGTAATCCCGCGAACCCGACTCTGAACGCGCCCGATCAGGATGTTTTCCTGAACGCGGCGACGGCGTACTGGACCGATATGCTGCAGAATCCGGCCAAGCTGTTCGAGAACCAGCTGGAATTCTGGGGCAAGTCGGTGAAGCATTATATCGAGGCGCAGCAGGCGCTGGCCAAGGGGACTTTCCAGGCGCCCGAGGATGACACCGGCGATGACCGGCGGTTTTCCAATCCCCTGTGGAAAACCCATCCCTATTTCAACTTCATCAAGCAGCAATACATGCGCAATGCCGATGCGATCCGCAAGGCAGTGGGCGACTTGCAGGATCTCGACGACACCGAGCGCAGGCGGCTGAATTATTTCGCCCAGCAGATCATTGACATGATGGCGCCGACGAATTTCCTCGGCACCAACCCGGACGCCTTGGAAAAGGCGGTGGAAACCGAAGGCGAAAGCTTGGTGCGGGGGCTGGAAAACCTGGTCGCCGACCTGGAGGCGAACCAGGGTGAAATGCTGGTGCGGCTGGCCGACGACACGGCGTTCGAACTGGGCCGCAACATCGCCACCACGCCGGGGCAGGTGGTTTACCGCAACCGGATGATGGAGCTGATCCAGTACGCGCCCACCACCGACGAAGTGCACGCAACCCCGATCGTGATCTTCCCGCCCTGGATCAACAAGTTTTACATCCTCGACCTGAAGGAGCAGAACAGCCTGATCAAGTGGATCACCGAACAGGGCTACACGCTGTTCGTCGTCAGCTGGATCAATCCCGATGCCAGCTATCGCGACATCGGGATGGAACATTATGTCGAGGAAGGTTTCCTCGAAGCGGTCCGCGTCGCAAAGGAAATCACCGGCCAGAAACAGGTCAACGCGGTCGGCTATTGCATTGCCGGCACCACGCTGCATCTGGTGCTGTCGCTGCTGAAAAAGCGCGGCGACAAATCGATCAAGTCCGCCACCTTCTTCACTGCGCTGACCGATTTCAGCGATCAGGGCGAATTCGTTCCCTTCCTGCAGGACGATTTCGTCGACGGGATCGAGGCCGAGGTGGAACAGCAGGGACTGTTGCGCGGCTTCATCATGGGCCGCACGATGAGCTTCCTGCGGTCCAACGACCTGATCTATGGCCCGGCGATCCGCAGCTATATGCTGGGCGAAGCGCCGCCGGCTTTCGACCTGCTGTACTGGAACGGCGACGCGGCGAACCTGCCGGGGCGGATGGCGATGCAGTATCTGCGCGGGTTGTGCCAGCACAACGAATTCGTCCGGGACGGATACGAGATGCTGGGCGAAACGCTGCATATCAGTGACGTCGATGTGCCGATCATGGCAATCACCTGCGAAACCGACCATATCGCGCGCTGGAAGGATTGTTATCGCGGCTTCCGGCAGACCAGTTCGAAGAACCGGACCTTCATCGTGTCGGAATCGGGGCATATCGCCGGCATCGTGAACCCGCCGTCGAAGAAGAAATACGGCCATTACACCAATGACGACCTGAGCCAGGATGCCGACGGATGGATGGCAGGTGCCACCCGCCATGACGGCAGCTGGTGGCCGCGTTGGGAAGCCTGGCTGCGCAAGCGGTCGGGTAAGATGGTGCCGGCGCGCATCCCCGGTGATTCGACCTATCCCGCGCTGGCCCCGGCCCCGGGAACCTATGTGGCCGTTAAGGCAAGCTACTGAAAACTCACCACAACCCTGAACTTATTCTGCGTTGCAGCGAAATTTCTTGATTTTCTGCAGTGCAGCATGCATATTGTTTGCAGTTGCAGCGATGCCGGGGTGGGCCCGGTTGCAAAAAGGATTTGGAACAATGGCAAAAACTCAGGATTTCACCGCGATCATGAAAGACATGATGGGCGCGTTCCCGGTCGACACCAAGGCCGTTGAAGATGTGTTCAAGACCCAGGCTGCCCTGAACGAAAAGCTGACCGCCGCCGCGCTGTCGGCCGCCGAGAAGTCGTCGGAGATTTCGGGCAAGTGGACCAAGGACACCCTGTCGAAGCTGAGCGACGTATCGAAGGTCAAGGACGAACCGGCCGATTATGCCAAGGCGCTGAGCGATTTCGCGTCCGCCTCGGCCGAAACCGCTGCCGAAAACATGGCCGCCTTCGCCGAAATCGCCAAGAAGCTTCAGACCGAAACCGTCGAACTGCTGATGGCTGCCGGCAAGGACATGACCGAAGAAGCTTCGGCCGCTGTTCAGAAAGCCGCCAAGGAAGCGACCGCCGCTGCCAAGAAGGCCGCCGCGAAGTAAGCGAAAGACATACGCCGCATCACTCCTCCTCCCAATCAGATGCGTCGCATTGGGGCGGGCCTTCCCAAGCCCGCCCTTTCTTTTTATTCTGCGCTAGCATAAGCTTTTCCGCAGTGCTGCATTTTGGGAGGGCCGCCCGTGACTGACGAAAAAAAACCGCTTCTGATAAAGCGTTATGCCAGTCGCCGTTTGTACAACACCGAAACCAGCGACTATGTCACGCTGGAAGATATCGCCGGCTTCATCCGCGAAGGCCGCGAGGTGCAGATCGTCGATCTGAAATCGGGCGACGACCTGACGCGCCAATATCTGCTGCAGATCATTGCCGAGCATGAAAGCCGTGGCGAAAACGTGCTTCCGGTCAGCGTTCTGACCGACCTGGTGCGCACCTATACCAACCAGGCCGGATCGATGGTGCCGCAATTCCTGCAGATGTCGTTTGAGATGCTGCGCGATGGCCAATCCAAGATGATGGAAAACATGACCAAGGCGAACCCGATGACCGGCATGCCCGGGTTCGAGGCGCTGCAGGCGCAGCAGGAAGCCTTCCTGAAAGCGATGACCAGCGGCCTGTCCGGGTCCTGGAGCGGCCCCGAACGGGAAGCCCCCAAGGCCGAAGGCGAAGATGGCGGCGAGGATCTTGACGCCATCAAGCAGCAGCTGTCCGAGCTGCAGGACAAGCTGAGCAAGATGAGCAAGTAAGCCGATGGTGGACAGCCCCGGCCGTATCACGCTCTGGGGCGTCGAGGTTTTCGTTGCCACCGCCGAAGAGGGCAGCATTTCGGCTGCCGCGCGGCGCTTGGGCGCCAGTGCCTCGGCGGTCAGCCAGCAGCTGACCAATCTCGAGGCTGCGGTCGGTGCGACGCTTCTGGTCCGCAACACGCGGCCCATCGCACTGACACCCGCCGGAGAAATCTTCCGTCGCCGCGCCGGCAATATCCTGAACGAGGCCGCGCTGGCGCGGGCCGAATTGGCGATGTCCGACATGGCGGCGCTGACCCGGTTCCGGCTCGGCATGATCGAGGATTTCGAAACCGACGTGACCCCGCGGCTGCTGACCAAGCTGGCCGGTGAAATGAAGGGCTGCCAGTTCCTGCTGGAAACCGGCGCCAGCCACTATCTCTATGATCAGCTCGACGCCCGGGCGCTCGACGTGATCGTTGCCGCCGATATGGGCGGCGAAGCGGACTGGATGGAAGTGCATCCGCTTTTGTCCGAAGGCTTCGTGGTGGCCGCCCCCAAGGGTACGGTGGATCGCGACCGGCCGGTTCTGCCACAGCTGCAGGCGCTGCCGCTGGTGCATTACACCACGCGTCACCACATGGGGCGGATCCTGTCATCGCACCTGGCGCGGCAGAACCTGACCTTGGCGCATCGCTTCGAACTGGACAGCTATCATGCGATCCTTGCGCTGGTGGCCCAAGGCACCGGCTGGGCCATCCTGACGCCGCTGGCCCTGATGCGGGCGCGGCGTTTCGCGGATCAGTTCGACGTATTCGACCTGCCGTTCGAGCCACTGTCGCGGCGCATTTCGCTGGTCGCGCGCAAGGGGATCTTACAGGATATGCCGGAACGGGTGGCGGAGGAATTGAAACCGGTGCTGCAGCACCACGTGGTCGAACCCGCGGTGCAGGCCTATCCGTTCATGCAAGGCGTTCTGGAAATTCTCTGACGCCGGCGCCCCCGGCGCGGTCTGAATTCGAGTATTTTGGGAACGAAGAAAGGCCTGGCTTTCCTCTTCCACCGTTCCGCAAATACTTCCGCCGGACGCGTCCTCAGGTCCCG
Organism: Thalassovita sp.; assembly: GCA_033723255.1. Classification (GTDB taxonomy): domain Bacteria; phylum Pseudomonadota; class Alphaproteobacteria; order Rhodobacterales; family Rhodobacteraceae; genus Thalassobius. The sequence continues at coordinate 9,177 of JAWVXM010000066.1, forward strand.
AAGACGCGGCTGTTGCCCATCACGTCCTGTGCCGCCTTGATCAGCGCATCGGCAATTACGTCAAGTTCCGGCAGGGTCAGCCGGGCGGGAAGGCGAGCATCGCAGGCCTTCATCAGCATCTGGCGGGTCTGCGGCAGCTTGGGTGCCTTGCCAAGGAATTCCCAGTTCCAGAAAGCGCGCGCATTGTCGGTGCTCAGCCCGAAGACCTGCACCTTCACGCCGCGCGCGGCCGAGGCATCCTGGAACGCCCGCACCTCGTTTTCTTCCATGCCGACAAGGTTGAACTGGATCGAATCCGGTGCCCGCTCCTCCGGGCCGAGCTTGTCGGGAACCTCGATCCAGGGCGACAGGTTCAGTTTCCCGGCAACGTAATCGTGATTGCGCCGCCCGTCGGTCACCCGGCGCGGGATCTCGGCCAGCTGCGAGCGCACGATGGCCGCCGACAGGTTGCCAAGGCGCAGGTTGTACAAGGGCAGCTTGTTCTGCCAGCGGGCAAAGGCCGCCTGCAGCGCTTCGACGTCTTCTTCGCTGCGCGCCAGGTGCTTTTTCCAGTTATGTTCGTAAGCGCCCGACATGATCGCGGCCTGGGCCAGGATATCGGCATCGTCGGTGATCAGGATGCCGCCTTCGCCGGAATTCAGCAGCTTGTAGCTCTGGAAGGAAAAACAGCCGATCTTGCCGATGGTGCCGATGTTTTTCCCGTGCCACTTGGTGCCCAGCGAATGCGCCGCGTCCTCGATCACCGGCACGTTGCGTTCGGCGCACAGCTTCATGATCGCGTCCATGTCCGACGTGTGCCCGCGCATGTGGCTGATCATCACGGCGCCGATCGTATCGTCCAGCTTGGCGTGGAAATCGGCCATGTCGATACGGTAATTGTCACCCACCTCGGCCAGAACCGGCACGCAGTCGGCATGCACGATGGAAGACGGCACCGCGGCGAAGGTGAAGGCCGGGATCAGCACCCGCGCACCGCGCGGCAGGCCAAGCGCTTTCAGCGACAGGAACAGGGCCGCCGAGCAGGAAGAAACAGCCAGCGCGTATTTGCTGCCCATCGTTTCGGCGAAATCGCGTTCCAGCAGGGAAACCGGCGCGTCTTCCGGCGCGGTATAGCGGAACAGATCGCCCGTCTGCAGCAGGCGTTCGATTTCGGCACGCGCCGAGGCCGGGATGGGTTCGGCATCATATACGTTGGGCGGCAAAGTCATGAATTCGGCTTTCCTGAATGTCTTCTTCGGCTTTTCTTAAGTCTTAAGGTATTTTTGACCACAAAGAAAATGAAATTGCCATGACACGCCGGGGCTTTGGGGGCAGCGCGTGTCCATGCTTAGGTCAGGATGCCGGCGTCACAGTCCCAGCCGGTCGCGCAGCGCGTACCAGCTCATCGCCAGAACCAGCAGGGGGGAGCGGAACGCTGGTCCGCCCGGGAACCCCGGCACGGGAAGCGCCGACATCGTATCGAACCCTTCCGCGTCACCCTGGATCGCCCGCGCCATCAGCATGCCGGAATGGGTCGCGGTGCCGACCCCGTGACCGGAATAGCCCGACGCGTTGAGGATATTGGGCGCAACCCGGGCCACGAAGGGCAGCCGTTTCATGGTGATGGCAAGCGTGCCGCCCCAGGCGTAATCGATCCGCACGTCGCGCAGATGCGGGTAGATCTCGCTCATCGGTTTGCGGACCACGGCTTCGATGTCGCGCGGGAACCGGTAGCCATAGCTTTCGCCGCCGCCGAACAGCAGCCGCCCGTCGGCGGAAAGCCGGAAGTAATTCACCACGAACTTGCTGTCGCAGACCGCGATGTCGCGGGTCAGGACCTTGCGTGCCTCATCCCCCAGCGGTTCGGTGGCCACCACGAAATTGTTGATCGGCATGACCCGCGCGGCGACCTTCCGGTTCAACCCGCCCAGATAGCCGTTGCAGGCCAGGATGACGTGATTGCATGTCACCTGACCCTTCTCGGTGCGGACCACGGGCTGCGCGCCCTGATCGATATGCTGCACATGGGTCTGCTCAAAGATCCGCACCCCGGCCTTTTCGGCCGCCCGGGCAAGGCCAAGCGCGAAATTCAGCGGATGCAGGTGCCCCGCGCCCATGTCCAGAAGCCCGCCGTCATAGGCCGGTGAGGGGCAGATTTCCGACCATTGCTCGGCCGAAAGCGGGCTGATCTGGTCATAGCCGTAATCGCGCTGCATCTTCTCGGCATAGTCATGCAGGTGCCGGGTTTCGCGCCGGTTGAAGCCGGTCCAGGCGATGCCGGGTTTCAGGTCGCAGTCGATCCCGTGCCTGTCCACCAGGTCGCGCACCAGCTGCTTGGCTTCCTCGCCCAGGTCCCATAGGCGATGGGCGTCGTCGCGCCCGACCATCGCCTCGAGTTCTTCCTGGTCGCGGCGCTGGCCGCTGCCCAGCTGGCCGCCATTGCGACCCGATGCGCCGAAACCCACCCGGTGCGCTTCCAGCAGCACCACGTCGAATCCCGCCTCGGCCAGGTGCAGCGCCGCCGACAATCCGGTGTAACCGCCGCCCACCACGCAGACATCCGCGCGCGTCTCGCCTTCAAGTTCCGGGAAGGGATCGAGCGTTTGCGCCGTCGCGGCGTACCAGCTTTGCGGGTATTCCCCCTTACGGTCATTCGAATGTAGCAGGTTCATCCTCAGCCCTTCTTCGATTTGAATAAAAGATCCCCGCGGAAGTATGGCTTACTCCACACCCCCCGGGCGCCGTCCGGCGCACGATATCAGTTGCCGCGCCAGGGGCACGGCACCGCCTCACACGTTCAACAGCAGGTGTTCGCGTTCCCAGGGGCTGATCACCTGCAGGAACTCTTCGTATTCGGTCCGCTTGATGATCGAATAGACGCGCGCGAATTCCGGGTGCAGAACCTGATGCAGCGCCTCGGCCCCTTCGAACAGG
>JAWVXM010000067.1:0-12073 GCA_033723255.1 Thalassovita sp.
AAGGCTGCGGGCGACGGTCGCGGTGATGATGAAGGTGATCAGCGGCAGGCCGGTCCATCCGGACATGATGGTGATTACCTTGAACGGGAACGGGGTCAGCCCGGCGATCAGCACCGGCCAGACCCCGAGTTCGTTGAACCGGCTGTTGAAGGCCGCCATATCGTCTGCCTTGCCCATCGTTTCAAGGATAGGGCGGCCGATTTCTTCATAAAAGACCGCGCCGATCGCATACCCCATCAGCCCGCCCAGGACGGACGCGACCAGTGCTACCGCCGCGATCAGCCAGGCGCGGGACGGGCGGGCCAGGATCATCGGGATCATCAGAACATCCGGCGGGATCGGGAAAATCGAGGCCTCGATGAAGGAAATCAGCGCCAGCGCCCTGAGCGCGTGGGGATGGTCGGCCAAGGACATGGTCCAATGGTAGGTTCTGCTGAGCATGCGGGCGGATATCCTTGTGGTTCGAACCCGTTACGCCATGTCGTTGCCACGGGGTCAACCGCAATCGCATCGCCGCATCACACCGGCGGGCCATGCCGGTTTTCTGGGGATGGCGGGTGCTTTGCCTCTGGACGGCGGGAAAAGAGACAGGTAATCCTTTCTGCGCGTGCCCAAGTGGCGGAATGGTAGACGCAGCGGATTCAAAATCCGCCGATAGAAATATCGTGCCGGTTCGAGTCCGGCCTTGGGTACCAATACTCATTCCATGATGACAGTGTTCCGTGTTGCGGGCGCCTCACAGGGGCGTTTTGCGTGCATGATCGTGGTATGGACGTGGAGAAGCCCATTCTTAGCCAAATTTTCGGGCGGACAGGGAAATTTGATTCGTTGTTTGTCGATCTGCGCGGGGAAAATTCCCTGAACTTGGTCCGGATTGTTCCCGGTTGGATAACATTAGCCTTAGATTTGCGCGCAATTTGCGGCAGAAATTTGACGGAACCAAAGTCCTGTCGTCTGTCGCGCCGATGGAAACAGTATTTCGTTCAATAGTAGAAAAATCTTTTAGATCGCCCTTATATTTCCGCAATGTGGAATTTGACTCGGTGAGAATCCCAAAACAGCTGGGTAAAAGCATCTGATTTGGAACCAATCAGACTGCCAGGTGTCGGGAAAATTGACGAATTTAGACGAAATACTGGCAATTGTATGAAAATCATCCCTTTGTCGAAAACTCTTACTTAAGTATGTATTGAGTGTAGCCCTACTGGGGGGGGCAACGTCTGCTGGCTGCGGGGGCGGCCAATTGAATAGGGTCAAGCATTCGGAGGAATGCGAGGTAACGCGACCGGGAGTTCTTATTCCTATGGTCCGCGACCTGACCGGCAGCCCTGCGCGGCAGCCGGACGGGAGGGATTTGCCTGCTGCTTTCTGACTTTGCGCGATCTGTTGGATTTGGCTTCGGGTGGGGCTTGGATAAGGCACCGCCACTGCGTCTTGCAGTATGGGGAAGGCCCCATCGCAAAAGGTGAAAGAGAGTTCAAATGGCTGATTTGGTTCTGGATTGGTCCCTATTTGGCACTTACGGCACCAATTTGGGGGCGTCGACCACCGTGGATACGGGCGGCATCGCCGTCAATGTCGGGTTCACGGCGATTGACGAGGGCGCCGAAGCGTTCACCGTCAACACCGACAGCTACGTTGCCGCGGGCGAAGAATTCGATCCGAACTCGGCACTGAAGCTGCTTGGAATGGGCGGCGAAGGCGGTGTCGATCAGACCTCGACCGTGACCATGGCGTTTTCTTCCACCGATTCCCTGTACGACGATGCGGTGCAGGATGTCAGCTTCCGCCTGAACGACATCGATTTCGGCACCGATCCCGACAACGAGGGCGGCGTTCACCTCGATGGCGTCGAGATCCTGGCTTATGACGCCGAAGGCAACGTGATCCCGGTGAGCATCATTGCTGGATCCGACGTGGATCAGAGCGGCAATTATGTCGGCGGCACGGATGCATCCTATGAGCCGACCGACGAAACGGCGTCGGCTCTGGTGCAGATCGACGGGCCGGTGGCCCGGATCGAGATTTCCTATCTCAACGGCGGCGAAGCGGCACAGCGCGTTTACATCAGCGATGTCCATTTCTCGACCATTGACGGCTGTGAAGAAGATGGCCTGGACGGGATCGTCGAAGGGACCGATGGCGACGATTACATCGATATCGCCTATACCGGTGACCCCGAAGGCGACATGGTCGACCACGAAGACAATATTTGGCCCGGCCAGTCGGACAACGACGATATCATCGAAGCCTATGACGGCGATGACACCGTTCTGGGCGGCGCCAGCGACGATACGATCGACGGCGGCGACGGCAGCGATTCCATCATGGGGGGCGACGGGTCCGACGTGATCACCTCGGGCCCCGGTGTCCGCGACGGCGCGCTGCCCGACATGGGCTATCCCGGCCTGTATCCCAGTGACAGCGATCCCGACAACGATCGCGACTTCGTCGATGGTGGGGACGGTGCCGACACGATCATGACCGGCGACGATGCCGATACCATCATGGGCGGTCGCGGCGTCGATTATATCGATGGCGGTCTCGACGCCGATGAAATCGACGGCGGCAGCGGTGGAGACACCATTATCGGCGGCGAAGGCTCCGACACGATCATGGCCAGCTCGGGCGATGACCTGGTCTATGGCGGCCTGGACCCGTCCTACCCGGACGCGGTCAATATTCCCGACGATACCGACCTGCGTCCCGATAACGGCCAGGATTACATTCATGCGGGCGCCGGGGATGACACGGTCTATGGCGCGGATGACGACGACACGATCTATGGCGGTTCGGGTAACGATTACCTCGACGGGCAGATCGACGAAGACGAAATCTATGGCGGTTCGGGTGACGACACGCTGATCGGCGGCGCCGGCGATGACCTGCTGCAGGGCGGCGGCGGTATCGATGAGATCGATGGCGGCGACGATGCCGATACCATCATGGGCATCACCATGGGTGAATCCGTGCATGGCGGGGCAGGCGGCAACGATGATGATACGCTGGTGCTCTACGGTATTGGCGACTACCGCCTGGCCGATATCGTGACCGACAGTGACGGCAACGGGATCGACGGCACGGTGGAATTCCTGGACGGCTCTGGAGCGGTCAAGGGGAGCGCGACCTTCACCAATATCGAAAATATCGTGCCCTGTTTCACCCCCGGCACCCTGATCGCCACGCCGCAGGGCGCGCGCATGGTCGAGGACCTGAAGGAAGGCGACAAGGTCATCACCCGCGACAACGGCATTCAGGAAATCCGCTGGATCGGGGCGCGCCGGATGAACGGCATCGAACTGGCCCGCGAACCGAAGCTGCAGCCGATCCTGATCCGCAAGGGGGCATTGGGCAACGGTCTGCCGCAGCGCGACATGATGGTCAGCCCGAACCACCGGGTGCTGGTCACCAACGAGAAGGTGAACCTCTATTTCAACGAAACCGAGGTTCTGGCCGCGGCCAAGCATCTGGTCGGGCTGGACGGCATCCACAAGGTGAACGTGGTCGGCACGACCTATATTCACTTCATGTTCGACCAGCACGAAGTGGTGTTGTCGGACGGCGCCTGGACCGAGAGCTTCCAGCCCGGGGACATGACGTTGAAGGGGCTTGGCAATGAGCAGCGCGAGGAAATCTTCACCCTGTTCCCCGAACTGCGTCACCGGGAAGGAAGCGGCAACTATCAGGCGGCCCGTCGGTCGCTGAAGAAGCACGAGGCCACGGTTCTGACCTTCAACAAGTAACAACCATTTGCAGCACTGCCCCCGCCCAGACGGGGGCAGCCGGAAGAGGGGCTGGGGGCTGTCCCTTTTCCGACCAATCCAATCGCGCCGGGGCGCACTGAAATTCGGTGAATTCACCCCGCGCGGAAACGAGGAAGAAGAGAAAGATTTCATGTGCGTTCGAACGGGGGGCCGGGCGTGCGTGTTCGAAACTGAGGGAACGCTACCCGCAGGGTCGGAAGTCCACAGGAGGGACGTGAATGAACACCGCATTCATTGCATATGGAATTGACGTCGTATTCGACCCCGCGCTGATGGCTCTGGCCGGGGCCGGTCAGGACGGCGCCGGGCAGGTTTCGCTGCAAAGCGGGACGCAGGTTTTCTCGGATACCCAGATCGTCGAGATCGTCGTCGAACAGGCCGAGGAAAACGGCGAACTGACCGGGGCGACCTTGATCGTCGGCGTCAATGTCTATGACAGTCTTGCCGATTACGAAGCAGGAACGATCCTCTACAGCTATCAACCGGAAGTGGCGGGCACCTATGCCGGGGTGGAGAACACTCTCACCGGGATGGGGGACAGCTATCTTTCCTTCGATGCCAGCATGCTGGTGTCGACCGATCCCGACGCGCCTGCGCTGAGCACGCTTTTCGTCGCACCGGGGGCGGATGCGAATGATCAATACGGGACGCTGTCCCTCGATCGTAACAGCGATTTCGATTTCGACGGCGACGGGGCGATTGCGCCCGGTTCTGCGGAAGACGGCAATGGTGCCTACAACACCAATTATGCCGCAGCCACCTATCCGGAACCGTCGGGAACCCATGTCGTCGAAGGCAGCGATGGCGATGATTTCATCGACACCTATTACACCGGCGACCCCGAGGGCGACCGCGTCGACAGCAATGATGCGGCGGACGGATCGAATGACGACGTGATCGCGGCCGGGGCCGGCAACGACACCGTTCTGGCCGGTGATGGCAACGATTTCATCTACGGCGGTAGCGGCGATGACCAGCTCGAAGGCGGTGAGGGCGACGATACCTTCATCGGCGATGAGGGCCATGACATTTTCTATGGCGGGGTCGGCAATGACAGCGCCTTCGGCGGCGTCGGCAATGACAGTTTCGAAGCCTATGACGGCAACGATTACTTCGAGGGCGGCGCCGGCGACGACTGGATGAATGGCGATCACGGCGATGACACGCTGCTTGGCGGTGCCGGCAATGATTGGATGCGTGCCAGCTTTGGCAATGACGTGATGGCCGGAGGGACCGGTGACGATTACGTCTGGTCCGGCTATGGCGACGACACGATCACGCTGGAAAACGATTTCGGCAACGACACGATCGAGATGGAGGACCAGGAAGAGGTCAACGGCGACATTCTCGATATGTCGGCGGTTACCGATGATCTGGATATCGACCTGCGCGACATCAATCGGGGATCGGGGTTCATTTCCGATGGGACCTCCACGGCGAGCTTCGCCGGGGTCGAGCATCTGGTCCTGGGCAGTGGTGATGACACCATCATCCTGGGGGACTTGTCGGGATCCGATCAGGTGGAAGGCTTTGCCGCGCCGACGCTGAATGCCGACGGGTCCTATAGCGGCCATGACCGGCTCGATGTGTCTGCCATGACGGATGAGGATGGCAACCCGGTCGACGTGGCCGATGTCACCGTGACCGACGACGGTTCCGGCAACGCGGTGCTGGGCTTTCCCGGTGGCGAAGCCCTGACCCTGATCGGGGTGTCTCCGGCGGAGCTGGGCAGCGACGCGCAGCTGATGGCGATCGGCATTCCCGGCGATGGTTCGCACACATCCGAGCCGGATGGTACCGTCGAAGCGCCGGGCGCCGCGTTGAACGGAATTGTCGAAGGCGGCGATGGCGATGACCTGATCGATGCGGCTTTCACCGGTGACCCCGAGGGCGACATGGTCGATGCGGGCGATGCGGTCGACCCCGCGGCGGGCCCCGATGATGACAGCATCCGCGCAGGTGCCGGTAACGACACGATCGATGCCGGAGAAGGCGATGACAGCCTCGATGGCGGCGACGGCGATGACCTGCTGATCGGTGGTTCGGGCGCCGACACGATGCTTGGCGGCGCCGGGAACGATACATTCGAGGTTTCGAGCGGTGACTCGGCATATGGCGATGAGGGCGACGACCAGTTTTATGTCGATGACGCGCTGCGCGATGGCCAATCCTTCCACCTCGACGGTGGCAGCGAAATCAAGGGCGACACGCTTTACGTCAATGGCCCGGCCAAGATTACCTTCGATGAATCCGATCCGGAATCAGGCGCGGTAAACTGGCAGGACGGGTCGGTGCTGTATTTCTGCGACATCGAAAAGGTCGTTCACGTGCCCTGTTTCACCAGGGACAGTTCCATCAAGGTTCTGGGCGGTGAAAAACGCGCGGCCGATATCCGCCCCGGCGACATGGTTCTGACCCGTGATGACGGCTACCAGCCGGTGGTCTGGGCCGGGACCCGCGTGCTGACCGGGCCCGATCTTGCAGCGAACCCGTCGCTGCGCCCGGTCCTGATCCGCAAGGATGCGCTTGGCGCGGGCGTGCCGGAACGCGACCTGATCGTATCGCCGCAGCATCGGATGCTGATTTCCGACCCGAAGACCGCGCTGTGGTTCGGCGATGAGGAAGTCTTCGTCCCGGCCATTCACCTGACCTGTCTCGACGGGGTGGAACAGCTGGACGGCGAGCCTGTCACCTATATCCATTTCATGTTCGAAAAGCATCAGATCGTGCAGGGGGATGGCGCGTGGAGCGAAAGCTTCCAGCCCGGCGACCTGAGCCTTCTCAGCATGGATGAGGCGCAGCGCAACGAAATCGTCAGCCTTTTCCCGGAACTCTACGAGGCCAGCGCCGACGAGGTCTATCCCGCCGCGCGCCCGACGCTGAGCGGGCGGGAAGCGCGGGTGCTATTCGCCTGATTGCCCGGCGCGCCAAGCCTGCCAGGCTTCGGGCGTGTCCAGATCGGTCAGCGCGTGCTGCGCGGGCAGGGCAACAAGGTCTACCCGGTCCACATTGCCGGCCAGAACACGGCGCGCGCCCTGATCGCCGCCAAGGGCTTTGAGGTCCTCGAAATATTCGCGCGGAAAGATCACCGGGTGGCCGGGCTTGCCCTCGGCCCCGGTGCCACGGGCAATTCGGCCGGGGACATGCGCGTCCAGCACGGCCCGCAGATCCCCGGTCGTCAGTTCCGGCATGTCGGCGGGCAGGATCATAACCGCATCGGTTTCATCGGGCAGGGCGCGGATGCCGGTGCGAATCGAGGCGCCCATGCCTTCATCCGCGTCGGGTACCCAGACCGGAACCGCCTCGTCTTCGATCAGCTGCGCGCGCGGATGGGCCGGTGAGGGCAGGCAGACATAGACAAGGCACCCGGTCGCCCGGGCGCGTTCCAGCACAAGCGTCAGCAGCGGCAATCCCCCCACCGGTTCCAGCAGCTTGTCACGTCCCGGCCCCATGCGGGAAGAGGAGCCGGCGGCAAGGATCAGGATGGCGGTGGTGTTTCCCATGTTCCTTACAGCGGCCTGATCTTCAGCTTGGTGATACGGTTCTGCTTGCGGCTGACCACTTCGAAACGGAATCCGTGGAACGAAAACACCTGTCCGGAGGTCGGGATCATCTGCGCTTCGTGGATGACCAGCCCGGCGATGGTGTTGGCTTCGTCATCGGGCAGGTTCCAGTCCTTGGCGCGGTTGAGATCGCGGATCGTCATCGACCCGTCGACAAGGAATTGCCCGTCCTTGGTTTTCTGGATCGCCAGGGCCGCGTCCGGGTCGAATTCGTCGGTGATCTCGCCGACGATTTCCTCAAGGATGTCTTCTAGCGTAATCAGCCCCTCCAGCGATCCGTATTCATCCACCACCAGCGCAAAATGCGTGCGTCGGCGCAGGAATTGACGCATCTGGTCGTCCAGAGTGGTGGTGTCCGGGATGAAATAGGGCGGCATGGCGACGTCGAGGACTTTGAAATCCTGCAAGCCCTTGGGCGATGCGTCGGGGCCGAACATCAATTTATGCATACCGCGCAGAAGGTCCTTGGCATGGACCACGCCGACGATATTGTCCGGCTCCTCTTTGAAGACCGGCAGGCGAGTGTGGTTGCTTTCAAGGCACTGGGACAGGATCAGCTCGGGGTCGCTGTCGGCGTCGATCATCTCGATCTGGCTCCGGTGCAGCATGATTTCTTCCACCGCGCGTTCGCCAAGGTCCAGCGCGCCAAGGATACGGTCGCGGTCTTCCTTTTCGACCACGCCTTCGGAATGTCCCAGCTGCAGCGCGCCGGCGATTTCTTCGCGCACCGCAAGGATATGGCTGTCGGGATCGGCACGCACGCCGAAGATGCGCAGGATGGCGCGGACCAGGATGCGCACGGCGCTGACGACCGGGGAAAACAGCGTGACGATCAGCTGGATCGGCGATGCGACCCGCGCCGCCGCGGTTTCGGCATTGGTGATGGCATAGGTCTTCGGCAGCACTTCGGCAAAGATCAGCACCAAGAACGTCATCACCAGCGTGGCCAGCGCCACGCCGCCTTCGCCGAAGGCGCGGGTAAACAGCGAGGTCGCCAGCGAGGCAGCCAGGATATTCACCAAGTTGTTGCCGAGCAGGACCGACCCGATCAGCCTCTCATTGTCCTCGGTGATGCGCAGGGCGCGGGCGGCGCCGCGCGAGCCCCGGTCGGCCTGACTGCGCAGCTTGCCGCGCGACGCGGCGGTCAGCGCAGTTTCGGAACCGGAAAAGAAACCCGACAGGACAAGCAGGAACAGGATCGCCAGGGCGGTGATCCAGAAGGCGCTGTCGAGCGTGGCTGCGGTGGTTTCCATCGTGTGTAATTCCCCTTGCATGGCAAGGGTTATGGTCATCAAACCGTTGCGGATCAAGGGGGTGCCGCCATGACGGCCGCGTCGCGCCTCAGCCTTCCTTGGCCAGCGGGTGATGTTCCAACACCAGCTCTCTCAGCCGTTCTTCCAGAACATGGGTGTAGATCTCGGTGGTGGCGACATCGGCATGGCCCAGAAGGGTTTGGATCGCGCGCAGGTCGGCGCCATTGGCCAGAAGGTGGGTGGCGAAGGCATGGCGCAGCGTATGTGGCGTGACCTTGTCGGGTGATATCCCGGCGGTAACGGCCAGCTGCTTGACGATCTGGAAGAACCGGTGCCGCGTCAGGTGACCCGATTTGCCCCGGCTGGGAAACAGGAAACGCGATGCTGGTTGCCCTTTCTTGCGCGCCTTTTCTTCGGCCGCGTCGCGGGTTTTCAGCCATTCGGCCAGCACCGCGCGGGCCGGCGGCGACAGCGGCACCATGCGTTCCTTGCCGCCCTTGCCGAGCACAAGGATCACCCGTGGATCGCCCCGGGTCGCCGCCACGGGTAGCGATACCAGTTCGCTGACCCGCATGCCGGTGGCGTAAAGCAGTTCCATCAGGCAGCTGTTGCGCAGCCTGTCGGATGGGCTGCGCCCGGTCGTTCTGGCCGCGGCAAGCAGCAGGTCGACCTCTTTTTCGCTCAGCGTCTTTGGAAGCTTCTTGTCGCGCCCCGGGCCGCTGATCTGGATCGCGGGGTTGTCGTTACGCAATCCTTCTTCGAAGGCGAAGCGGAACAGTTGCCGGACCGCCGAAAGCCGCCGCGCGCGGGTCGACCGGGCCAGGCCCTGCGCTTCGCAATCGATCAGGTAGGCTTCGATCTGGTCACGGCTAACCGCTGCGAAGTCGCTTGGCAGGTTTGCAACCCAGCCGGCGAAATCCTTCAGGTCGCGGGCATAGGCCAGACGGGTATTGTCCGCCGCGCCCAGCTCGGCGGCCTGCGCTTCCAGAAAGGCGGATATCCAGTGTCTATCGGTCATCACAGCCTGCGGTCCAGCAACAGGAACTGCAGGGCGGCCTGGCGCGCGGCATCTTCCAGCCCAACGGCGCGGAACGTGGCCAGAGCGGTGGGCAGTTCGTGGATTTCGCCGCGCACCGCCCGTTCATAGCGCAGCATGGCGCGCAGGATCACCTCTCCCAGACGTCCGGCGGCGATATCGGCTTGGAAAGTTTCGGGCATTCCGGTGGCCGCGAATCCTTCGGCGATGGCGCGTTCCGCTTCGGTGCTGGGCGCGGCGCTTTGCGGTGTGCCCAGGGCCAGGGATGACAGGAAATTCATTTCCGGGAGTTCGGACCCATATTTCTGTGCCGCGGTTTCGTAATGCGGTGACAGGAGCGCCACCCGATAGGCCGCCCGCGCCGCGTCGCCGCGCAGCGGCAGTTGCAGCAGCGCATCAGTGAACAGCTCGGCGAAAGGCACTTCCAGGCGCGCCACCTTCATCGCCGTGACGGCCTTGGGCAGCGACAGCGCAACCGCTCCTGGATCGCGGGCGCGCAGGGCGATGTCGAACCGCTGCACCGCATCGACCCGGTCCCAGATCCCGCCCGAGGCCGCCGGCAGCCGGTCGGTATAGATCCCCAGCAGCCGGTTTTCGGCCAGCGCGCCGGTCTGGGCCAGCCGCTCGGCCGCTTCGATCTGTGCCTTCCATCCCGCCATACCGCGCAGGTCGGCGACCGAAAAGGCGCGCGGCAGCGGCGCGGTGGCCATCGGTTCCCCGATCGCTTCGCGCAGCCGGAAGATCAGCGGGGAAGGGCGTACCGGCGGGTGCGGCAGCGGTGTGCCTTCAAACATTTCGGGGTCGAGAAAATGCAGAAGCAGCGCTTCTTCCTGCATCGTGAGAAGGTTGAGCGCCCGCGCCGTGTCGAAGGTCAGCGCGGCGGTGGTCCAGTCGCCCATGCGTGCGGTGCAGAAGACGCGCGCGGCGTAGGATGGGGCAAGATGCGGACCTTGTCGCAGCCGGGCGCAGGCGCTGTCTTCGTCGCCGGTCAGCAGGGTGGCGTCGAACCAGCGTGAAAACAGTTCCGGGTCGCCGGTGCCGGCGCGGTCCAGCAGCGCCTGCACCGGTTCCACCGCACCGAGCTCTTGCAATGCATCGATGCGCGCCAGCAGGAACATGTTTTGGGTATCGGCAGCCTGTGGCGCTTCGGCCTCGGCCAGAAGCAGGGTGTAGAACAGCGACTGCATCGCTGGCAGCGCGGTGAGCTTCTGTGCCGCCAGAAGATCGCTCAGGTCTTCGGACCGGCTGTTCTGCCACAGGCTGGCGGGCAGCCCGGTCATCTGCGGTGGCAGCAGGCCGACCGCGTCGGCGCGCACATCGCCCAGTGGCACGGTGTCGATGGTCGGAATGACGGCGGTATCCGCGATCGCCGGCTCCGCAGGCCGTATCAACGGTTCCGGCGCCGGATCGGTCAGCCAGTCGATGGCCGATAGCGGCGCTTGGGCCAGCGCCAGCGACGGGCACAGAAGCAGCAGCGCCAGGCTAGCCCGCATCCAGAACGACCTTCAGCCTGTATTCTTGTTGCGGCGCGGAAAAATCAGCGCCCAGCCAGGGGCCCACATAGGCATAGGCGACAAGGGCGATGAAACCCAGAATTGCCAGAGTGAAAAGCCATTTTAAGATACGCCCCATTGTCCTGCTGCCCGTTTGCCTGTGATTTTCCTCAACTTATAACTGGCCTTTTCCGCAAGATCACGTCATTCAGTCGTGAAATCGCAAAAACGGCAAGGGTTGGCCGAGTTCGACGGGTCATGAGCTGGAATTTGAAGAAAACGGTCGTGCTGGTGGGCATGATGGGGGCCGGAAAAACGGCTGTGGGCAAGGCTTTGGCCGCGAAGCTTGGCGTTCCGTTCCTTGATTCGGATGCCGAGATCGAAGCGGCGGCCAACATGAGTATCGCTGAAATTTTCGCGCGCGACGGTGAAGAATTCTTCCGCAAAAAGGAAAGCCAGGTGATCGATAGGTTGCTGACCAGCGAGCGGTGTATCCTGTCGACCGGTGGCGGTGCCTTCCTTGCGGACCAGAACCGCGAAGTGATATCGCAAAAGGGGGTTTCGGTCTGGCTTGATGCCGGGTTGAACCTGCTGTGGCAGCGGGTGCGGCACAAGGATACGCGGCCGCTGCTGCGCACGCCCGATCCGCTTGCCACGCTGACGGAAATCTATGAACGGCGCACGCCGATCTATGCCAAGGCCGATCTGCGCGTTCCGGTGGAGCCGAGCTTTACGATCGAAGAAACCCGCGACCTGACCGGGAAAGCTGCCGAACCCGTCGGCGAGCTCGGCCAGCTGGGTAGCCGCCCGGGTGGCCGCTGCGGTGACCAGATCGAATATGGCCGTCGTGGCGTCATCTACCTCTTTGCCGTCGTCCAGGTTGTTGATCTGTTCCCATTTTTCGTGAATCATCTCCGGGGTCGGCTTAGACTCGGCGGACCCCAGGTGCACGGCCCTGCCGGAT